>JAEUHU010000368.1 GCA_016793305.1 Planctomycetota bacterium
CGACGTGCGCAGCAGCGCGCCTGCCACCCCCGAACTCGCCGGCGCGCTGCACGTCGAACTGCTCGGCGACGAGACGCCGCGGTTCGCGCTCGACGCCACGCTCGGGCCGTCGGTGGCCGGCGCGAACGGACCGCGCACGCCATTCGCGCTGACGTTGCAGGCGCCGGGCCACCTGCGCGCCGGCAGCGTACAGGACGGCGAACTCACCTTCGGCGAGCACGGCGTGGAAGCGTCGTTCCGGCTGCAACTCGACGGCATCACGCCCGGCCGGTTCACCGAACCGCTCGCGCATCGCGGCGTCACCTGGCCCGAGGGCGGCCTCGACCTCGGCGGCACGTTCGTGCTCGATGCCGGCGCGTCGACGTCGCTCGAGCTGCGTGGCTTCGAGCTGCGCGGCGACGGCGAAGCCGTGCGCTTGCCCCGGCTGCGTGTGCAGGACCTGCGCCAGAATGGCGGCGAACTGGCGATCGGCGACGTGCTGCTGGAGGGCCCCGAGCTCACTGCGGCACGTGCGGCCGACGGCTCGCTGCGGGTGTGCGGGCTGCGGCTCGGCCCGAGCACGGCCTCCGCGACCGACCGACCGGCCGCGCCGGCCGACGACGCGCCACCGGCTGCGCTCGGGCCCTGGCCGGCGCTGCGCCTCGGCCAGCTGCGCTGGCAGGGTGCGGCGGTGCGCTTCACCGACGCCAGCGTCGTTCCCACCGGCCAGCTCGAGCTGCGCGACCTGACGCTGACCGCCGACGCGCTCGCGTTCGGCTGTGCCGCACCACCCGGACGGCTGGAACTGCGCCTCGGACTCGTCGACACGATCGACGCCGCGCGGCTCGAAGCAACGCTGCGCCCAGCGCGCGACGCGCTGCAGGCGGACCTGCAGCTCACCGCCGACGGCGTGACCCTGCAGGCACTCGCCCCCTGGCTCGCCGAAGCGGGCCTCGCCCCCGAACTGCAAGGTGGCTCGCTGCGCGCCGGGTTCGGCGTGCAGGTGGAGCGCACGGACGGCGGCCTGACGATCGCCGCGAACGTCGCGAACCTGGCGCTGCTCGACGGCGAACGCACCCTGCTGCGCGTTCGCAACGGCACCGGCGCACAGCTGCAGGTGGGCCCGGCCGGGCTGGACCTCGGCAACTGGCGCCTCGGCGAACCGTTCGCCAGCGTGCGCACCGACGATGACGGCACAGTGCACACGCTCGGGCTGCGCACGCTGCCGCCGACCGCGGCAGCGAACCCCACTGCGGCCACCGCCCCGGCGACGAACACCCCGGTGACCACGACACCAGCCACCGAGCCGCCACCGAAGCTGGCCACCGCGACGACCGCAGCGCGCTCCCACCCCCTGCGCCACGGCCCGCTGCGCCTCGAGCGCGCCACCGTCGAGTTGACGGTCCCCGGGCGCGACGAACCGTTGCGGCTGCAGCTCGATGCCGAGGTCGGAGCCGCCACCGGCGAACCCACCCCGACCCCGCTGTCGGCCACGGTCCAGCTCGCCGGCGCCGTGCGCGAGCTCGCGGCCCGCGGTTCGTTCACCCCCGGGACCGACTGGCAGCTGGCCTTGACGCTCGACGGCACCGGGCTCGACGGCCGCGGGCTGCACGGCCTGCTGCCGCCGCACCTGCGCTGCACGCTCGCCGACGGTTCGCTGCACGCGGCCGTCGAGGCGCGCGCGCTGGCCGACGGCTTCGTCGCAGCCGTGCGCGAACTGCGGCTCGTCGACCGCGGCGAAGAACTGCTCGCCGTCGACACCGTCGACCTGCCGGTGCTCGAACTCGGCGCCGACCGGCTGCACCTCGGCGAACTGCGCGTCCTCGGCGTGCGTGGCCTCGCGACCTGGACGGACGACGGCCTGCACCTCGCCGGTCTACAGCTTGGCGCAGCAGCTGCCCCAACCCCGGCCACGACGGCGCCGAGCCGAGCGGCGGCCAGCGACCCGACCGCCAGCCCCGCCACCCTGCTGGCCCGCAGCGAACGACCGCGGCTGCCGATCGTGCACCTCGACGGGGCCAGTCTCGCGCTCGAACGCTTCGTGCTGCGCGACCGCCGGGGCGCCGACGGCGAGCCGATGCCGCTGCAGGCGACGCTGACGTTGGCTCGGTGGCGACCAGAGCCCGGCCGCAGCACCCCGCTGGCCCTGCGCCTCGAAGCGAGTGCCTTGCCGCTGTGCCGCTCGTTCGTGCTCGACGGGACCTTCGATCCCTACGTGCTGCAGCCGACCTTCGACGCCACGCTGACCGCCGCGGGCCTCGCCCCGAAGGCGCTCGCGCGCTGGTCGCCGCACCTCGGCGAACGGATCGAAGGCCTGGTCGACGACATGTCGCTCCAGGCGACGCTGCACGCGCGGCTCGACCTGAAGCGCCGCGACCCGCGCGAGTTCGACCCGACGCGCGCGTTCGCCGGCGAGTTCTCCCTGCTCGACACGGCGCTGCTGGACACGGCCACCGGGCAGCCGCTCGCGAAGATCGGAGCTCTCGACGTGACGCTGCGCGCCTTCGATCCGACCAGCGGCGACCTGCTGCTGCGCAGCGTGCACGTCGACGACCTGGCGATCCAGGCCGCGCGCACCCAGGAAGGAATGGAACTGCTCGGCATGCGGCTGCGCTCGGCCACGCCGACCCCGAACGAGCAGACGGCCGCAGGCTCGGCGCCTGAAGCCCCACCGGCAGCACCGACGCGGCCCGCCGCCGAGTTCGCGATCGACCACCTCGCGGTGCAGGGCCTGTCGGTGGCGCTGCGCGACGCGACCACCGAGCCACCGAGCGACCTGCCGCTCGCCGACGCCGAGTTCGAACTCGACGGGTTCACGACGCGCGGCCTGCAGGAGGTCCACCCGTTCCGCTTCCGCGCCGCAGTGCGCGGCGGCCCGGTGACCCTCGAACAACGCGTGCTGCGCAGTTCCCTGCTGTCGGGCCTGGTCGGTTCCGCCGGTGCGGCCGTGCTCGGCGGCAACGACCAGCACACGATGGAGCAACGGCCGTTGCTCGACGAAGCGCGCGTGCGCGGCGAGCTGCAGCTGTTCCCGAAGCCGATCGGCACCCTGCAGGTCGACGTCGGCGGCTTCGAACTGCAAGCGCTGCGCGGCCTCGCCAAGGCCTCGGGCGTCGAGCTGACCGACGGCCTGCTCGACCACTCCAGCTCGTTCGTGCTGCGCGGCGAGGACGGCCTCGACCTCGCGAGCACGACGGTGTTCACCTGGCTGTCGCTGCGCGAACCACCCGGCGGGCCGATCTCGACCTACTTGCGGCTGCCGGCCCCACTCGACACGGTGCTGTTCCTGCTGCGCAACGAAGCCGACGAACAGCGCATCCCCCTGAAGGTCACCCTGCCGGGCCAACGTTCGGGAGCCGGCGCCTTGACCCAAGCGGTCGTCGACGCGCTGGTCGCGGTGTTGGCCGACGCCGTGGCCAGCGCGGCCGGGCGCGCGGGCGGCATGTTGACCGGCGCCATCGGCCTCGGCGGCGCCAACGGGGTGCCGGACGTCTCTGCGACCTGGACCTTCGGTCCCGGCGACCCGGAACTGCGTCCCGCCGAGCTCGGGCCGTTGTTGGCGGCGGTCGTCGGCGACCCGACCCTCGAGATCGTGCTGGTCCACGAACTCGGCCGCGCCGACGAGGCACGAGCGCACCAGCTGGCGAACCCTCCGCGGACCGAGTTGCAGCGGACCGTGCGCACCCTGCGCGAGCGCCAGCAGGAACTGGTGCGGCAACGCGCGCCGCTCGCCGAACGGGTCGCCACCGCCTACGCCACCGGCCAGGTCCAGGAGGCCCGCACGCACTGGACCGAACTCGCCGCCCTCGACCGGCAGTTGGGCGAACTCGGCCGCACGCTCGACCAGGCTCTCGACATGTCGGCCGGCGACACGGACCGGCTGCAGAAGCGCCGCGCCAAGGCGGCCGCGGTCGCGCTCGGCGAACGGCGCCTGCAGGCCGTGCGCGAGGCCGTGCGCCGTGCTGTCCCCGAGCTGCCGGACGCGCAGGTTCAGACCCGGCGCGCCCGCGCCGTGGTGGCCGACGGCGACGACGCCGGTCGGGTGCGTGCCATGCTCCGCCGTCGGGCCGGCAGCTGATCGGCGCCTTCGGGAATGGGGCTCGGCGACTCGAAACTCGGCTCCGGATCGCCTCGGATCCGCACCACCCGGTGGTCGATTCGACCGAAAACGCGTTCAATGCGCCTTCGCGACGACCCCGTCGCCCGCCACCATGATTCGAACGATCCAAGGTCTCGTCGTTCTGCTCGCTTCGACCCTTGCCACGGTCGCCACCGCCCAGACCGCGGCCGTCAATCCGCAGAGCCCGGCGCGGCGTGTCGACAGCGTGCGGCCACTGGCGAAGGTGCAGGAGGACGCCGCCCGCCTCGACGCGCTGCTGCTGCGCGGGCTGCAGAAGAAGGGCGAGCAGCCGCTGCCCGAGGCCGACGACGCGACGTTCCTGCGGCGGGCCTACCTCGGCATCGTCGGCCGCATCCCGAACCTCGCCGAGACCGAGCGCTTCCTCGCCGACAGCTCACCCGACAAGCGCCACGCCCTGGTCGACCTGCTGCTCGACCTGCCCGGCCGCACCAGCCACTTCAGCAACTGGTGGTTCGACCTGCTGCGGCTGAAGTCGCGCCAGCAGGACCTCAGCGGCGAACCGTTCGCCCACTACCTGCGCAGCTCGGTCCAACAGGACAAGCCGTACGACCAGCTGGTCCGCGAGCTGCTCACCGCCAGCGGCCCGGCCCACCAGGAAGGCCACGGCGCCACCGGCATGCTGCTGCGCGACAAGAACATGCCGCACGACGCGATGGCCAACACGCTGCGGCTGTTCCTCGGTACGCGCATGGAGTGCGCACAGTGCCACAACCACCCGTTCGAACACTGGACGCAGCGCGAGTTCTTCCAGATGGCGGCGTTCTTCGGCGGCCTGAAGTACCGCGACGAGGACGCGCTGCCGAACCTGGTCGGCCTGCGCAGCGAACTCGCCAACGCCGATCCGCGCGTGCGCCAGCAGGCCCAGCAGCTGCTGCGCCGCCTCAACAACGGTCTCGACGGCTCGGGCACCGGCGTCGAGAAGCTGCCGGCGGACTACAAGTACGACGACGCCAAGCCGGGCACGCCGATCGCGGCCGAGACGCTGTTCGGCGCCAAGGTGAAGCTGAAGGCGCCGCCGAAGACCGAGCCGGTGCGCGGCAACCGCGAACGGCAACGCGGCCGCGCCGCCGGGGCTCCCGAGGTCGACTCGCGCAGTTCGCTCGCCGAGTGGCTGACCGGCAAGAAGAACCCGATGTTCGCCAAGGTGATCGCCAACCGGATGTGGGCGCGCACCTTCGGCAAGGGCCTGGTCGATCCGGTCGACGACTGGAAGAAGGACACCGAGGCCGTCCATCCAGAGCTGCTCGCCGCGATCGAGAAGCTGATGATCGACCTCGACTTCGACCTCCGCCAGTTCGAGCGTGTGCTGGTGCACACGCAGCTGTTCGCGCGGCAGAGCCCGAGCGAGGATCCGGCCGCCGGGGTCGCCTTCACGTTCCGCGGCCCGCTGCTGCGCCGGATGACCGCCGAGCAACTGTGGGACTCGCTGCTGACGCTGGTGTTCGACGACGTCGACGAACGACTGCGGCCGCTCGACGAACGCGCGAAGCCGGTCTACGACCAGTACGCGGAGCTCGCCAAGGCGGACGCCAAGGAACTGCTGGCGATGGTCCAGGAGGGTCGCGGCGCCGCGGCACCACAGCGCGTCATCGAGCAGAAGCGCCAGGAGGAGGCGCGGGCCAAGCTCGCCGCCGACGCCGAACTGCAGAAGCGCGCCCAACCGTTGCTGCGCGAGCTGCAGCAGGCGCGCCGCCGCGGCGACCAGAAGCGCGTCGCCGAACTCGCCGCCGAGCTGGAGGCGATGGGTCTGCCGCTCGGCCAGCGCGCCGCGCGCGGCCGCGAAGGCGACCTGGTGCGCGCCAGCGACCTGCAGCAGCCGGCCCCCGCCGGCCACCTGCTGCGCCAGTTCGGCCAGTCCGACCGCGAGACCGTCGACGCCAGTTCGTCG
>JAEUHU010000422.1 GCA_016793305.1 Planctomycetota bacterium
TGAGGAGACTCTTTCCTAGTACGAGAGGATTGGAAAGAACGGACCTCTGGTGTGCCAGTTGTCGCGCTAGCGGCATCGCTGGGTAGCTATGTCCGGACTGGATAAGCGCTGAAAGCATCTAAGCGCGAAGCCAACTCCAAGACTGGTCATCCCTTGAGACACCTGGTAGACCACCAGGTTGATAGGCCGGAGGTGTAAGGGCGGCAACGTCCTCAGCTTACCGGTACTAACCAGTCGATCGGCTTGATCTCATCCTCACTCGATGCCTCGGCGGTCTCTTTCCACCAACCCAACGTCTGTCTCGTCTCCGACCCTGCGGTCGGCGGCGAGATCCATGCGCCTCCCGGTGCCCATACCTGGCTGGAAATACCCGTTCCCTTTCCGAACACGGCAGTCAAGCAGCCAGGGCCGATGATAGTGCTACGCGCGAAAGTAGGTCAGTGCCGGGTCAATCTCTGCGGCCCCCGTTCTTCATGAGGACTGGGGCCGCTTCCATTTCCACCTTGCATCTCCGATTGGGGTGGCTTTCCATCGCAGTTGCGAGCCATGCTACCCCTGTCGGCAGCAGACCAGAGACTCGAGTCCTTGTTGGCCCAGTTGGTCTGGTTCAACCGCCTCCGGCTCGTAGTGGCCGCCAGCGTCATCTGGCTGAGTGCGCTGGCTGCCCATGCTCTCGAGGTCGTAGCGGATGCTGTCCCACTGTACTTGCTCGGGGGGCTGATACTCGCTGCCGACCTGGTCTACATCGCCGTGTTCCGCCGATTGCGTCGGGGCAAGCTCGAAACGGTGCAGCAGCATGTCTACCTGCAGATCGCCGTGGATCTGTTGCTGCTCACCGGCTTGCTGCACTACTCGGGAGGGATCACGAACCCGCTCGCCTCGTTCTATTCGTTCCACGCAGTCATTGCTGCCCTGGTCTTGTCGATCCGGTCTGCCGTCGTGGTGGCAGTGACCAGCCTACTGTTGGTGACCGGGTTGGCATTCGCGGAGCGCATGGAGTTACTGGCCCACCATCCGCTTCGACTGGGTCTGGCGGAACTAGGCAAGATCACTCCGGCAGGGTTCCTGTTGCTGATCTTCGCCTTCGCTTCCACTCTCGCGCTGTCGATCTACTTCGTCGCTACGGTGATCGCGCGCTTGCGCTGGAACGAGGGGCAGCTGGTGCAGATGAGTCGCCATCTCGCACTGAGCGAGAAGTTGGCATCGATCGGCACTCTTGCGGCTGGTGTGAGTCACGAGATCAACAACCCCATCGGCGTGATCACCGGGAAGGTGCAGGTCCTGAGGTATCGGGTCCAGGATGGTGACTCGAAGGAGCGTCTTCTCGGGGATCTCGACGTCATCGACAAGCATGCGCAGCGCATCGCGGTGATCACGGCCGGCCTACTCCAATTCTCGAGGGAGGAGCCGTTCGAGCTTCGTCCCGTGGACATCCCGCGCCTCCAAAGACAGGCTGCGGATCTCGTGCGAGTACCCTTCTCGGCCAAGAGTGTCGAACTGGCGGTTGAAGTTGGTGTTGGAGTGGCAGAGGTGGACATACTCGGCTCGGCGAACCACCTGCTGCAGGTTCTGATCAACATCCTCTTGAACGCCAACGATGCCTCCGCGTTCGGCGGGGTGGTGGAGCTGCGCAGCGTCGCAGGCCCCACGGGTGTCGAGTTGGTCATCCGCGATCATGGTCACGGGATCGCGCCAGAGAACATCGGGAAGATCTTCGATCCCTTCTTCACCACCAAGGACGTCGACAAGGGGACGGGCTTGGGTTTGGCCATCAGCCACGGAATCATCGAGCGCCACGGCGGTCGGATCGAGGTGGAGAGCGAAGTCGGAACGGGGACTACGTTCCGGGTCCAGCTGCCCGTCGGTCGGAGGCGCAGTTAGCTTCGGTGGCCTGGCGGCTGACGAGCACAACCAGTGGTTGTGTCAAAAGATGCTTGGTGAAAAGGCAGCAGCCTGCTAGCTTCCCGAGGGTGTTGGGCGGTCGCCTAGGGAGGGACCGACGGCATGAGTGCTTGGACTAGGCACCCGAGCACTCGACTGCTCGGCTGGCGTGCCCTGCTGGCATCAGCACGTCCCAGGGACGTGGTTGGCTCCGTGCTGGCAGGTATGCCGAAAGAGCTTGGTGGCGCCGCTGGTCGCAAGGTCGGCGGCGCCACGTTTTCCCAGGAGCGCCGTTTCCGCTCCGGACCCTCAGGCACCTGGAGCCGCAGGCACAATGCCGCTCCAGCTTGGCCGCTCCAGCCTGCGGCGTCCAGGCAAGGCGGTGCCAAGCCAAGCTCCGAGCGAATTCTCGCCCTGCCGTAGAATGCTTCAGATCTTGACGTCGAGGACCTGGTCGACGTTGAAGTCGAAACTGAACTCTTGGTCGACGTTGATCAGGCGCCCCGTCCCCTTGAACTCGTTGAAGATGATCGCGCCGGACAGCGAGCGACCATCGTCGAGGCTCAACTCGACCCAGTCCGCTTGGCGGGCATTCATCAAGAGGTCGTAGACTTCGTCTCGGGTGAGGCGGGTGGAGTTTCGTTCGGACATTGTCGATTCCTCGGTCGCTCGAATGGGCGACTGGGGCGGGGTGCAAAGGGATGGGGAGGTCCCGAGTTTCAAACTGCAGCGTTCGGCTGACCGGATGACCTTCTAAGGCGTTGTCAGTTCTAGGATTCTGGAATCCAGTAGCATCTGGGACCACGTCTCAAGGCGATGCGGATTCTGCCACAAGGCCGGCAACTCGGCAAGGAGGGTGAACCCACCGTGCATTTTCGCGGTCTCCCGGACTCTCACGGCGACCTGGGCGGCCGCCAGGGGCATCGCCAAGTGCACATGGTAGGCAAGTCCGGCATGTACCGAGCCAACGTCGGTGGAGTCGTCGTTCAGGAGGCCGAGCAGCCTGGGGGTGGGCAGTGTCGGGACCCTGAGTTCCAGCTCCTCGAACAGTTCGCGCTCCAAGGCTTTGCGGAAGATCTCGGGGTCGGGGACTGCGCCCGGTGGGTGGGCCGCCAGGTCATCCTCGTCGATGTGGCCGCCGATGCCGAGGCTCCATGAGCCGTGCAGGCGCCCTTCGCTTTGTCCCTTGGTCCTTTGCACGGCGAACGCGCCGAGATCGGCATGGGTGTGATCCCCGCAGGTCAGCATGCAGTAAGGAATCCACTGCTTCCATGCCTTGGTCGCTTCGGCCAGCGGCCGAGGCTCCAGGCGCGCGAGTCGAGCGATCTGCCCCAGGAAGCCCTCTGCCTGTTGTGGACCGAATGGAGTGAAGCCATGAGGCCAGTCTCCGCCGAACAGCGACGAGCGGTCCGTGACCAGCACCCTGCTCACGGCTTCGGGTCTTCCTGGCGTTCCTCACGCGGCGGGGCGGCTGGGCGGTCCTTGGCGCCGCCGAGCAGGGCTCGGAGGTTGGCGAGCGACTTGAACTCGCCCTTGTGCGTCTTGGTCTCGGCTGCCTCGAGCGCGGGCTCGACTGTGTAGACGCGCTGCTCGCGCGAGCCACGTCCACGCGGGCCCCGGTCGTCGAAGCTGCGATCGTCGCGCCCGCCGGGCCTTCGACCGCCGCGCTCGAACCTCGGCCGGTCGCCACCCTCGTCACCGGGCGTACGCGGCGGGCGCCGCTCGCCGACCCCGGACCCACCGAATCGTCCACTGCGCTGCGGGGCGTCGTCGCGGCGCTCGCCGCGCCCGCGGCGCCGCCCCTGTTGCTGCTCCATGCGCTCGCCGATCGTCGGCGACCGCCCCTCCTGGAGGTGGCGGGGCTTGAGCATGGTCAGCGAGATCTTGTTGTGCTGCTGGTCGACGTTCAGCACCCACACCGTCACCACCTCGCCCACTCGGAGCGTCTGTTGGCTGTCGCGCAGGCGATGGCCCGGGATCTGCGAGATGTGGACGAGTCCGTCCTGGCCGATGCCCAGGTCGAGGAACGCGCCGAACTCCGTCAGGCTGGCGACCCGGCCGCGCAGTTCGCGATCGCTGTGGAGGTCGGCGATGCTGTGGACCCCCTCGTTGGTGGTCGCGACCAGTTCGCCGCGGCACTCTTCCTTCGCGCGCTGCAGCTGCTGCAGGACCCCGATCACGCGCGGGCGCGGCACGTCAGGGGTCACCAGACGGTCGGCATCCACGTCGCGCAGGTTGCTGCCGAGCAGGTCCACCTTCGGAACGGCGCGGCTCGCCGCGATGGCCTCCACGATCGGGTAGTCCTCGGGGTGGATCGGCGAGTCGTCGAGCGGCTCGGCTCCGCCGACCACACGCAGGAACCCGGCGACGTTGCGCACGACCAACGGGGACAGCCCTGGCACGTCGGCGAGCGCCGCACGCGACGGGAAGCCGCCGATCCGTCGGCGCTGGTCGAGGATCACCTTGGCGAGTTCGTGGTTCAGGCCCGGCAGCTGCTCGAGGATCGACAGCGAGACGGTGTTCAGGTCGCAGCCGACCTGGGCGAGGCAGGAGGAGGCGATCAGGCCGAGCTCCCGCTGCAGCATGCCCTGGTGCACGTCGTCGAGCGTCTGGCCGAGGCCCAGCGTGCGGCTGTCCATGCGGATCAGCTCGAGCAACGGATCCTGCAGCCGGCGGCCGAGCGAGATCGACGTGCGCACGCCGACGTCGACACCCGGGATCGCCTTCTTGCCGTCCGTGCTGGTGGCGAAGATCGTCGAGGCGGCCTCGTCGACGGCGACCACCATCGGCATCGGCGTCTCGCCGAGCGCCTTGCGCAGTTCGGCCACGACGCGCTCGCTGCCCGCCTGGCGCCGACCGTGCGGCAGCGCGATCGCCGCCGGCTGTTCGGTGCGCACCACCTCCGTGAGCCAGGTCATCGCGCCCTGCTTCTGCTCGTCGTTGTCGGTCGGCAGCGTCTTGTGCTGGGCGACCGAACCGTCCTCGGCGAGCAGGGCCGCCCAGATCACCTTGCTGCTCGTGCGCAGCGCCAGCACTTTCTTGTGCCCGAGCGGCGGGGCCAGCAGCTGCGAACGCAGGTTGCGGGCGTAGGTCCGCACCGCTTCGCGGTCGGCTCGCTCCTTCAGGCGGCGGCGCACGTCCTTGCCGCAGTAGTCGACGAGTTGCTGGGCCGCGTGGTCGAACACCAGGTTGTAGAACTCGGCGAGCGGAGCATCGGCCGGCAGGTCGGTGGTGTGCAGCTCGCGCAGCAGCTCGCGATGGCGGCCTTCCGCCAGGCCCAATTCGAGGTGCAGGATGCCCTCACGCTCGGCGCGTCGCAGGGCGAGCATGCGACCCGTCGGGATGCGATGGATCGGCTCGGCGAAGTCGAGCAGGTCCTTGTAGCGCGCCGCGGCGGCCGAACCCTGTTGGTCGGGATTGACGAGGCGGGCCCGCAGGATGCCCCGGCGCAGTTCGTCCCGGAAGCGAGCGCGCGTCGCGGGGTCGTGCACGATGCGGTCCGAGAGGATCAACAAGGCCCCTTCGAGCACGGCTTCAGGCGTGCTGAGGCCCTTGTTCGCATCGAGGTAGCCGGCGGCGACGTCATACAGCGTCTGCTCGCCGAGCTGGCGGTGCTGCAGCGCCATCGCGAGCGGCATCAGCCCCTTCTCCTCCATCTGGGCGGCGACCCCGCGCCGCCGCGGGCGCATCGACTGGTAGAAGTCGTCGACCACGTCCTGGTCGACCGTGGCGGCGAGCTGTTGCTCGAGCTCCGCGGTGCGGCGGCCGCGTTCCTCCGCCTGCTGCAGGATCGCCTGCTTGCGCTGCTCGAGCTCGTCGAGCGCGTGGAGCCGCTCGGCGATGCTCTGCAGCCGGTCCTCCGACAGGTTCCCGACCGCGTAGCGGCGGTATCTGGCGATGAACGCCGGCGTGGCCTGCTCGTGGAGCAGGGCGACCGCGGCGGCGATCACTTCGGGCGGATTGTCGAACTCGGCACAGAGACGATCGAGCGTGGCGGGCGATGCCATGGTTGAAGGGCGCGGATTTCGCGCAGTGGAGGGGCGAGCACGATAGCACGACCTTGCTCGCCTGCCAGCGCCGAGCCGCAGGGTCGCTGTTGCTCCGCTGGTCGCGGCATCGCAAGATCGACGGAAGCGAGCGGCTTCACGGCTCGCGCGCTGCCACGATGACCCGTCCCGTCGACCTGACCAAGATCCGTCGCATCTGGCTGCGCACCCCGAACTGGCTCGGGGACTTCGTCATGGCAACGGCGGCCTTCGCCCGCATCCGCGCGGCCTTCCCGAACGCCTACATCGCCGCCGGCATGCGCCCCTACCTGCGGCCCCTGGTCGACGAGGGGCTGTTCGACGAGATCGTGCCGACCCCGAAGGCGAGCGGTCTCGGCGATTTCGCCCGGCAGGTGCGGGCCTTGCGGCGGCAGCACCACGACCTCGCCATCGTGCTGCCCAACTCGTGGGTCACCGGGGCGGTGCCATTCTTCGCCGGCATCCCGCTGCGGCTCGGTTACCGGCAGGGCCGGCCGCTGCTGATGAACCTCGGGCTCACGGCCCAGGTGCGGCGGCGCTGGTGGCAGTCGCGGTCGGGGCCGCGTCGCTACCCGATGCCGATGCCCCAGTACTACGAGGAACTGCTGGACGTGCTCGGCCTGCCGCCGTTGGATCGTCATCCGCGCCTCCGGGTCGCGCCGGCCGACGACGCGTTCGTCGCCGAGCACCTGCGCACGCTCGGCATCGGTCCCGCCGACAAGCTGCTGCTGCTGGTGGTCGGCGCCAACTTCGGCGCCAGCAAGCTGTGGCCGCCCGAACGGTTCGCCGAGCTCGCCCGGGTCATGCAGGAACGCCACGGCATGCGCGCCCTGGTGCTGGTCGGCCCGGCCGAGGTCGAGCTCGGCGAACGGATCGCGCGCGACGGCGGTGCCATCGCCCTGAGCCGCCCGGTGCTGCCGCTCGACAAGCTGAAGGCCCTGGTGGCCCGCGGCACGTTGATGGTCACCGGCGACACCGGGCCGCGGCACCTCGCGGTCGCCTTCGATCGTCCGGTCGTCTGCCTGATGGGGCCGAACGATCCGAACTACACGAACTACTGCCTCGAGCGCACCGCGCTGATCCGCAAGGACCTGCCGTGCTCGCCGTGCCAGCGCAAGGTCTGCCCGCTCGGGCACCATCGCTGCATGCGGGACATCACGGTCGAGGAAGTCGAGACGGCGGGGCTCGAGTTGCTGCGACGCATCGGTGCCGCGGCGGGGTAGCATCCGGCCGGCGCTGCCGCGGCTCGGGTTACAGCGACCCGGCCCCGCGCTATCGCCTTCCGCGCCATGTCCCAAGGCCCCTTCCTGCTGATCGTCGCCCACGATGGCGAGACCGAGACCCACGCCTTCCACCAGCCGGTCGTCTCGATCGGCCGGTCGCGTGACTGCGACCTGCAGCTGGCCGACCGGCTGATCTCGCGCATCCACTGCCGGGTCGAGCGGCAGGAAGGCGTGTTCGTGCTCGCCGACGCAGGGGCGCAGAATCCGGCGAAGCTGCGCGGGCGACCCGTGATGCGCGCCGAGCTGAAGGTCGGCGAGACGTTCCAGGTCGGCCCGTACGAGATCACCCTCGGCCTGCCGGCGTCGGAGTCGGCTTCGGTCGAGGACACCCGGCCTGGGGAGAACCTGCGCGGTGGGCAGGACCTCGTGACCTTCCTGCAGATCGCCCGGGCGCTGAACGAGGAACTCGACCTGACGCGCCTGCTGACGCAGATCGTCGACGCGGCGATCCACCTGTGCGGGGCCGAGCGCGGGTTCCTGATCCTCGGCCGCACCGGCGAGCACTCGGTCGAAGTGGCGCGCAACTTCGCGCAGGAGGAGGTGCTGTCGCCGGAGTTCAAGATCTCGCGCACGATCGCCAACCGGGTGATGTCGACCGGCGTACCGGAGCTGACCACGAACGCGCAGGAGGACGACCGTTTCCGCGACCTGCAGTCGGTCGCCGACCTGCGACTGCGTTCGGTGCTGTGCATCCCGATCCGTGTGCACGGCGAGATCGGCGGCGTGCTCTACGTCGACAACCGGCTCCAGCAGCAGGTGTTCCAGGAGCGTGAGAAGTCGCTGCTGCTGTCGCTCGCCGACCACGCCGGCACCGCGATCCACACGGCGCGCAACGTCGAGCAGCTGCGCGGCAAGCAGATCGAGCTGCAGCAGGCCCTGGACCGGGTCGACCAGCTCAACTCGGCGTTGAAGGGCCAGCTGCAGGAGAAGACCAGCGAGCTGTCGCAGATCCGCGAGGAGATCAGTGCGCAGAGCCTCGGCCTGCGCAGCAAGTACGACTACCGGCAGATCGTCGGCCACGGTCGGGCGATGCGCTCGGTGTTCGCGCTGCTCGACAAGTACATCGAGGCCGAGGACCCGGTGCTGATCACCGGCGACAGCGGCACCGGCAAGGAACTGGTCGCGCGCGCGATCCACGTGCACAGCCGGCGCAGCGAGCGCCCGTTCGTCAGCGAGAACTGCGCAGCGTTGCCCGAGGCCTTGCTGGAGAGCGAGCTGTTCGGCTACGTGCGCGGGGCGTTCACCGGTGCCACCAGCAACAAGAAGGGCCTGCTCGAGTCCGCCGACGGCGGCGTGCTGTTCCTCGACGAGATCGGCGACATGCCGCTCGACCTGCAGAAGAAGCTGCTGCGTGTGCTGCAGGAGGGCGAGGTCCGCCCGCTCGGCAGCCGCGACACCGTCAAGGTCGACGTGCGCCTGTTGTGCGCCACCAATCGCAACCTCGAACAGATGGTGCGCGACGGCGAGTTCCGCGAGGACCTCTACTACCGGCTGGCGGTGCTGCTGGTGCACCTGCCGCCGTTGCGGGATCGCAAGGAGGACATCCCGTTGCTGGTGAAGCGCTTCCTCGGCGACCTGCAGAAGGAGGCGCAGGGTCGCCTGCGGATCAGCCCGGACGCGATGGAGCGCCTGGTCGCCTACGGCTGGCCCGGCAACGTGCGCGAACTGCAGAACGAGATCCGCCGTGCCGCCGTGCTGTGCGACGGCATCATCCTGGAGACCCACCTGAGCACGCACGTGCGCGAGGGGCGCAGTGGCCCCGGTACGCCCATGGCCGACGACGGACTGGCGCCGAGCGAACGCGGCACCACGCTGCCCGACATGGTGCGCGATCTCGAGATCCGCGAGATCCAGAAGGCGTTCGACCGGGCCCAGTCGAACAAGAGCCGCGCCGCCGACCTGCTGGGCCTGTCGCGCTTCGCCTTGCAGCGCAAGCTGGAGAAGTACGCCCTGGACCAGAACGGCCGCCCGACCGGCCTACCGCCGGCCGCAGGCGACGACACCGCGTAGCGGCATGACCTTCGCCCAGCCGTTCAAGGACTACGAGATCCTCGATCGTGTCGGAGCCGGCGCGATGGGGACGGTGTTCAAGGCGCGGCACAAGCGTCTGAACCGCATCGTGGCGCTGAAGGTGCTGAAGCCATCGTTGGCGCGCGACACGCGCTACGTCGACCGGCTGCGCCGTGAGGCGCGCATCGTCGCCTCGCTGAACCACCCGTACATCGTCACCGGTTACGACCTCGGCGAAGAAGGCGGTTACCACTACTTCGTGATGGAGTTCGTCGAGGGCAAGTCGCTGCGCGCCCTGCTCGTCGAGTGGGGCATGTTCGCCGAGGAATACGTGCGGCGCGTCGCCCGGCAGGTGGCGATGGCGCTCGACCATGCCTACCAGCGAGGGGTGATCCACCGCGACATCAAGCCCGGCAACATCCTGATCGACGAAGCCGGCAACGTGAAGCTGACCGACATGGGCCTGGCCAAGGGGCCGGCCGACCTGACGCTGACGCGCGATGGCGCCACGGTCGGCACGCCGATGTACATCGCGCCGGAGCAGGCGCGCAATCCGCACGACGTCGACGTGCGCAGCGACCTCTATTCGCTCGGGGCCACGCTCTACCACATGGCGACCGGCACGCCGCCGTTCCGTGGCGACACGATGGCCGAGTTGATCACCAACGTGCTGAGCCAGACGCCGCAGCCGCCGGACGAGGTGAATCCAGCCTTGTCCGAGGGCCTGTCGCTGGTGATCCGCAAGCTGTTGACGAAGGACCTGCGGGTCCGCTACCAGAACCCGCACGAACTGCTGGACGACCTCGATCGCATCGACCGTGCCCAGCTGCCGGCGGTCGACGAGGCGAAGCTGCAGCCGCGGGGGAATTCGCCGCGCTGGTGGCTGCGCGTCGGCATGGCGCTGCTGGTCTGCGGGCTGCTGGGCGGGGCCTGGGTGCTCGGTGCGCAGATGCGCGAGACCGAGGCGGCCGTGCCGAGCGCCGAAGAGTTCCTGGCGCGTCTGGACTCCGACCTCGCCGCCCTCGGTTCGCCGGGTGCACGTGTGGTGCACCTGCGCGGCATCGTCGACGTACCGCCCAACACCGGGCTCGCCCTCGAGCAGCGCCGGCGCGCGGCGGCCGCCGAGCTGCAGGCCGCCGTCGGCGCGATCGTCGACGAACTGCTCGGAGAACGCTGGGCGGATCTCCGGGCCCGCCTGCGCGACGTCACCGCTTGGCCCGATCGCGAACGGGTCGAACGCGAGCTCGTACAGCCGGCGTTGCAACAGCGCGCCGGCGTGGTGCTCGGCCAGTTGCCGGCCAGTGCCCGGCCGGACCGGGTCGACGAACTCCTGACGGCGGTCGACCGCGAGATCGCCCAGCGCGACGCCGAGCTGATCGCCCGCTTCGACGCGTTCCTGGCCACCACGCTGCCCCAGCGTGTCGACGACCGGCGCCGGGTGCGCGACTACGCCGCGGCCGAGCGTCTGTGGCGGGACGCGTTGACGACGTTCTGTGACGGCGTGCGCGTGCCCTTGGCCGAGCGACTGTCCGGTCCGGTGCAGCAGTCGCTGCGCAGCAAGGCTCTCGACGCGTGGCAGGCCGCCCAACCCGAGCTCGACGCCGACGAGAACCGGCTGCGCAGCGCCCTGTCGGCCGAGGTGGCCACCGTCTGCGCCGGATTGCGTGAGCGCATGCAGGGCGGCGTGCCACCGGAGTCGGTCGAGGAAGCCCTGGTGCGCTTCCGGGCCGACCTGGCCCAGGTCTGGCCGGCGTCGCACCGGTTCCGGGTCGGCCGCGATCCTTGGCCTGAGGTCGAACGGCAACTCGGCGAGTTGCAGCAGGACGTGCAGCTGGCCACCTTGCAGCGGGACGAACAGCGCTTCGAGCGCCGCTGCGACCTCGCCTGGCGCACCTGGTGCCATGGTCGGGCGACCGACGCACTGGCCCTGCTGACCGACGATCTCGCCGTGCTGCCGCGACAAGCCGAGCGCCTTGGTGGGCACCGTTCGGCGCTGCAGGCGGTCGCCGCGGTCGAGGCCACGGTGCTGCAGGCGATCGCTCGCAGCCAGCAGCCGACGATCGGCTTCCGGCGGGGTGGCAGCAGCGATCCGCTCGAACTGCGTGTGCGCTCCGAAGGCGGCGAACTGCACCTTTCGGGCAACCTGCTCGGCGAAGAGCCGCGCCCCATGGCGCTCTCCAGTCTGCGCCTCGGCGAACTGGTGGCGAGGCTGCAGCGCGACCGGGACCCGCTGCATGGCCTGCCCGACGAGGTCCGGCATCTCGGCATCGCGGTGGCTCGCCTGCTCGCCGACGACCTCGCCGGGGTCGGCGACCTGTTGCAGTCGATTCCGCCCGCGCAGCGTGCCTTCGTCGCCGACGAAGTCTGGACGCGGGTGCTGCGCGTGCGTGAGGAACGCCCCGAGGTGGTGGTCGACCGCTCCGCCCTGCTGGCGAACCTGCGCGAAGCGCGCCTCGCGGCGAGCAAGAGTCTCGAGATCACGGCACTCGAGAGTGCGTTGCTCGCCTGCGTCGAACGGCTCGCCCCGGCGTCCCGCAGTCCGGCCGAGGATGCGGAGCTGCGCGAAGCGGAGGCGCTGCGGCGCCTGCTGCGACGGCGCCGCGACCTGCTCGCCGAGCTGAAGCGCACCGCACCCGACGAAGCCGTGGTCGACCTGCGGGTGCAGGGCACCGAGCTGTCGGCGGAGGTGGACTTCGGACCGGCGGCGTTGTACCGCGACGCCGCGGGTTGGCTGCTGCGCGCCGAAGCGGTGCAGTTCGTCGGTGCGAGCCGACCGTGGAACGAGCTCGCGCTGCAGCGCCTGCAGTGTTCGCCGGGCTTCGGTGTGGAGGTCGCGCGGACCCGCGTGGTGATCGACCTGGTGTTGCCGCCGGCCACCGTCGGGCGCCGGTTCTACTTGTTCGAACACCGTGGCGTGGGCGTGCTGCTGTTCCTCGGCGCGGACGACGGCGTGCACCTCGAGCTGGTCGAAGGCGACGTGCGCAAGGAGGAACACGTGCAGCGCACGTTCCAGCGCGCCATCGCCGATGCACTCGGGCCACGGCGGGCCCTGATGGTCCCGGGGGCTGTGCACCGCCTCGTGATCGATGTGGTCGCGTCGACCAGTCGAGATCGGGGCAGCGTGAAGGCCAGCTTCGAAGGGCTCGAGATCGGCAGCCCCGGCGTGGTGCTCGATCCGGTGCGTGCGCCAGCCCTGACGATCCATCCGCAGCAGGAGATCGAGGTGCGCCGCGTGCGGCTGTCGGCGAGCGGGCTCTGAGCCGGGTCGCCCACAGGGCGACCCGGCTCAGGGCCTGACAGGAGCCGCGACGCGGGGCCCGTCCACCGCGAGTTCGACACGATCGGCCCCGCTGCGTCGTCTCCCGGCACCCGGATCGCTGGCTGCTCAGCGGATCGGGCTGGCGAACGCGGGGGCGGTCGCTTCGACCTGCCACGCGTGGTTCGGCGTCAGGGACGGCTCCGGGAGCGTCGCGACGGCCGTGTGTTCCCTGGCCAGCAGCTCGCTGGCGCGCGCCGAGGCCTGTTGACGGCCCTGGCGGTGCAGGGCACCGAGCAGCGAATAGTCGCGCGACGGATCGCGAGCGCCACGCTGGGCCCGATGCAGCAAGCCGGCGGCGCGGGCAGGATCGCCGGCTTCGAGGCGTGCGACCGCGGCGCTCCGGTTCGCTTCCGCATCACCCTGGGCGTCGAGTGCCGCGAGGCGTGCGCCGATCGTCGATCGTGCGGCCGGGTCCTGGCAGCGCGCCACCGCGTGCCAGTAGCTGGCTCGCGCCCGCGCATCGTCGCCACTGGTCGCGGCGTGGTCTCCGACCTGCAGCAGCAGGCTCGGCGCAGCCCCGCCGAGCGCCACGGCGCGGCGACGCAGCTGGGCGGCGGCTTCGTCGTCGCCGGCGACCTGGGCCTGCTCGGCGCGCTGCCGCAAGGTCGCGGCGACGTGGCGGGCGAGGTTCGGCTCGTCGAGGCCAGGCAGGGCCGCGTCCGGCTCGAGGGCGAGCTGCAGTGCATCGTTCAGCGGCCGACGCAGCGATGTCGGCAGGCGCCCGGCGACCAGGGTCGAATCTCCGTCAGGCTGCACACGCAGGTCGAGGGCCGCGGCCGAGGCTCGCGCGTCGCCGCCGTGGGAACCTCGAGGCGCGACGGTGATCCGTGGCTCGCTCCCCTGTGCGCAGAGGCGCACGCTGCCACACGGCTGCCAGTCGACGCCGTCGCGGTGGTAGGTGATCCGGAAGCCACCGCCGACGAGTGGTTCGGCGATCGCACCGCCGGGCCCGTGCGGCTGGTCGCAGCCGGTCGCCCGTTGCACGGCGCCGGCGACGATCGCCGCCGTCGTGTCGACCGGCAGATCGAGCCGCCACGAGAAGTGGTCGAAGTCCGCCGGCGGATGGCTCGCGCAGCCGGCGGCCAGCACCATGGCGGTGGCCAGCACGAGTGCACGAGCAGGGAACGAGCGAAGAAGCACGTTCCGTCTTCGTCAAGCGTGGCGCAGCGCTGGTGCAGAGGCCCTGCCGACGTCTCGCGGCGAGACCGGGCCGGCGGGCTGGCGCCGTGCCAGCGAGACCTCGGTGGGGCAGCGAGTTGGCCCTGCCGAGTCAGGCGCTCGGCGACTCCGTGCGTTCGGCGACCACGAACGCGGTCGCCAGCGCTTCGGTGTGCGTGAGGCCGAGGTGCCAGCGGTCGATGCCGAGTGCCGTGGCGCGTTCCGCCGCAGCACCGTGCAACTGCAGCGAGACCGCTCCCGACGCAGCCCGCACCACTTCGACCTGCGCGAACCCGAGGCCCGCGGTCCACCCGGTGCCGAGGCACTTCAACACCGCTTCCTTGGCCGCGAACCGGGCGGCCAGCGCTTCGGCAGGATGCGCCCTCGACCGGCAGTAGGCCGCTTCGTTCGGTGTGCACAGCCGCGCGTAGGTGCGCTCGGGGGCTCGCGCGAGCAGGCCCGAGAACCGGGCCACTGGCGCCATGTCGACCCCGATCGCGACGATCACGCGGGCTCCCGCACGGGGATGGCGGTCGCCGCGGTGGCGACCTCGATCGGCAGCTCGTACCAGTCGGTGCCGTCGCCGCGGAACGCGCGCAGCCATGCGTCCTGGGCCGGGTTCGCCGCGAGGCCGATCACCAACTGCAGGCAGTGCGGCCACAGCTGTCGCCGATCGCGCGCCGACAACGTCGCGCGGCCGACCGGGTGGCTGTGCACGAAGCCGAGCCAGCGGCGACCTTGGTCGCGCAGTGCCGCTTCGGCGGCGGCGAACGCGGTTGCCTCGACTTCGAAGCGATCGAGCGCCCGCGTGGCGTTGGCGATCGGCCGCACGTGGTCGACGACCAGCGCGCCACGACCCGCCGTTCCGTCCCCGCGATTCGTCGGTCCGGCCACGCGAGTTGTTGGTCCGGCCAGCAGGGCCACGAACTCCCGAGGCCCGGCCTCCACCGCCAGTCGGAGCAGCCGGTGCGGGAGTTCGGACGACAGCGACACGCGCGGCTCGTGCAGCATGTCGGCGAGCCTAGGGCATGTGCGGGCTGGTTGGGAGGTGTCGTCGCCAGGGGATCGTCAGCTCGCTCGGACTGCCGGCAACGGCCATGATGGCTGCATGCGCGAACCCCTGTACGGCACGCCACGCCGCCACCACGCTCCGCTCGGCCCACTCGCCCCGGTACTGGTGCGCAGCACCACCGCCGGCCAGCCCGACGCCGAGGCGCTGCGCCGGCTCGGTGCGGCCGAGCAGTCGGGCGAGTTCTACCAACGGCTCGGACATCACAACGGCCGCGCGGTCGAGAGCCTCTGTGCCGAGCTCGAAGGTGCCGATGGAGCCGTGGCGTTCGCCAGCGGCATGGCCGCGATGAGTGCGGCGATGTCGGCGCACTTGAAGACCGGCGACCGGGTGTTGCTCGCCGAGCAGATCTACGGCGGCACGTCGGCGTTCGCGCTGCACGACCTGGTGCGCTTCGGGGTGCGCGTCGACCGCTTCTCGTCGATCGATCCCGACGGGCTCGTGCACGCGCTGCGCGAACCGGCCCGGTTGGTCGTGTTCGAGTCGCCGGTCAATCCGACGCTGCGGGTCGTCGACGTGCGTCGAGCCGCAGCGGCGGCCCACGCGGCCGGGGCGCTGGTGGTGTTCGACGGAACGTTCGCGCCGCCGCCGATCCAGCGCGCCTTGGCACTCGGCGCCGACCTGGTCGTGCACTCGGCGACCAAGTACTTCGGCGGGCACTCCGACGTGCTGGCCGGCGTGGTCGCCGGTCGCCACGAACTGCTCGAGCCGATCGAAGCGTTCCGGCGGCGCACCGGCGCCGTGCTGGCGCCCGACGTCGCCTGGCTGATCCAGCGTTCGTGGCCGACGCTGGCGCTGCGGCTCGGTGCCCAGCAGCAGGCCGCGCTGGCGCTCGCCGAGGCGCTGCAGGAGGACGTGCGGGTCGGGCGGCTCGCCGCCGTGCACCATCCATGGTTGCCGACGCATCCCGACCACGCGCTGGCGAAGGCCCAGATGACCGGTGGCGGCACCGTGGTCGCGTTCGAGGTGCCAGGTGGGCTCGCCAGCGCTCGCGCGATGTTCGACCGGCTGCAGCACATCGCCAGGGCGCCGAGCCTCGGCGGGGTCGAGTCGCTGGCGACGCTGCCGGCGTTCACCACGCACGCCAGCCTGACGCCGGCCCAGCGAAGGCAGGCCGGCATCCCGGACGGGCTCGTGCGGGTGTCGGTGGGGCTCGAAGGGGTCGAGGTGTTGCTGGCCGATCTGCGGCAGGCGCTCGCTGGTTGATCGTCTGGGGCCCGAGTGTCGCATGGCCTTTCGGTGGGGCGGCGGCTACCGTGCCCCCTCGCGTTCGCAACGCGATCGAGTCATGCGCACCAAGACCCCGAGCTTCCTCGCCGTGGCCTGTCTGGCCGTCGTCAGCCCGTTCCTCACCGCCCAGGAGGGGATGCCGGTCAAGCCGCCCGCCGTCGACGCCGCGGCACCGAAGGCCCAGGCGAACGCGCCGCTGGTCGGCATCGTCGACCTCGCCAAGGCGATCGAGCAGTACCCGAAGTGGATCGAGCTGCAGGCGAAGCTCGACACGCTCGAGGGCCAGGTCCGGGAGCGCATGAAGCAGATGGACACCCGTGTCGACGACCTGCGCAACGCGGTGCAGATCACCAGTCCGGAATCCGACGAACGCAAGCGGGCGCAGTTCGAGCTGGAGTTGGCCCAGCAGGAGCGGCAATTCGTCGCCAAGTCGATGTACGAGAAGGTCGACCTCGAGCAGCAGCGGGCCCTGTTGGCCGTCTACGAGGACCTCGAGAAGGCGGTGCCGGCGGTCGCCAAGGCGCGCGGCGTCAGCGTCGTGCTGCGCGTGCTGCAATCGCCGAAGCTGCCCGCCGACGTGCCGCCGCAGAGCCCGCGCGGCGTCGGGATCCGGCTGCGCGCCCACGAGGGCCGGCAGGTCTGGTACGCCGACGCAGAGCTCGACCTGACGCCGGACCTGATCAAATACTTGATGGTGCCGCGCGAGGCGAAGCCGGCGGATGGCTCCTCCGCGAACGGCGCCCCGGCCGGCAGCGGCAAACCGGCCCCGGCGGGTGGTTCGAAGGAGGGGGGCAACTAGTCCGTGGCCACCGAAACCCCCGTCGTCGTGACGCCGTCCCGGCTGCAGCGCACGGTCAAGGCGCCGGTCGAGTACCGCGGCACCGGCCTGCACTCGGGCAAGGAGATCCGGCTGGTCGTGCGTCCGGCCGAAGCCGGCACGGGTGTGCTGTTCGTGCGCACCGACCTCGAGGAGCACCCGGCGGTGCGCGCGCACGGCAACCACATGAAGGCCCGGCAGCGCCGCACCTGCATCCAGGATGGTCGCGCCGAGGTCTACACGTGCGAGCACCTGCTGGCGGCGATGTACGCACTCGGCATCGACAACGCGACCGTCGAGATCGATGGCGAGGAAGTGCCCGGGCTCGATGGCGCGGCGCTGGAGTTCTTCCGTGCGCTGCGCGAGGCCGGCACCGTCGAGACGCGGGCGCCGCGACCGGGCTACGCCGTCAAGTCGCCGATCTACGTGCGCGAAGGCTCGGCGAGCATCGTGGCGCTGCCGGGCACCGGCAAGCTGACCATCGAGTACCACCTCGACTACCAGCCGAAGAACGGCACGTCGCCCGGTGCCAAGCAGATCGTCGCGTTCGAGCTGACGCCCGACAACTTCGAGCGCGAGATCGCCCCGGCGCGCACGTTCGTGATGGAGCACGAGGTCGAGGCGCTGCGCGCCGCCGGCCTCGGCAAGGGCGCCACGCCGCAGAACACGCTGGTGATGGGGCCGAACGGTCCGCAGGCCAATACGCTGCGCTGGGACGACGAGCTGGCGCGCCACAAGATCCTCGACCTGATCGGCGACATCGCCAACTGCGGGCTCGACCTCGACGCGCACATCATCGCGACGCGTTCGGGCCACGGCCTCAACATGGCGCTGGTGCAGCGCATGCTCGAAGAGCGCGAGCGCGAGCAGGAGCAGGGCGAGGGGCCGACCGAGACCGGCCTCGACATCCGGCAGATTCTCAAGCTGCTGCCGCACCGCTACCCGTTCCTGTTGATCGACCGCGTGGTCGAGCTCGACGGCTTCCAGCGTGCGGTGGCGATCAAGAACGTCACCATCAACGAGCCGTTCTTCCAGGGGCACTGGCCCGAGCAGCCGATCATGCCGGGCGTGCTGCAGCTCGAGGCGATGGCGCAGCTGGCCGGCGTGCTGCTGCTGCGCAAGCTCGAGAACACCGGCAAGCTGGCGGTGCTGTGGAGCATCGACAAGGTGAAGCTGCGTGGGGCGGTGGTGCCGGGCGACCAGCTGCGCATCGAGGTCGAGACCCTGCGCGCGAAGCCCCAGCTCGGCCATGTGCGCGCGCGCGCCAAGGTCGCCGGGCGGCTCGTCGCCGAGGCCGAGTTGAAGTTCACCCTGCTCGATTCCTGAGTCCGCCGCCATGACGAAGTCGAGTGGAGGAACGGGGCCTGGCGGCAAGGTCCGTATCGCCGTGGTCGGCGTCGGCCACCTGGGCAAGCACCACGCCCGGCTGCTGAAAGGCCTCGACTGCGAGCTGGTCGGCGTCGCCGATCCGACCGAAGCGGCGCGGGCCCACGCGACCGCGACCTTCGGCGTGCCCGCCTACGCCGACCACCGCGAGCTGCTCGGCAAGGTCGACGCGGTGTCGGTGGTGGTGCCGACGAAGCTGCACCGCGAGGTCGCGACCTGCTTCCTCGAACACGGCGTCGACGTGCTGGTCGAGAAGCCGATCGCGCGTACCAGCCAGGACGGCCAGGCGCTGGTCGAACTGGCGCAGCGGCACGGGCGCGTGCTGCAGGTCGGCCACGTCGAGCGCTTCAACCCGACGTTGCGCGGCATCGCCTCGATCGGCCAGAGTGCGCGCTACATCGAGTCGCACCGGCTGGCGCCGTTCTCGTTCCGCAGCACGGACATCGGTGTGGTGCTCGACCTGATGATCCACGACCTCGACCTGGTGCTGGCGCTGGTGCGCAGCAAGATCGTCTCGGTCGAAGCGTTCGGCGGCGCGGTGTTCACGCCGGCCGAGGACATGGCGTCGGCGATCATCAAGTTCGAGAACGGGGCCGTCGCCCACCTGACCGCCAACCGCGTGGCGCTGAAGCCGATGCGCAAGATGCGCGTGTTCAGCAAGGAGGGCTACGCCAGCCTCGACTTCCAGACCGCGCAGGGCATGGTCGTGAAGAAGGCGCCGGGCTGGGACTTCGAGAAGCTCGACGTCGAGCGCCTCGACCGCGCGCAGATGGGTGACCTGTGGAAGTTCGTGTTCGACGGCCTGCTGCAGGTCGAGAACATGCAGCTCGACAGTGGCAATCCGCTGCAGGAGGAGCTCGCCGACTTCCTGCGCTGCGTGCGCGAGCGCGGCCGACCGATCGTCAGCGGTGAGGACGGCGTCGCCGCCGTCGCCGCCGCCGAGATGGTGCTCGCTGCGATCCAGAAGAACCGCTGGCAGTGAGGTCGCGCCGCTGGCCGTGACTCCGTGCCGCTGGCCGTGATTCCGCGCCGCTGGCCATGATTCCCCACCGCCGGCCGCGACTTCGTGCTGGGGCGAGGTCTCGCCGTGGGCTATGGTTCTGCGCCTCCTTCGGGAAGCTCCGCTCTGCAGTGTCCGCGCTTGCACGCGGGCCAAGAAGTTGAACCGATGACCATTCCCCGGGTTCCGACCTCAGGGGCGGGGTGGGAAGGGAGACGCTCTGGTTCGCCGGGGCGCCTGCCCCTCCCCGAACGCTCCGGGGGGAGCCCACCTGAGCCAAAGGGTTCAACTCGGCCACCGTCGACGGCACAGGTGGAGCGGAGCCTCTCGATTTCTCCCGCGGTCGCGCTACGGTGCGGTCTGGTGAGCGCCCCGGCGAACGGCGTCGACGCTCCCGGCGATGCGTGCGACTCCCGGTCAGGGGTCGTTCGGCGGTATGCCGCCCGGTGCGGCAGCGGAGGTGGACATGCGTGCATTCGTATTGGGACTGTTGGTCGCGGCGTTGGCCTGGTGGTGGTTCGACGGCGGCGCCGGTGCCGGCGCCAGCCAGGCCCAGGACGGCGTTCCGGTGGCTCCCTCTTCAGGGCAGCCCCCTGCGGCTCCGGCGGCGAACGTGGGGGCGGGCGGCCCGCCGGCCCTCGACGCGATGAACCTGCCGCCGGCCCAGGTCGCGAGCCATGCTCCTACCGAGGCGCCGAGCCGTGCCACGGACACAGCCCAGCTGCCCGCCGAGGACCTCGAGGCCCTGTTGGCGCGCCTGCAGCAGCGCGACGGTGCATCGATCTCGCTGGCGTTCGCGTGGCTGTCGACCTCGCTCGGTGGTTCGCCGCGCGAACGGCTGGCTGCAGCCCTGCGCCCCGCCGACGACCAGCGGCCGCTGTCGGAACAATGGCCGCAGCTGCTCGCGGCACTCGGCACCAACAACGCGTTCCTGCACAGTGCCGAAGGCCGGGCGCTGGCGACCAAGGCGGCCCAGGCGGCGTTCGCGCTGCCCGACGCCGACGCGGTGGCTGCCGCTACGCAGCTGCTGACGCTGATGCTGCGCGGCCGCATCACCAAGGCGGACGCGCAGGCGCGCGCGTTCGTCGACGAGGTCTACAAGCTGCACCGCGTGCGCGTCGATCGCTGGCTGTGCGATCCGGGCAACATCGCCGGCTCGCGCAGCTACACGGTCGCGCGCGGCGACTCCTTGGCGCGCATCGCGCAGCGCTTCCGCAAGGAAGGCCTGCAGGTCGAGGACGGCACGCTGGCGGTGCTGAACCGCATCCACAACCCGAACAACCTGCAGGTCGGCCAGAAGATCAAGGTGCCGGCGAGCCCGATCGTCGGGGTGCTCGAGAAACGCAGCTTCGGCTTCGCGATCTACGTCGGCGAGCACCTGCTGCGGCTCTACTGGGTCGGCCACGGCGCCGAGGACCACACGCCGCTGGTCGAGTTCACCGTCGGCGAGAAGCAGCCGCAGCCGCCGTGGACCGCACCCGACGGGCACGTCTATGCCTACGGGCACCCGAAGAACATCCTCGGCGAGTACTTCATCAAGTTCCTGCACGACACCTACACCGGCTTCGGCGCGCACGGCACGACGCTGCCCGAGACCGTCTGCACGATGTCGTCGGCGGGCTGCATCCGCATGCTCGACGCCGACATCGCCGAGCTGTTCAAGATCCTGCCGCGCGGCGCCAAGGTGGTGATCCGCGCCAGCGAGTCGATCCGGTGACCTCGTGGGCGCAGCGCCAGAGCGCGCGGCCGTAGGTGGCATGCGCGCTCCCGCCGTCACGGCAGCTGGCGCACGTCGTCGACCTTCCAGCTGCGCGTGAGTCCCGCGAACTCGATCGCGTCGGCACTGAGTTCGTCGACCCCTTCGTGGTGCACACGCAGGGGCTTGATCACGAGGCGCGTGGTGTCGACGTCGTCGGTCGGCTCGGTGGTCAGGAAGCCTGTGAGCGACTCGACCCGTTTCGTCTCGGTGCCCGGTGGGAACGGCTCCTGGCCTTCGACCCGTGGCCGCTCGTAGCGCACCATCCACGCGTCCTGGCGCACCAGCTGCACCTCGAACCGGTGCCCCTCGACGTCGATCTGCAGCACGGCGCGGCCGGGGCTCGGGCGGGTCGCGTTCGGCACCGTGGCGTAGCCCGCGACGTGCAGGCCGGGGTTCTGCTCGCGGAACCGTTCCCAGGCCACGTTGACCGCCATCAGGTCGATGCCCAGCCGCTGGCGGTAGCCGTCCGACAGGCTCAGGTAGAGCACGTCCGGGTCGTCGCGGCGCAGCGCCTCGAGGAAGGTCCGCACGGCGCTCTCCGGCGCGTCGAATTCCACCGAGACCCATGGGGTCTTGTCGGGACCACAGAAGAAGCGGGCGAACGAGCAGCAGCCGCCGCTCGGCAGCAGCGCGCACAACCAGAGGGCCGGCAGGACCGATCGCGGCATCGCCCCATGGTGCGGGGACGATGCGGCGAATCCAAGGGCACGCCTCGGAGCGGGGCGGGTGCGGGACCCGAGCGGGAGTTTTTGGTGCTGCCGGGGGCTATAGTGCCTCGCCCGAACTTCGCCCCTGCCGCGAGTCCCATCATGAATCATCGTCTGGTCGGTCTGCTGTTCACGGTCCTCGTCGCTCCGGCCATGGTGGCCACGCCCCTGGTCGCCCAGGAAGTCAAGCCGGCCCCGGCGGGCCCGGCTGGCGGTACACCGGTCGCGCCGCAGCCCATGCCGGTCGCTGGCGGCAACAGCTGGTTCCCGGAGACCCACAAGGACCTCGGCACCTTCTTCGGGCAGGGCGAAGGGGTCGGCGTGTTCAAGTTCAAGAACCCGAGCGGCAAGGTCGTCAACTGGCGGGCGGTCACCACCAGCTGCCAGTGCACCCACGCCTATGTGCGGATGGGCGACCGGTTGTACGAGATCACCGGCAAGCCGAACCCCGGGCAGCTGATGCGCATCACCAAGACGCCTGGCCAGCCCGATCAGTCCGAGCGCGTCCAGCAGATCGCCTTCGAGCCGGGCGTGGAAGGCGAGGTCGAGGTGCACATCGACATGAACGGGGTCACGACCGCCAAGCAGGCGAGCCTCGACATCCACACCGACGACCAGGCGATGTCGCACATGCGGCTGACCTTCCATGCACTCGGCGCGCAGCTGTTCACGGTCACGCCGCCGGAGGTCAACCTGAACAAGATGGCCTACTCGGAGACCCGCGAGTTCGAGGTCGTCGTTACCGCACCCCGCCACCCGGGGTTCAAGATCACCAGCATGGACAAGGCTCCGGCCTTCGACGTCACCTGGGAACGCGCCGGCGACGGAAACTCCTGGCTGATCAAGGGCAAGTACGGTCCGGTCGCCAGCGATGCGGTCGGCGGCGGCCAGCTGAAGTTCTACACCGATGCCGATCTCGCCGGGGCCCCGGCGTCGTTCACGGTGCGCGTCCTGGCGATGGTGACCGGGCCGCTGGAGGTCACGCCAGGCGGCTTCTTGACCCTCGGCCTCGTGCGCCTCGGCCAAGGCGCCAAGCGCGAGGTCACCTTCGAGGCGACCGACGGCCGCAAGATCGAGGCGACCAGCATCAAGTTCGAGAAGACCACTCTGTCGACCGACTTCCTGTCGGCCACCAGCCGCCACGACGGCAACAAGCTGATCGTCGAGCTGACCATCGCCAACAACGTCCCGAAGGGGCTGGTGAAGGGCGAGCTGGTGATCGAGCTCGACCACCCGCAGATCCGGGAGAAGCGGATCATGTTCAACGGCTTCGTCCGCTGAACCTGCTCGCCCGCCCGGCGACCCGGCTCAGGATCACCGGAACGCCGCGACGCGCCAGATCGACCGCACGGAGGCTCGCGACCCGGATGGGTGGCGGGCCTCTTCTCGTTCCCGCTCGCGGTGCCGGCTGCGGTCGAGCCTCCCTGGCCGCACTGCTGAGCATTCGCCGGGCGGGTCGAGCGCGTCTGCCGGCGGCGGGGTATGGTCCGCGCCAGTTTCCGACCTCCTCTCGAGCATGGGCCGACACGACCTTCCCAGCGGCTTCACCGACGACCAACTCCGCGCGTTCATGAAGGCCATCCTGGCCGACGTGCACGCCCTCGAACGCATGCTCGACGAAGACGTCTTCGAGAAGGGCGTGCGTCGCATCGGCGCCGAGCAGGAGATGTTCCTGCTCGATCGGTCCGGCCGCGCCTGGTGCGGGGCCGAGGCGATGATGAAGCGGTTGAACCACCCGCAGTTCACCTACGAACTCGCGCAGTTCAACCTCGAGTGCAACCTGAAGCCGCAGGTGTTCGGCGGCAAGTGCCTGTCGACGATGGAGGCCGAGCTGCAGGAACTGCTGCAGATGGCGCGTGGGGCGGCGCGCGAGATGGGCGGCGGCATCGTGCTGTCCGGCATCCTGCCGACGCTGGCCCGCAGCGACCTGACGCTCGCGTCGATGGTGCAGAACCCGCGCTACCTGGCGCTGAACAACGCGATCTCGCAGCTGCGCGGCGGCGAGTTCCAGTTCCGCATCAAGGGCGTCGACGAGTTCGAGATGACGCACGACAACGTCATGCTCGAATCGGCGAACACGAGCTTCCAGGTGCACTTCCAGGTCGGCCCGAAGGAGTTCGCCAAGCTCTACAACTGCGCGCAGGCGATCACCGCCCCGGTGCTCGCCGCCGGCACCAACTCACCGGTGCTGCTCGGTCGACGGTTGTGGCGCGAGACGCGCGTCGCCCTGTTCCAACAGTCGGTCGACGCCCGCTCGACGGCGCACCAACTGCGTGGCCGGCGTCCGCGCGTCAACTTCGGCGACGGCTGGGTGCGCGACAACGTGCTCGAGATCTTCCGCGAGGACATCGCGCGCTTCCGCGTGGTGCTCGCGACCGACATCGACGAAGCGCCGGAGGCCGTGCTCGATCGCGGCGGCGTGCCGGCGCTGACGGCGCTGCGACTGCACAACGGCACCGTCTATCGCTGGAATCGCGCCTGCTACGGCATCAGCGACGGCAAGCCACACCTGCGCATCGAGGCGCGCGCGCTGCCGGCCGGGCCGACCGTGCTCGACGAGATGGCCAACGGCGCGTTCTTCTTCGGCCTGATGGCGGCCGTGTCGCACGAGTTCGACGACGTCAGCAAGGTGCTGTCGTTCGACGACGCGAAGGGCAACTTCATCGCCGCGGCGCGCCTTGGTCTGCAGGCGAACCTGACCTGGTTCCACGGCCGCGAGTACAGCGCCCAGCAGTTGATCCAGGAGGTGCTGTTGCCGATGGCGCGTGGCGGCCTCGAGAGCGCCAAGCTCGACAGCGGTGACATCGACCGCTACCTCGGCGTGATCGCCGAACGCTGCCGCCGCGGCCGCACCGGCTCGCGCTGGACGCTCGACTCGCTGGCAGCGATGGGCGAGAAGGGCACCAAGGACCAACGAATGGGGGCCCTGGTGCGCGCGATGCAGGCCCGGCAGGAGGCCGGCGAGCCCGTGCACACCTGGGACCTCGCCGACACCGGCGAGTTCGAGGGCTGGAAGGAGAGCTACGTGCAGGTCGGCCAGTTCATGACGACCGACCTGTTCACCGTGCACCCGGAGGACGTCGTCGACCTCGCCGCGAGCCTGATGGACTGGCGGCACATCCGCCACGTGCCGGTCGAGGACAACGAAGGCAAGCTGATCGGGCTCGTGTCGCACCGTTCGCTGCTGCGCCTGGTCGGCCAGGGCATGCGCGGTGCGGAACGCACGCCGGTCGCGGTCAAGGACATCATGATCGGCGATCCGGTGACGGTGACGCCGGCGACGCCGACGCTCGAGGCGATCGAGCTGATGCGCCGCCACAAGATCGGCAGCTTGCCGGTCGTCGAAGAGGGCCACCGACTGGTCGGCATCATCACCGAGCGCGATCTGATCCGCGTCGCAGCGATGCTGTTCGAGAAGCACCTGCGCGAGACCAACGCCGAGTAACGAGACCACCGGTGGCCTCGGATCCGCACGGCGACCTTCGTTCTCGCGACGAGGTTCGCCGCGAGCTCGGCACCTGGGACCACGGTCGACCGGGCCCGACCGTGCTGGTGATGGCCGGCGTGCACGGCAACGAGCCAGCCGGCATCACCGCGGTGCAGCGGGTGCTTCTGCACCTGCAGGAGCACGAACTGCCGATCGCCGGGCGGCTGTGCGCCTTCGCCGGCAACCTCGGCGCGCTCGGCAAGGGGGTGCGCTTCCAGACCCGCGATCTGAACCGCGGCTGGGGCGAAGCGGCGATCGCCGCCTTGCGGCAACGAGCGGCGGCGGCAGCGAACGCAGAGGCGACGGCAGGCACCGAGCTCCTCTCGCCCGAGGACCGCGAGCAGCTCGAGCTGCTGGACCGTTTCGAGCAGGTGTTGCGCACGGCGTCCGGTCCGGTGGTGTTCGTCGACCTGCACAGCAGCAGCGCCCCGGGGGCGCCGTTCCTGTGCCTCGCCGACACGATCGACAACCGCCGCGTGGGGCTCGCCACCGGGGTGCCGATCATCCTCGGCATCGAGGAGACCATCGACGGGGCGGCGCTCGAGTGGTTCGCGCACCGCGGCGTGGTCGGGCTCGCCGCCGAAGGGGGGCAGCACTCGCACCCGGACACGGTGGGCAACCACGAAGCGATGCTGTGGCTCTTGCTCGAACGGGTCGGACTGCTGCGTCCCGGCCAGGTCGACCTCGCCCCGCATCGGGCGCACCTGGCGCGCACGACCGGGGGCGTGCCCGGCATCGTCGAGATCGTGCACCGGCACGCGATCGTGCCGGCGGACCGGTTCGTGATGGCGCCCGGCTTCACGAACTTCGCGCCTGCCGCGAAGGGCACGCTGCTGGCGCACGATGCGCGCGGCGAGATCCGCGCGCCGTACGACTGCCGTGTGCTGCTGCCGCTCTACCAGGCGCTCGGCGACGACGGCTACTTCCTGGCCCGGCCGGTGCGCGCGTTCTGGCTGCACCTCGCCCGCTGGCTGCGGGCCTGCAGGCTGCACGTGGTGCTGCCGCTGTTGCCCGGCGTGCGGCGCGATCCGGACGATCCGGACACACTGCTGGCCGACCGGCGCGTCGCGCGCTGGTTCACCACCGAGATCTTCCACCTGCTCGGCTTCCGCCGCGAACGGGTGCGCGGCGAACGGCTGGCGTTCTCGCGGCGTCGTTCGCGGCCGGAGAACGCGCGGCTCTGACCGCCGCGGGCTCGGCGCGTCCGCCCAGCTCAGGCGTGGCTGAGCCCGTAGTAGCCCGGGTCGTCGACCGGCGGGCACAGGTCCGGCGGCAGCAGCAGCGTGCGCGCCGCCCAGATCTCGGTGAACACGCGATACTTCAGCGCCGTCTGGTCGAGGTAGGCGACGCCGTCGCTGCCGCCGGTGCCGACGCGCCGGCCGATCACGCGTTCGACCATGCGCGCGTGGCGCTGCCGGAACGCGAGCATCGCCTGCTCGGTCTCGATCAGGCCGTCGATGATCTGGCCCGGCCAGCTGAGCAGCGGCAGCGTGCGGTTGCTGTCGACGAACAGGATCGCGGCGCGCAGTCGCCGCACGAACGCGCGGCGCTCGGCCGGCACGTCCTCGGCTTCGAGGTGGCGGCGGGCGCCCTGCAGCTGGCCGCGGTAGCGCGCGCGCAGCCGGTCGGTGTCGGCCGGCGTCAGGGCCTGCACCCGCACGGCGTGCTCGAGCGCGCGTTCGCACAGGCGCTCGTGGCCCTGCAGGTAGCGCTGCGTGAACGTGGCGACCACGGCCGCGTCGCCCGGGCTGTCCGGCGAGCTGCCGTGGATCGGCGTGCGGTGCAGCCAGGCGTCGACCGCCGCCTTCAGGGTCGGCGCGTCGGCGAGGCGCTTCACGACGCGCGCGTGGGCCGGCGACGGCGAGCCATCGTGGCTCTTCAGCGCGTCGAGGTAGCTGCCTTCGTTGCCGAACGGGATGCGGTCCTCGTCGGGCAGGCCCATCAGCACTTCGATCTCGCGCATCTGCGCCGACTGGAAGCCGCTCGCCGGGTTCAGCTTGTCGCGGAACAGCAGGTAGTCCTGCGTGCGCATCGTCTCCATCAGCCGGAAGTGCGTCGCGGCGAGCTCGAAGCACAGGGTGATGCGCTTCAGGCCGTTGACGGCACCGGCCAGCGCGTCCTCGGGCACGCGCGGCTTGGCGAACAGGTTGCGCGCGGACACCAGTTCGCGCAGCACCACCTTGAACCACAGCTCGTCGATCTGGTGGATGACGATGAAGCGCACTTCGTCGTCGGACAGGTCCGCTTCGCTGGCGTCGACGCCGGACTGCAGGTTCAGCAGGTCTTCGACCCGGATGTAGTCCCAGTAGTTGGCCGGCTTTCTGCGTTGCATCCGGGCAAGCTAGCGAGCCTGGGGCGGCGGGGCGAGTTCGCTGTGGTGCGCAGCCCCAGCCGGCGCCGCGCGTTGGGCGTCAGTTGCCCGCCAGGTTGAAGTCGAGCGTCATCTCGTCCTGGCCGGCGACGATCGTCACCTGCCGCTCGCTCTCCTTGACGTCCATCAGCACGCGGAACATGTCCTGCGAGCCCTGGCGCGAGGCGGTGACGCGGTAGGTGCCTGGCGGCACCCGCTTGGGCAGCTTGAAGCGGCCGTCGCCGTCGCTCAGCACGCTGACGCTGAACATCTGCCGCGCGGCCTCCTGCTGCTGGGCCGGGGTCGCGTTCGGATCCTGCGCCGCCTTGATGATCTCGGGGGTCATCGGCGTCGACAGCTGCACCTTGATCTGGCCCATCGGCTGGCCGCCGACCATCGTGGTGCCGGTGACCGTGGCCCCGAGCACCAGCTGGATGACGCCGGCGTCGACCGCTTGGCCTTCCTCGGTGATCTTCAGGTTGATCGCCTTGCCTTCGCAGAAGCGTGGATGGGCCACGCGCACCATGTAGTCGGCGAACGCGAGCTTGGTCAGCACGAAGCGCCCTTGGCTGTCGGTGCGGGTCGACTGGCTGGTGTGCCGATCGGGCATCGCCGAGAGGAACACTTCCCGCAGCGGCGAGTCGGCGCCGAGGCCGCCGTTCAGGTCGGTGGCGACCGTGGCGCCCACCACCGGAGCCCCCCGATCGTCGATCACGGAGCCGGTGATCGTGCCGCCGAGGCTCAGCTCCGTGACGACCTCGAGTGGTTCCCCGTCCTCCAGGACGGTGAAGTCCGGGCTCATCGTCTTGGCGTGCCGGTCGTCGGTGATCTGGAAGCGGTAGCTGCCGGCCGGCACCCCACGCACCACGGCCCATTGGCCACCGAACTCGGCGGAGTAGTCCCCGGGGGTGATGCGGCGGTCGGGGAAGTCGGGCACGTTCGCGATGCTGGTCGGAGCGTTCTTGAAGAAGCGCTTCAGGCTGACGGTGTAGGACTTGACGGGCGTCTTCGAGCCAGCGGCCAGCACCTGCAGCTTGATCGAGCCTCGGGCGCGCAGCACCAGCATTACGTCCGACTCCCCGGTCATCACGTTGCTGGTCTTCAGGTCGCAGTGTTGCGGCGAAGTCGTCGTCAGGTCGTAGGGGCCACGGCGCAGGGTCGGGAACTCGAACGTGCCGTCGTCGAGGCTGGTCACGCGTTCCTGCTGCGGTGTCTTGCTGCTGAGGCCGATGGCGCGGATCTGCGCGCCGGCGACCGGCTTGCCCTCGATGTCGACGACGATGCCGCGGATCGGCTCACCCTGCTCGATCTCGAGCGTGAACTCGTTGGTGCTGTCGGCCTTGAGGGGCCGGTTCGCGAGCTGGGTGACGGCGTAGCCCGGGGCTTCGGCGGTCAGCGTGATGTGCGCCTGGCGCGGCGCGTTGGTGAATCCGAACGTGCCGTTCGCGTCGGCCACGGTCGGGATGCCACGTTCGCGCCCGGGCGTCGTGTGCATCAGGTTGTTGTGGTTGTTGTTCTGCAGGAACACGAGCGCGCCCGGGACCGGCGCCTTGGTGGTCGCGTCGAGCACCCGGCCGATCACCAACGACCCGACTTCGAGCCGCAGGTCGCCGGTGTCGAACCAATCGCCCTCGCGCACCCGGAGGCCGCTGCGGTTGAAGTCCGGGAACTCCTCACTGGTGAGTCGCATGTCGACCGCCTTGCCGGGCGTGCGCAGGCCGATCGCGAAGGTGCCGTCCTCGCGGCTGACCGCGCTGCCAACCGGCGGTGCGGCCTGGCCGCTCTGGCTCTTCAGGAACATCTGCACCGGATTGGTGGCCGACTCCATCAGCCACAGCTGCACCCCGGCCGCGGGCGCGCCGTCGGGACGCAGCACGCGACCCTTGATGCCTTGTGCTGCGTCGGCGGATTCCGGATTGGTGTTGGCGGCCACACGCACGGGCTCTTGTTCCGGCGGGGCCTGTTCCACGCGCGGCGGCGGGTTCTGGGGCACGGGCGGCGGTGCCTGCGGCCGCTCGGGAGCGGTCGGGGTCGGCGGAGTGGCCGGAGGCGTGCTCTGCTGGAGCAGGAAGTAGGCGCCACCACCCAGGATGGCGACGACCAGCAGGGAGACGAACAGCTTGGCAGCGTTGGACACGTCGAAGCTCAGCGATCGGAAGGGATGTCTAGGTCGCGCACCACTCGGAGCATGCCCGGTGGCACCGAGACATTGGTGGAGGAGCGTTGCAGCTGCAAGAGTTGCCGCGCGATCTGCGCCTCGGGCTCGGCGTTCGTTACGACGGCCGACCGGAGCACGTATTCCCCGGGCGGAACGCGCCTCGGCAGGCGATAGCTGCCGTCGGGGTCGGTCACGGTCTCGAGGCGCAACCCGCCATTGCGGCCGTCGTTCGCGGCGGTGGTGAGGATGACCTTCGCCTGGCCGGGGGGGCGGCCGTCGACGGTCACGCGGCCTTCGACCGAGGCCCCGCGTGGCAGCACCACGTCCGGGACCGTCGTCGTCTGGCCGGCCCTGGCGACGAGGTCGGGAACCACCAGCCCGCTGGCTTCGGGATGCTCCAGCACGAGCTGGTAGTCGCCCGCGGCGAGGTCGACCAGCGCGAAGGTCCCGTCGCGGTCGGTTCGCGCCTCGACAAGGGAGATGCGGTCGGGCAGGGAGCCACGCAGGAGTCGGCCGATCGGGCTGTCCGGCTTCGCACCGTTTCGCTGGGTGCGTATGGACGCTCCCGCCAAGGGCCGACCATCGTCGCCGCGCACCACGCCGCGGAGCGAGGCTCCGGCGGCCAGCACCAAGTCGACGCTCTGCCAGCGGGGCCGCGGTGGCAGCGCCGGATCGAGGCGATTGTCGACGGGGTTCGAGAAGGTCTTGGCGAATCCCGCGGTCTCGACTTCGACGACCAGCATGCCGCGCGGCAGGCCAGGGATCTCGAACCGGTCGGCGCCGGGGCCGAGGCGTACGAACTGCTCTTGCAGCTCCGGCAGGGCTCCGAGGCTCGCTGGCGGCCCCTCGAACCAGCGGCGCACCGCAACCCGGTAGGTGCGAACCGGCTGCCCGTCGGGAGTCGTCACCCCGAGCGAGAGGGCGGTGTGTGGCACCAGCACCAACCGCAGACCCGAAGAACCAGGCGCGACCGGCAGCAGCTCGGCGGTTTCGTGCCCTTCGGCGCGCACCGTCAGCCGGTAGCTCTCGTTCGGGAGCAGGCCGTGCACGACGAAGTCGCCGTTCGCATCGCTGCGACCGACCAGGGGCGGCGCGCCGGGGCGTTGTTGCCAGGCCTCCACCCGGGCGTCGGGCACGGCCTGGCCACGGTCGTCGGCAACCGTGCCGCTCAGGCGCTGGCCGGGTGGCAGTGCGAAGTCCACGCGCACGTTCGCCACGGTCGCGAGGTCGAGGTCGTTGCGCGTCACTCGCGCGAAGCCCGGGGCGCTCGCCGAGATCCAGGCCGTGCCGCGATTGGGCGCGTGCAGGATCTCATAGTAGCCGCCGGCGTCGGTGGTGGCGCGCAGCGCCGAGCCCGAGTCAGGCAGCGCTTGCAGCACCGCGTCGGCGAACGACGTCCCGAACTCGATGCCGACCTGGGCCTGGGGCACCGGGATCGCGTCCTGGCCCTGCACGGTGACCCGGCCGCGGATCGTGGCACCACGCTGCAGCACGAAGGAACCGAGCTCGTGCCATTCGTCGGCGAGCAGGCGGTAGGGACCGCTGCGCAGCAGCGTGTGGCCAGGGGAGACGAAGCACAGCTCGTAGCTCCGATCCTGGACGATCGGCAGGCCGAGGGCGAACCGGCCGTCCGGGCTGGTCCGGGTCGTCGCCAGGGGCATGAGGTCCACTTCGGGAGCGCGCGCAGATGCCAGCAGCGGTTCGTGCTCCGCGCCATCGAGCAGGTGCACCGCGACTCCGGCGAGCGGCGCGCCGTCGGTGTCGACCACGGTGCCCCGCAGCCCTTGCGCCGAGGTTGCGAGAGGCGGCGTTTCGGCGCGGCGTGGTTCGACCGCTGGCTCACGCGCGAACGGCGTGTCGGCGACGGCGGCGCTGGGCGGCGGGGTTGGTGGTTGTGTCGGGCCGTTGGCGTCCGCGGGCTGTGGATCTCCTGGCAGTGGCGATGCGGCGGGGGAGGGCCACAACAGCCAACTGACGAGCGCCAGCACGAGACCGCCGACCAGCAGGAGAACTCGTTGCGTCATCGTGGTCGTCGTTCCGTTCGTCGGTCTCGCGACCTGCCAGCCGTCGCGAGCGAGCACGATAGCGACCTCGTGCGTCGTCGAGAATGTCGTGCGACCGCATCGGCTGTGGAGCTCTCTCCACATTCGTCGAAAACTCGGTGCCACCGGAGAAAAGCTTGGCCGCCGGGTTCCACGGGCCGCGTAAGGGGCCGCCTATGCGCACCTGTGCTTTGCTCGAGACCGCGGTTTGCGTCGCGCCGTCACTCTCCTTGACGAGTTTGCTGTTCTCGTCGCTGCTCGTGCAGACGGCTGTCGGGCAGTCGCCCGGTGGTCAGTTGTTCGGCAATGGCTGCGGCACGCCAGCGCTCGAGCTCGAATTCGACCGGCCGATGCGTCCCGGCTATCCGTCGACGATGACGGTGCGCAACCTGCCGGTCGGGCAGCAGGGCATCTTGATGGTCGGCGCCTCGAAGGAGTGGCTCGGCTTCACGTCCCTGCCGATGTCGCTCGGCTCGTACGGCCTGCCCAACTGCGAGCTGCTGGTGTCGCTCGACTACCTGATGCAGTTCGCGACCGGCAACGGCACCTTCCAGGTGACGTTGCAGCCGCCGCTCGACACGGCACTCGCCGGCGTCGAGCTGCACCTGCAAGCGATCTCCGAGGATCCGCCGCTGGGCAAGATCCCGCTGAGCCGGGGGCTCACGACACGCATCGCACCGGTTCCGACGGTCACCAACCTGGTGACCCAGATCTCGCAGTTCGGCATCACCTACCAGTTCCAGCAGCCGGTGCAGGCGGGTCAGTTCGTCAATGGCGATTGGTTCGTCGTCGGTCCGGCGACCCTGGTCGACATCACGCCGCCGTGCACCACGCTGAATGGCCGCGTGCTCAACGGAGCGATGATCAATCCCGATCCGTCGACGCGACAGCACGGCTACGACACCCACATGTACGGCGGGGGCGCCCCGCAGCTCTACATCCCGAGCTTGAACGTCGCAGCCAACCTGTCGGCGAGCAATCCGCTGGTCCTGCAGCCGAATCAGGCGCTGATCAAGTCGATCAGCCACACGGCGACCCAGTCGATCCTCGCCTTGTCGACGTGTTCGGTGCTGACCGTGGTCGCCGAAGTGCCGCCGCAGGGTTCGTTCCGGCCGCCCTATGCGGGCGACGACCACATCCCGCGCTACGACCTCGGCATGCTCGATCTCGGTGCCCTGCAGAATGTCGCTCCGGCGGCCAACATGCCGGCGTTCGCCACCGTGATGCCGACCTTCGAGCGTCCTTGGCTCGACCACTCGCCGGGTTGGGAGAGCCGCTACTTCCACCCGCGGCTCAACATGCCCGACTACGGGCGTGACCTCGCTTCGGCGTTCAACGAGGCGGCGCTGATGTGCAACACCAATGCGCCGCTCGCCGACCGCCAGGCCTTGGCGATCCGTCTCGTGCAGATCGGCATCGACTTCCACGGCAACAAGAGCAACGGCTGCTGGTGGGAAGGCTCCGGCGGCCATGGCTCGGGGCGCAAGTTCCCGATCCTGTTCGCGGGGGCCCTGCTGCACGACACGGCGATGCTGAGCACGGGACAGGCCTATCCGTCGCAGCGCACGCTGAGCGGCAGCCACACGGCGCACTTCGGCGAAGACTGCCAGACGTTCGTCGTCGAGCAGACGTCGCCGACGCAGATCAACTGGGGCTATGGCGGCTACACCGCGACCGAGATCGGCCTGCCGGAGTACGGGTTCTCGCACGTCAGCTGGCCGGTCAACGACCGGGTCTCGTGGACGGCCGACAGCTACCGCCTCTGCTGCACGGCGAACGCCTGGATCGGCGGCGTGCTCTGCGCCCGCATGATGGGCCTGCAGGATGCCTGGGCGCACGACGCGTTGTTCGACTACATGGATCGTTTCGCCCTGACCGAGCCGGACGGCTGGACCCGTTCGTGGTCGGCGTGGGCCGGCCGCATGTGGGACCAGCATCGCAGTTCGTTCTGACGCCCGCGGGTCGTCGGTGGAGCGAGGTGGGGCGGTCCACCGGGCGCTCCGTCGTGAATCTGCATCGGGGTAGGCAAGTCGTCGGCCATGCCGGGTGCCACCTGCTGGCGCCCGGCACTTCTCCAGCTAAGGTGCCGCGGTTGCATCTCGCGACCGCGGAGAGCCTCAGCTGGAATCCCGCTTGCCAATCCAACGCCCTCGCTCGAGCCCGGTTCTCGAGGCGCTCGCCGTAGGTCTCGCCCTGCTGGCCGCCGGTGTTGGGCTCGGCACGTGGCTCGTGCTGGCGCCGGACGCGAGCGATCGGCTGCGCGACGACGCGTTCTACGAATTCGCCTGGGCTGCGAACGTGGCGGCGGGCCGCGGGGCGATGGTCAGCGACGGCACGTCCACCAGTGGCGTGCAGCTGCTGTGGAGCGCCTTGCTGGTGCCGCTGGCGTGGTTCGCTGGGCCGGCATCGTTGCCGACCTTCGCCCCCTGGTTCGGTGTGCTGCTGCACGTGCTCACCGCGGCAGGGTGGTGGTGGACATCGCGCGATCGCGTGACCGGCCTGGTGCTCGCCCTGGGTTGGCTCGGCCATCCGTTGTTGCTGCGCGAATGCCAGAACGGGCAGGAGACCGCGCTGGCGGGCCTCTGCGCCGCTGCGTTGTGGTGGTGCCGTCGCAGCCGCGGGGGCCGCTGGCTGCTGCTCGGCACGCTGTCGGTGCTGGCGCGCGTCGACCTGCTGGCGCTGCTGCTCGCGCTCACCTGTTGGCGCTGGACGGTCGGCCGGCGCGACGGCGCCGCGGCTCCGGCGGTCGCCGCGGCCGCGCTGGTGCTCGCGAACGTCGGGCTCGGCGGCGGATGGCTGCCGGACTCGGCCGGGCCGATGGCGTGGCTGTGGCACCACAACCGGGCCCTGGTCGATCCGAGCTTCGCGGCCTTCGTCGCCGACAGCTGGTGGTTCGCTCGCCCGGCTCTGTTCGGCGGCCCGTTCGCGCTGGCGGGGGCCTACGGCGTCGGGCTCGCGCTGTTCGCGCTGCTGCGCCCGCTCTGGCCGAGTCCGCTGCGTGTGCTGCCGGCGGCCTGCGTCGGGGTCGCCTGTGCGCTCGGTGCCCGCGACCTGGCTACACCGGGCTGGGCAGCGTTCCTGCTGGCGTTGCTGCCGAGCGCTGGTCGTCGGCGGGTGCCGCGGGCGTTGTTCGCGGTGCTGGTCGGCCTGCTCGCCATCGTCGTCGTGCACTGGGCGCTCCGTTGGTACCCACGCGACTACTACGTGGCGCCGCTCGTGGTGGTGGCGATGGTCGCCGTGCAGCGGCTGGGCCGGCTGCGCTGGCTGCTGGTGTTGTTGCCGTTGAGCCAGCTCCTCGACCGCACCCGCGTCGTGCCGGAGCCACTCGCCGGCCAGCTCGAACTCGAACTCGCCGGCCGTCACCTGCGAGCGGTGCTGCCGCCGGGCGAACGGGTCGGCTGCTTCAACTCGGGCCTCGTGACGTTCCACGCCTCGGTGCTCGCCGGAGGCGAACGGATCGGCGTCGTCAACCTCGACGGCGTCGTCGACGCACGCGCCTTCGCGGCGCTGCAGCAGGGGCGGCTCGAGGCGTGGCTCGACGAGCAGGAGGTGCGCTTCGTGGTCGACAACCCGGTCCAGTTCGCGCGCGATCCGCGGCTGCCGCACGCGTGTGGCCACGCGTTCGCGCCGGACTTCAAGGCCGAACGCGACCTCGTCGAGATCGCGCGTTTCGACGTGCCCGGCGTCGACACCGGCCGGCCCGGTGGCGACAGCGTGCGGCTCTACTGGCGTCGTGGGCGCGGGCAGCCGCCACCGCGGATGCCGAGCCTCGATCTCGGGCCGTGGCGCGCGGCGCAGCGGGTGGTCGCCTGGGCGGCCGAGCCGGGCCAAGTGCTCGAGTGCGAAGCCGCCGACGGCCGTCGCATCGTGCTGGCGAGCGCCGACGTCGCCACCACGGTCGTGCTGCCGGTCGCCGTCGACGGTGCGCCCTGCCAGCTGTTCGTGCGGGGCCTCGACACGCCGCTGCTACGGCTGCCACCGCCCTGACCGGACGCGGCTCCAGCCCGGGTCGCCGGGTGCTCGCTTGGCGCCGCGGCCCGTCGGCGCTCCAATCGCCGGACCACTCCGATGCTCACCAACCGCCTCACGCTCAGCGAACAGTTCTTCCGCGACCAGGCCAGCGCCAACGCCAGCGGCGGCCTGTCGACCGTGCTCAACCGCTTCAGCCTGCTGGCCCGCATGCTGGCCAGCGAGATCATGCGCGCGGGCTTCGTCGGCAAGCTCGGGTACACCGGTACGACCAACGTGCAGGACGAGAACGTGCGCGCGCTCGACGTGATCAGCAACGACACGCTGCTGCAGGTGTTCGAGAACATGCCGATGGTGAGCGGCGTCGCCAGCGAGGAGATGGAGGACGTGCACCTGTTCGCCGGCGGCGAGAACGGCAAGTACGTGATCACCGTCGATCCGCTCGACGGCTCGGGCAACGTCGACGTCGCCGGCCAGATGGGCACGATCTTCGGGATCTACAAGCGTCGCACGACCAGCGGCAAGCCGACCCTGGCCGACTTCCTGCAGCCAGGCCGCGACCTGGTCGCCGCGGGCTACGTGCTCTACGGCCCGTGCACGATGCTGGTCTACACCGCCGGCGGCCCGGTGAACGGCTTCACGCTCGACCGCTCGATCGGCACGTTCTTCCTGACGCACCCCGACATCCGCATCCCCGAAGGCGAGGGCAGCTACTCGGTCAACGAAGCGAACGAGACCAAGTGGGACGACAAGACCAAGGCGATGGTGCGCGCGTTCCGCTGCCAGGAGACCCAGTGCGGCAAGCGTGCGGCGCGCTACGCCGGGGCGCTGGTCGGCGACTTCCACCGCACGCTGCTGAAGGGTGGGATCTACATGTATCCGGGCGAGGCCAAGAAGCCCGAGGGCAAGCTGCGGCTGCTCTACGAGAACGCGCCGCTGGCGTTCGTCTGCGAGAAGGCCGGTGGGGCGGCGAGCGACGGCGTGCGGCGCATCCTCGACCTCGAGCCGCAGAAGCTGCACCAGCGCACCCCGCTGTATCTCGGCAGTGCGGGCGACGTCGCCGAGGTCGGCCGGCGCCTCGGCTGAACCTGGACCGTCGGGTCGAGGGACTCCGGTCCGTCCGGTGCCGATCGGCCGACCCTTGCCCCGCGCGCCTTGCCCTGCCACCGTGTCGGAGCCCATGGCCGATCGTCCGATCACCGTCACCGTGCGCTGCTTCGCCGCCGTGCGCCAGGCTCTCGGCTGCGACTCGCTGGCGGTCGAACTGCCGGCCGGGAGCTCGGTCGAGGTGCTGCGGCAACTGCTCGCGGTGCGGGCGCCGAGCCTGCAGCGGCTGCCGGTCGCGTTCGCGGTGAACCGCGCCTACGCGACCGCCGAGCGGGTGCTCGCCGACGGCGACGAAGTGGCGCTGATCCCGCCGATCAGCGGCGGCGCCGACGAGCCGGCCTGTGCGCTGGCGTTCACCGACGGCCCGATCGACCCGCGCCTGCTCGAACAGCAGTGCCGGACCGACCGCGACGGCGCGATCGTGACGTTCGTCGGCACCACCCGCGATCACAACGACGGGGCCGCGGTGCTGTCGCTCGCCTACGAGGCCTACGAGGAGATGGCCCAGGCGACGATGGCGGCGATCTTCGCGGCGGCGATGGCGCAGTTCCCGTTCACACGGGCGCGGGTCGTCCATCGGCTCGGCGAAGTCCCGGTCGGCGAAGCGTCGGTGGTGGTCGTGGTGGCTGCACCGCACCGAGGTGCTGCGTTCGACGCGTGCCGCTACCTGATGGACCGGCTGAAGCACGAGGTGCCGATCTGGAAGCGCGAACGGCTCCGCGATGGGGCTGGCGAACGCTGGATCGGCGATCTGCCGAGTCCGCCCCGGGCCTGACGGCGCGGCTCGAAACGCCGGTGCGCCGGGCGACTGCTGCGTGGTGCGCGATGCGCGGCAGCGCTACAAACACGCGGGCATGAAGATCCGCCACGTCCCGTCCGCGGCCGGCAGCCGCGGTGACCTCGTCTTCGTCCTGGCCGTCGACGGTGTCGCGGTCGACGCCGGTCCGCTGCTGCAGGCGGCGGTCGCCGAAGCCAAGGCCAGCACCGACCTGAAGGCTGCGTTCCGCGCGGTCGCGGTGTTCCACCAGCCGGCCAAGTCGCCGTGCCGGCGCTTTGGCACCGTGGGTCTCGGCAAGGCCGCGGAGATCGACACCGAGCGGCTGCGCCGCGCCGCGGCGGTGGCGCAGGCGCGAGCCGCCGAGCTGGGCGTCGCCCGCTTCAGCTTGCTGGTGCCGAGCGCTGCGCGCGGCAAACTCGCCGCCGACGCGGTCGGGGCCGCGATCGCCGAAGGCCTCTGCCTCGGCGCCTACCAGTACGAGCCGCCGCGCCAGCAGAAGCCGAAGCCGAAGCCCGCGCTGCAGTGCGACGTCACGACGATCGGCTTCGCGCGCAAGGACGACGCCGCGTTCGCCGACGGCCTCGCGTTCGGCCGGATCGGCGCCGAGGCGACCGTGTTCGCGCGCGACCTCGAGAACCTGCCGGCCAACCTGTGCACGCCGAGCACGCTGGCCAAGGCGGCGAAGAAGCTCGCCGGTGGCCGCCTGCGCGTGAAGGTGCTCGAGCGCGCGCAGTGCGAGAAGCTCTCCATGGGCAGCTTCCTCGGCGTCGCCCGCGGCGCCACCGAGCCGCCGAAGTTCGTGGTGCTCGAGTACCGCGTGCCCGGCGCCAAGGACACCGTCTGCGTGGTCGGCAAGGGGCTGACGTTCGACACCGGCGGTATCAGCATCAAGCCCGCCGCCAAGATGGACGAGATGCGCTACGACATGTGCGGGGCGGGGGCGGTGCTCGGCCTGTTCCACGCCCTGAAGAACGGCGGCCTCGACGGCAGCAAGCCCAAGTGCAACATCGTCGGCCTGATCGCCGCGACCGAGAACTGTGTCGGTCCCGACGCGCAGAAGCCCGGCGACGTGGTCACCGCGATGGACGGGCACACCATCGAGGTGTTGAACACCGACGCGGAAGGCCGCCTCGTGCTCGCCGACGCGATCTGCTACGGCAAGAAGTTCCACCGGCCGAAGCAGATCGTCGACCTGGCGACGCTGACGGGGGCCGTGGTCGTGGCGCTCGGCCACGAGGTCGCCGGCATCATGGGCAACGACCAGAAGCTGTGCGACGCGCTGGTCGCCGCCGGCCGGCGCGCCGACGAGCCGCTGTGGCAGCTGCCGCTGTGGGACTGCCACAAGGACCAGATGAAGAGCAAGTTCGCCGACCTCGCCAACATCAACGGCGGGCACCACGGCAACGGCTCGATCGCCGGTGGCGCGTTCCTGTCGTACTTCGCGGGCGACACGCCGTGGGTGCACCTCGACATCGCCGGCACCGCCTACGGCGGCCTGTCGAAGGACTACTACAAGAGCGGTGCGGCCGGCACCGCGGTGCGCACGCTGCTGCACTGGGTGCGTTCGTTGTGACCCGTCCCCGACGGCCGCGGTAGCGGTGCCGCGGTCGCCCTCACTCGTCCCGATCCTGCGCCATGGCCGACCGTCTCGTCCCGACCAAGCCCCGCATCGTGCGCCGTGCGCACGTCGCCTCCTTCGAGCACTACCAGCGGCTCTACCAGGAGTCGCTGCAGGACACGTCCGGGTTCTGGCGCCGGCAGGCGCAGCGGGTGCACTGGTTCCATCCGTTCGAGCGCGCGTTCGAACAGGACTTCGCGCGCGCCGAGGTCGGCTGGTTCCTCGGCGGCAAACTGAACGCGAGCTTCAACTGCATCGACCGCCACCTGGTCGAGCGGCCGGAGCAGACGGCGATCCTGTGGGTGATGGACGAGCCGGGCCAGTACCGGCACATCACCTACCGCGAACTGCACGACCAGGTCGGCCGGCTCAGCAACGTGCTGCGCCGCTACGGCGTCAAGAAGGGCGATCGCGTCGCCATCTACCTGCCGATGATCCCCGAGGCGGTGTTCGCGATGCTGGCGTGTGCGCGCATCGGCGCCGTGCACAGCGTGGTGTTCGCCGGCTTCTCGGCCGAAGCGCTGCGCGATCGCGTCGCCGACGCCGACTGCCGTGTGGTCATCACCGCCAACGAAGGGCTGCGCGGCGGCAAGACGATCCCCCTGAAGCAGACGGTGGACCAGGCGATCGCCGAGCTGCCGGTGCACACGGTGCTGGTCGCGAAGCGAACCGACACCGAGGTTCCGATGCACCAGGGGCGCGATCTGTGGCTCGCCGACGAGATGCAGAAGCAGCGCGCCTACAGCCCGGCCGAGTGGATGGACAGCGAGGACCCGTTGTTCGTGCTCTACACGTCGGGCTCGACCGGCAAGCCGAAGGGCCAGCTGCACACGACCGGCGGCTACCTGGTCTACGCGGCGTACACGCACCAGCTGGTGTTCGACTGGCATCCCGGCGACGTGCACTTCTGCGCCGCCGACGTCGGCTGGGTCACCGGACACAGCTACATCGTCTACGGGCCGCTGTGCAACGGCGCCACCACGGTGCTGTTCGAGAGTACGCCGCTGTATCCCGATGCGAGCCGCTACTGGCAGGTGATCGAGGACATCCAGGCGACGATCTTCTACACCGCGCCGACGGCGTTGCGCGCGCTGCTGCGCTACGGCGACGAGCCGGTGAAGAAGCACTCGCGCGACAGCATCCGCGTGCTCGGTTCGGTCGGCGAGCCGATCAACCCCGAGGTGTGGCAGTGGTACCACGACGTGGTCGGCGAGAAGCGCTGTGCGGTCGTCGACACGTGGTGGCAGACGGAGACCGGCGGCATCCTGATCTCGGCGCTGCCGGGTGCGACGCCGTGCAAGCCGGGCTCGGCGACGTTCCCGCTGCCGGGGGTGCGGCCGGTGCTGGTCGACGATCAGGGCAAGCTGCTCCTTGGCAACGGCGTGTCGGGCAACCTGTGCCTCGCCGGCAGCTGGCCGGGCCAGGCACGCACGATCCTGAACGACCACGCGCGCTTCCAGCAGACCTACTTCGCGATGTACCCGGGCCTCTACTTCACCGGCGACGGCTGCCGGCGCGACGAGGACGGCTACTACTGGATCACCGGCCGCGTCGACGACGTGCTGAACGTCGCCGGCCATCGCCTGGGCACCGCCGAGATCGAGAGTGCGCTGGTCGCGCACGAGTTCTGCGCCGAAGCGGCGGTGGTGGGGTTCCCGCACGAGATGAAGGGGCAGGGCATCCACGCCTACGTGATCGCCGGCAAGCCCGCCGACGGGGTGCCGGCGGCCGAGATCGAGGCCGTGCTGAAGCAGCAGGTGCGCAAGGTGATCTCGCCGATCGCCACGCCCGATCGCATCCAGGTGGTGGCGGGCCTGCCGAAGACGCGCAGCGGGAAGATCATGCGCCGCATCCTGCGCAAGATCGCCGAGGGCAACTACGGCGAGCTCGGCGACATCTCGACGCTGGCCGAACCGCAGGTGGTCGAGCAGATCGTGCAGGGGCACAAGGCGGCGAAGTGAACGCGAACGGGGCGGAGTCGGCCGCCCGCGGCGGCGAAGCGCGCATCGAGCTGCGGCTGCGCGAGCTGGCGCAGTTGTTCGACTCGTTCGATCCGGCTCCGTTCCACGAGAAGGACCTCGACCGCGACGCCGAGGAGTTCATCGTCTCGTGGGCGCTCGAGCATCCGCCCGACGCGCCGCTGGTGTTCCGGCTGCACCTGCCGCGCGACCAGCAGCGGTTCGAGCCCGAACGCGTGGTCGTCGAGGCGGTGCACAACTACTTCGCCTACCGCAGCGGCATCGCCCGCCTCGACGTACGCCGCACGCTGCAGCATGGCCGGCAGAGCCTGTTGCTGGGGCTCACGTTCCTGGTCGCCTGCATGGGCCTGCGCGAGCTCTGGCGTGGCCTCGGCGTGAGCGACTGGGGCCGCATCGTCGACGAGGGCCTGCTGATCCTCGGCTGGGTGGCGATGTGGAAGCCGCTCGAGCTGTTGCTCTACGACTGGTGGCCGGTGCTGCGGCGGAAGCGCACCTACGACAACCTGGCGCGCATGCGCGTCGAGGTGCTCTACACCGACTGACGCGGCCGCGCTCGCGGTGCTCGACCGAGCTTCTTCGGCCGGCGCGAGCGTCGGTCTGCGTCACGTTCGGTTCACAGCACTCCGACGGTGATGGTGAGCGCGTTGCTGGCCGTGGTGTGGATGGCCGTGAGCGTCGCGTCGAGCTCGAGCACCACCAGTTGCTCGTGCAGCACCACCCCAGCCAGCGACGGGACGTTCGGGATCGGCAGATCGATCGCGATCGAGCCGGTGTTCGCCATGAGGAGCACGATGGCGTCCGGATTCACCAGCAGGTTGCAGGTCGGGGCTGCCGGTGGTTGCAGCGACGAGAGGGGCAGCAGGGCCGGCGTGAAGCCGACCACCACGGCGACCGTCGCGAGCCCGGGCAGTTGCGCGGTCTCGGTGCGGAGCGTCGAGCCGACCCACGGCAAAGTCTGCGCCGCGAAGTCCGTCGGGCCGCCCGAGCCAGAGCAGCCGGAATCCAAGGCCTGTGCGGTTGCGGGGCAACTGGACGCGAGCCGGGCGATCAGGCTCGGAGCGAAGCCGACCCATTCGGGAGCCGGGAAGCGCATGTGTGCCGCCACGCCGCCTTGCGGCAGAGTCGTCAGCGACAACAGGCCGGCCGGAAGTGGCAGAGGCAGCGGCGACCAGTACGAGCCGTTCCAGCGGGAGGGGGTGGCGGTCAAGGCGAGAATGTCGCCATTGGGCAGCGTGGCCAGCGAGGCGGTGGGGGTGGGGAAGCCAGCACCCATCGGCAGCCAGCTGCTGCCGTTCCATTGCGCGATGTTGCCCACCGGCACCCCGCCGGCCACCGTGAGCGTGCCGCCAACCACGAAGCCGCCACTGCGCAGTGGCTCCAGCTGCGATGGGAAGAGGTTGACCCCGGTTCCCAGTCCTGCCCAGTTGGAACCGTTCCAGCGGGCCAGGCGGCCGGCAGGCTGGCCTGCCACGGTGGTGATGGTGCCGCAGGTCACCAGGTCGCCGTTCGCCAGCACGGCGAGGTCGTAGAGAACGGGCGGCGACCCGAAACCCAGTCCCGAGCCGAGCGGCGACCAGGCCGTGCCGTTCCAGCGCGCGATCCGTTCGACCGGCGCACCATCCGCCGTGCTGAACTCCCCGGCCGCCACCAGGTCCCCGTTGGGAAGTCGTGCGAGAGCCAGCACGGTGTCGTTCATCCCTGCGCCGAGGGCCGACCAGCTGGAACCGTTCCAGCGTGCGACGCGGTTGGCCGTCACTCCGCCCGCCTCCGTGAAGTCGCCTCCCGCCACCAGGTCGCCGTTGGGCAAGGGCAGCACCGCGAACACCTGGTTGTCGACTCCTGGGCCGAGCGGGGCGAACTGGGCGCCGTCCCAGACGGCGATGTTGCGGGCCTCCTGGCCGTTGCCCACCGCCGAGAGGACGCCGCCGACCACCAGATGCCCGTTCGGCAGCGCGGTGAGGGTGCGGATGTTGCCGGTCAGTCCTGGGTTCGGAGCCGTCCATTGGCTGCCGTCCCAGATCGACAGGTAGCGCATCTGCCGCGTGTCCGTGAACAGGAACTCGCCACCCGCGACCAGGTGTCCGTTGGGCAGCAGCGCCATGGTCCGGACCGTCTGGTCGAAGACCGACGGGACCGTCGCCCAGAACGAACCGTTCCAGCGGGAGACGATGGTGCCGGGGCCGCCGGGTTCGTTGCTCGCCGCGAACAGCTCTCCGTTCGGCAGGGGCACGAGGGCTCCGACCAGGCCCTGGAGGCCCGCACCGAGGGGGGACCAGGCCGTTCCGTTCCAGCGCGCGATGCGGCTGCAGGGCTGGCCACCGGCCGAGGTGAACAACCCGCCGGCCACCACGTCTCCGTTCGACAGGCACGTCAACGAGGCGACCTCGTGGTTGACCCCGGAGCCCAACGACGACCACGTGGTGCCGTTCCAGAGTGCGAGCCGGTTGGCTGGGGTTCCACCCGCGTTCGTGAAGCTGCCGCCCGCCACGACGTGCCCGTTGGGCCGCTCGGCAAGCGCCGCCACGTAACCGCCGATTCCCGATCCCATCGGGGACCAGTTGGTGCCGTTCCAGCGGGCGATCCCGTTCGCGGGCTGTCCACCCGCGGTGGTGAAGGCGCCGGCGGCCACGACGTCCCCGTTGGACAGGGTCAGCAGAGCGGTCACCAGGTAGCCGTCCACGCCACCGCCGACCTCCGTCCAGCTCGAGCCGTCCCAACGGGCGATGTAGGCCGCGTTGCTGCCACCTGCCGTGGTGAAGTAGCCGCCGGCGATCAGGTCGCCGTTGGGCCGGGTGGTGAGGCACGTGACCGTGCTGTTCATTCCGGCGCCGAGTTCCGACCAATTGCCGGTCGACGGATCCAGCGCGGCGATCCGGCTCGCGGTCCCCTTGCCAGCGAACGTGAAGTCGCCGCCGACGATCAGGCGACTTGGCAGTGGGCCTGCACCGTCGGGATCCCAGTTGGTGACCGCGTAGACCGGCCCGTTGGTGCCGATGAGGGCGCTTTCCGGCACCCACTGGGTGGGGCACTGCGCGAGGGCGCCTGCGGTCGGCCATGTGCAGGCCAGGACGAGCGCCCAGCACCAGGAGCTGGGCGAACGATGCCTCGGCGAGCGCCGCAGGCAGCCGAGCAGGAGTCGATGGGACACTGGGGCCTCTCGCGGGCCGGGAGCGAGTCGCAACTCGACGAGGATGTCCGTTCCTACCCCGGGACGGCTGGTTCACCCTCGGTCGAGTCGATCGACCTGGTCAGAAGATACCAGGAAGTCCCACGCCAGCGGGCCGGCTCCTGCTCACCAGCTCGTCGACACGCCGACCGACAGGATCAGCTCGCTGGTGTCGCCGCCGTTGCGCGCTTCCAGGTTGTCGCCGAGCAGCAGCCAGTGCAGGCCGCCGTGCACCTGCCACGGGCCCATGCGCTGCGGCAGGAAGTTCAGCGCCGTGCTGACCTCGGCGCCGATGTCGAAGTAGCCGAACGCGTCGTCGTTGCGGCCGCCGATGCTCTCGTAGTAGTTGCCGAGGCTGAAGCCGAGCGTGACCGGGATCGACAGG
>JAEUHU010000431.1 GCA_016793305.1 Planctomycetota bacterium
GGCCGACAGCTTCTTGCCGCGCGCCTTCTCGGCGGCGTCGCGATGGATCTGCAGCCACTTCTTCGGCATGGTCTTCTTGTCCATGCGGAAGCGGAGCCAGGTGCCGACCCCTCCCTCCAGGTCCTCGAGCGCGAACGAGTCGCCGGTCGGATCGGCCGGCGTCACCCAGCCGATCGAGACCTCTTCGCTGGCTGCGTTCTCGATGGTCCGGAAGCGGCGGGTCGCCAGCGCCTCGGCGAACGGCTGCGCGTGCGGGTCGGCGATCGCGCCGTCCCAGTGGAAGGCGACGAAGCTGCCGCTCTTCTTGATCGTGGCCATGCAGGTTGTCGGGCGAGATGCGGGACGAGGTGGCTGGAAACGACGCGCGGCGGCTCCAGGGCCGCCGCGCCGAGCGCAGGCAACGTAGCGGTCGCGGGGGGCTACTGCTTGCCTTGAACAGCCGGAACCGACGGGGTCGTCGTCTCTCCGGGCTTCGGCTCCTTGCCGGCCGCGTCGAGGACCGCCTTGATCTTCTCGATCTGGGCGACGATGCCTTGCAGCTGCTTCTCCGTGTTGCCGTCCGGCTTCTCCTTCAGGGCGGCCTCGAGTCTCGTCCGCTCGGCCTCGAGCCGGGCCAGCGTCTTGCTCAGCGTGTCGGTGTCGACCGGCTTGCTGCGCGGCCCCGACGGGCGGAACATCGTCGGCAGCATGTCCACGACCGACTGGTCGCGGCCGACCAGCGCGACCTGGCCTGCCATCGCGGTGTCCAGCACCTTCTGGAGAGCGAAGCTGTCCTGGGTGTAGGGGACCAGGATCGCGTCGACCTGGACCTTGTCGAGTTCGGGGCTGGCGCCCTTCTCGACGGCGGCGACCTTCAGTACCACCGCACCCATCGAGGTGCGGATCGGCGTGGTCGTCTTGCCGACTTCGCTGGTGAACGCGGCCTGTTCGAGCACGGGGCCGAGCGCCGAGTTGCGCATCACCTCGATGCGGCCGTCGGCCGTCGCACCCGGGATCACCCCGTACATGCGCGCCATCTCGGCGGGAGTGCTGCCGTTGGCGAGCCGCTGGACGACCTGCGCCGCCACCAGCTGGGCTTCGCTGTCCGGGAACGCGGTGCTGGCGACTTCCGTGCGGATCAGTTCCATCAGGGTGCGCTGGGCGCGCTGCTCGTCGTTGCCGCTGTTCGGGACCGTGCGCAGATAGGTCATCACCGAGTCGAACAGCGGGCGCCGGATCACGGCGCCGTTCACCAGCAGCATGCCGTCCGTGCCGAGCGTCTCGATCTCCGGCTTCGAGGCGACGCGGGCCGCCTGTGGCCGGGCCTGGGCGGCCACGGCGGCGGTGTTGGTCTGCGTCAACGTGCCTGCGTCGATCTCACGCCAGGACCGCTCGTGCGGCTTGAACTTGGCCGAAAGCGCGTTGCGCGCCGCGGCGACCCGGGCGCGGGCGAACTCGATCTCGCGCTCCAACCGGGCCTTCTCGCGGATCAGGGCCTCGACGGGGTCCACGGCGGCCGGGGCCTGCTTCTCCGGATCCTGCTTGGTCGCGGCTGCAGGAGCTTGGGTCGGCGGCTTTGTGGCTCCAGGAACCTGGGCCAGGGCCGCTTCCGTCAGGAACGACGGCGCGGCCAGGAACAGCAGGGAAGCGGCGGTGGTACGAACGTCCATTGGGCTGGGTCTCAGGCTCTCGAGCGGGGGAGAGGATCAAACCGACGGCTGCGGGGTGGCGCAAGGGGTCTGACGGGCCACGTGCGGACGAACTCCGCGTCCGGGCGCCGCCGGGCCAGGCAGCCACGAAAGTGCTCCGCCGCCGCGTCCAGGACCGTCTCGAGGGCCAGGAACGCCGAGTAGTGGCCGAGCGGCAGGGTCAGCCGGCGCGGCCGGCCCAGCGCTTCCCAGAGCAGGTCCTGGTGGTGTTCGGGCACCACGGTGTCGAACGCGCCGCCGACGAACAGCACCGTGCCGGTCGGCACGGCACGGGCGGCGCGCAGCGGTTCGTGGGCGAGCTGCTGGCGCAGCTCCTGCCGCAGGTGGTCGTCGCCGACGCCGTCCTCCCGGTGGCGCCAGCTGCGCCAGCGCTGCACGCGCGATTCGCTGCTCGCGGTGACCAGGTCGCCGAGGTCGCCGCCCGACAGGCAGACGGTGACGCCGCGGATCGACGGTTCGATCGCGGCGAGGGTCGTGCCGACCATGCCACCGAGCGACAGCCCCATCACGCAGATCTCCACCGGTTCGCCGGCCTGTTCGCGCAACCAGGCCAGCAGCACCCTTTGGTGCAGGATGGTGCGGCGGAACAGGTCTTCGAGTTCCGGTCCTCGTTGCGGTGGTTTCAGCGCCGAGGCGACCCGTCGGCACAGGGCGACGTCGAAGCCGCGGTCCACCAGTCCTTCGGCGACGCTGTGCATCAGGTCCTCGCCGCCGGCCAGGATCGGCACCAGCAGCACGATCGGTGGTTCGCCACCCTGCCGATGGCCGGTCCACCACCGCGTGAAGTGCACGCGCTCGCCGGCGCCGTCGAGTTCGCCGGTCTCGGTGCCGTCGGCCTGGCGTTCGACGTGGACCAGCGTCGGAGGCACGATCAGAGCTGGTTTCGTGAGGTCCGCCGGGCACTGCAGCACCGGCCGTGGCCGGTCGGGTGTTGGGGCCGTGTGGCAGGCCGCGACCAGGGCGAGGCCGGCGAGCCGCCAGATCCAGGACCGTCCAGCCGCGAGCGCGCAACGCATGGCCCGACCGTAACGGATCGGGCCCGTCGGATCCGTTCAGAAGCGGTGCACGGCGTAGAGCACGATCCCGGGCGCACCGTCGATCGGCGACTCGAGCAGCGAGTAGAGCGGCGATCGGTTCAGGAAGTCCATGTCGTCGCCCACCGACAGGTGGTAGCTCGTGCTCGAGCTCGGGCGGTAGGACAAGTCGACGCGCACCGCGTGGTCGCCGGTGTCGTACTCGGTGCGGGCGCGCAGCTCGAGCTGCAGGGCCTCCGACAGCGACAGGGCCACGCCGAACTTGCCGACGTTCTGGCTGGTGCCGATGCGAACGCCGTACTGGCTCACCATCAGTTCGAGCGGGTCCTGCAGGTCGTCGACGTGCAGGCGGACCGAGATCCTGGCCCTGCGCCCTGGCTCGGGACTCTCCCACGGCGTCGGCAGCGGCAGGCTGTCCGAGCGGAACTCGCGCACGCCGAGCTCGAACTGCTGCACGATCGGCAGGCGGCGCAGCAGCTGCCGCAGCGGCCGCTGCAGCAGGCCCGGGCCGTGCTGCTGCAGCCACTCCTCCTGGTCGGCCAGCAGCAGCTGCTCGCCGACCAGCAGCGAGCCGCGTTCCTGGTCGGGCAGGTAGAAGTCGAGCAGCGGATTGCCGCCGGTGCGCCGCACGCGCAGCTGGTCGGCCTTCACCAGGTCGACGAGGAAGTGCAAGGTCTCGCGTTCGACGGGATCGGTGATGCTCGACAGGTCGAGGCTCGTCAGTACGTGGGTGCGCACCACGTCGACGTCGCGCTCCTGGCCCTGGTCACGCGGCGAGCGGGCGCTGCCCGGGCTCCGGGACGTCGCCGCGGCCGGATTCGTCGAGGCCACCCGGACCTCCCCCTGCGGGAAGCGATCGTCCGGCGGCAGGTGCTCGATGCCGATGCGCAGCACGGCGTCGCGGCTCGACGCGGCGAGCGGGGTGCGGGCCAGGGCGCCGTTCGGGATCGCGCGCTCCGGCTGTGCGACACAGCCGGCGAGCAGGCATCCCAGAATGCCGAGCCGGACCTTCACGACGACGAACCCTCGAGCAAAAGAACGCGAGCGACGACGCTGCTGGATCGGCAGAAACGGACCGTTCGCTGCAGTGCAATCGTACGACTTCGCAACGAAGGAGTAGTGCCCATGCTCCGCGAGGTTGCGGGGCTTCGTCGTGTCTACGATGGCAACGGCGCTTGCCGGTCGCGGAAATCTCCGACGTCGCCCGGCAGCGTTCGGCGACGTACGTGGCGGATTTCGGCAGCGTTCGCGGCCGCGCGGGGTTTCGCGGCACGGTGGCGGGCTGGCTGCTGGTGTCGTGGGCTGCGGCACCTGCCGCGTCGCTCGTCGCGATTCGCCGCAGGGCCTCAGCCGAGCGCGCGGCGCCGCAAGCCGTCACTCGGCTGGAAGCGGGGGCCGATGCCGCGGGCCAGCGCGTCGAGGGCCGCGGTGATGTTGGCGAGCCCTTCGCGGCGCGCGAACTGCGTGATGCCGCCGGTGAACGGTGGGAAGCCGATGCCCATCACGAGGCCGAGATCGAGGTCCCGTTCGTCGGCGACGATGCCCTCGTCGAGGCAGCGGAACGCCTCGTCGACCAGTGGGTAGATCAGGCGGTGCAGCAGTTCGGTGCGCGCGGCGGTGCGCGGCGGCACGCCACGCTGCTGCTGCAGCCGCGCGACCACGGCGCGCCCGGGGCCCGGGCCGGTGCCGTTCTTGCCGTAGAGGCCGCCGCCGGTCTTCTGGCCGAGCGCCTTCGCCGCGACCATCGCCGCGAACAGTTCGCACGGCACCATGCGCTGCGGGAACGCCGCCTGCATGACCGCGCTGACCTTCGCGGCGACGTCGAAGCCGACCTCGTCGATCAGGCGGCACGGGCCCATCGGCATGCCGAAGTCGAGCATCGCCTGGTCGATCGCCTCGGCACTCGTGCCCTCGAGCAGGAGGCGCGCGGCTTCGTTCAGGTAGGGCGCGAGGCACCGGTTGACCAGGAAGCCGGCGGTGTCGGCGGTGACGACCGGGAACTTGCCGAGGCGCACCGCGAGGCGGCACGCCGTGGCGACGGTGGCCTCGTCGGTCTCGCGGCCGCGGATCACCTCGACCAACGGCATCTTCTCGGGCGGGTTGAAGAAGTGGATGCCGACCACGCGGCCGGGCTGCGGCAGCTTCGAGGCCATCGCCGTCACCGACAACGAACTGGTGTTGGTCGCCAGCACCGCCGTCGCCGGCAGGCCGCGCGCCACCGCCTCCGCCATCAGCTTCTGCTTGACCGAGAGGTCCTCGACCACGGCTTCGAGCCACAGGTCGGTGGAGCCGAGCTGGCCCCAGTCGGTGCCGACGGCGAGGCGGTCCTGGATCGCCGTCGCTTCGTGCGCGGCGAGGTGGCCGCGCTTCAGACGCTTCTTCAGCTCCTGCTGCAGGCGACCCTTGGCACGCGCGAGCGGCTGGAGGTCGACGTCGCACAAGCGCACACGCAGGCCCTTCTCGGCCAGCTGGCCGGCGATGCCGGCGCCCATGACGCCGCCGCCGACGACCAGGGCGCGCTGCAGGTCGCGCGCCCCTTCCTGCTTGCCGAGCCGCTTGCTGCGCTCGGTCAGGAAGAACAGGTGCACGAGGCCCTTGCTGACCGGGGTGACGATCATCTCGCCGAGCGCCTTGGCCTCGGCGGCGAAGCCGCGCTCCTCGGCCTTGGTGAACGCGTCGACGCAGCACTGCAGCGCCGCGCGCGGAGCCGGGTAGAAGCGCGCCTGGCCCTGCCGGAGCGCCTTGTTCGCGGCGCGCACCGCCAGGGCGCGCAGTGGCGTCCTGCTCAGCCAGAACGCGGCCCCGCGCAGCTTGCGCACGGGGGCCTTGCTGCCGGCGGCGAGGCGCTTGTCGAGCTCTTCGCGCGCGGCGCGCAGCAGCTTCGCCGCCGGCACGAGGCGGTCGACGACGCCCTGCTTCTGGGCCTGCTTGCCGCGCAGCAGCTTGCCGTTCAGGATCAGGTCGAGGGCCTTGGGCAGGCCGACCAGGCGCGACAGGTTCTGCGTGCCGCCGAAGCCCGGCAGGATGCCGAGCTTGACCTCGGGCAGGCCGATCTGCGTCGCCGCGTGGTCGCTGGCGACGCGCACGTCGCAGAACAGCGCCAGTTCGAGCCCGCCGCCGAGGCACGGGCCTTCGATCGCCGCGACCACCGGCCCCTTCAGGTTCCGCAGACGCTGGAAGATCGAACGGCCGCGCACCGCGGCGGCCTCGCCGTCCTCGACGCGAGTGATGCCCTGGATCAGGCCGATGTCGGCGCCGGCACAGAACATGCCTGGGCCGGGGCCGGTCAGCAGCACACCGCGCACGCGCGCGTCGCCGGCGAGCTGCAGCAGGATCGCGTCGAGGGCGTCGAGCCGTTCGCGCGTCAGCGTCACCATCGTCTCGTCGGCGCTGCCCAGGCGCAGCAGGGCGATGCCGTCGGCGTCGACGGTGCACTGCGGCAGTCCGCGCGCGGGTTCGGCGGCGGTGTCGCCGGCGGGACGGTCGTTCTTGGTGGTGGTCATGCGGCCTCCAGCACGACGGCCTGGCCCTGGCCGCCGCCGATGCAAAGGGTCGCGAGTCCGTGGCGCTTGCCGCTGGCCCGCAGTTCGTGGGCGAGCGTCAGCAGCAGTCGTGCGCCCGAGGCCGCGATCGGGTGGCCGAGCGCGATCGCGCCGCCGTTCCGGTTCAACTTGTCCATGTCGACCTGGCCGATCGCGTCGGGCAGGCCGAGTACGCGTCGGCAGTAGTCCGCGTCGGCGAACGCGCGCACGCAGCCGAGCACCTGGGCGGCGAACGCCTCGTTGATCTCGAGCACGTCGAGCTGGTCGAACGACAGCCCGGCCGCGGCCAGCGCCTTCGGGGTCGCGTGCACGGGTCCGAGGCCCATCGTCGCCGGCGACAGCGCGGCGGTGGCGGTGCCGCGCACGATCGCCAGCAGTGGCAGGCAAAGGCGCTTGGCGGCCTGCACCGACATGCACAGCAGCGCCGTGGCGCCGTCGGTGATCTGGCAGGCGTTGCCGACGGTGACGTCGCCCTCGCGTTTGTCGAACACCGGCCGCAACTTCGCCAAGGCCTCGGCGGTCTGCTCGGCGCGCACGCCGTCGTCGTCGGTGACCGCGCTCCGGAAGTCCGGTCCCGGCACGAACGGAGCCGTCTCGCGCGCGAAGCGCTGTGCCGCCTGGGCCGCGCTGGCGCGGCGGTGGCTCTGCAGCGCGAACGCGTCCATCGCCGCCCGGTCGATGCCGAACTGTCGGGCGACGCGCTCGGCGGTGTCGCCCATCATCATGCCGGTGGTCGGATCGGTCAGGCCTTCGACGACGGCGATGCGTGGCTTCAGGGCGCTCGGGCGGAACGACAGCAGCGCCTTCGCCTTCTGCCACGCCGAGCGCGCCTTGCCCAGCCGCGTGAAGAAGCGCACCAGCTCGGGACCCATCAGCAGCGGGAAGTTGCTCATCGACTCGGCGCCGCCGACGAGGAACACCTCGCCCTGACCGGCGCGGAGCCGCTGCTCGGCGGCGAGCAGCGATTCCATGCCCGACGCGCAGTTGCGCATCACGGTGACCGCCGGCGTCGTCTCGGGCAGGCCGGCGCGCAGGGCCGCGACACGGGCGACGTTCGCCTCGCGGGCGTCGGGTCCGGCGCAGCCGAGGATCACCTCGTCGATCGCCTGCGGCCGGATCGGCGTGCGATCGAGCAGTTCGCGGAACACGTGCGTCGCCAGGTCGGCGGCGGACGCGCCCTGCATGGCGCCGCCCGCCTTGCAGAACGGGGTGCGCACGCCGGCGACGATCGCCAGGCTGCGGGACGGGTCGTGGGGGTCGTTCATGCCTTGGGCCTGCTGTCGACGAACCGCTTCTCCTTCATCTCGGTCTCCATGCCGATCTTGCGCAGCATCGACTCGAGGCCGAGGAACTCGACGTGGTTGGGTGTGAGTTCGAGGCGGGTGTGGAACAGTTCGCGCACGCGCGCCGCCGCGGTCTCCGGGACGCTCCCGGAGCGCAGGGCGAGGTGCACGGTCATCTCGTCGACCTCGAGCGGGTCGTCGTCCTTCTTGCGCAGCTCGATCTGCCACTCCTCGACCTCGGGCATGCTGCCGAGCAGCACGGCGCAGTCCTCGAGGTTGACCAGCGTGCCCTTCACCTTCAGCAGCTGCAGGTCCTTCAGGCTCGACTCGCGGGTCAGGTCGCTGCTGATGCGCGGCACGGTGCGGCCGCAGTGGGGGCACGGTTCCCAACGCAGGCCGCCGCGCACCAGGTCGCCGGTGCGGTAGCGGAACACGGTGCTGGCGCGGGCGTGCAGCGGCGTGAACACCAGCTCGCCGTCGCTGCCGTCGGGCAGCACCTCGCCGGTGCGCGGGTCGACGACCTCGAAGATCGCGAGGTCCGGGTACAGGTGGTAGCCGGTGTAGGCGTTGTCCTTGGTCGGGCACTCGGCGAACGCCATGCGGGCCTCGGTGAAGCCGTAGGTGCCGAAGATGCGCACGTCCCTGGCTCCGACCTCGGCGAGCAGCGCCTGCAGCTTGTCCTTCATGCCGGGCGGCACACGTTCGGCGCCGAGCACGACGCAGTGCAGCGACGACAGGTCCTGCCGTTCGGCCGCGGCGCGGCGCAGCAGGTGGTAGACGTAGCCTGGGACGCCGATCAGCGCGTCGGCGCGCAGGCGGCCGATCGCGCGCAGGTCGCCGCTGCTGCCCATCACCTTCCCGCCGCCGGTCGACAGCGCCATCATGCCGGTCGCCTGGCCGGCGAAGAACACTTGCCAGAAGGCGAGGTGCGGCGCGTACGGGAACACGTTCGCGACGCGGTAGTCGGGCTCGAGGCCCATCACGTCGACCAGCCGCGCCCCGGTCTCCTTCAGGGTGCGCAGGTCGTGCATCGAGTAGAAGAACGGCACCGGCTCGGCCGAGCGGCCGGTGGTGAAGGTCATGAAGCTCGGCGCGTACTCGTCGCGCAGGCGCATGCGCACCGAGGCGGCACCCTGGGTCCATTTCTGCCACAACAGCGGCAGCTTCTTCGCGAGCGGCCACGCGGCGCGGATCTTCGCGGCGTCCGGCTGCAGCACGAACTGCTTGAAGCGCTGCGGTTCGCCCTCGGTCGGCAGCAGGTCGCGCTTCTGCGACAACGGCACGCGCTGCAGGTCCTCGACGGTGCGCAGCTGCTCGGGCCGCACGCCCGCCTTGTCGAACAGCGCCCGGTAGAACGGCGAGAACGGGTAGAGCTGCTCGCACACGTAGCGCTGCAGCAAGTGTCCTTGCAGCGCGCGCTGTTCCGCACGCGACATGCGCTGCAGGCGTTGCCAACTGGTCATGGTGCGCGTCCCTCGGCTGTCCTCAGTACCTAGTTGTCGGCAGCACGAGGTTGCAGGCTTCAGGCAACCTCGGCCCGTGGTCGATCTAGATCGGGACATCGGCAGCCGACGAACGGTTCGTTCGCCGCCGTCGACCTGCACGCCGTGAGAACGCCGCATCCGCACCCGGCTCCGCCTCATGATGCGGGCTTCGGCACCACGAAGCACCCGCTCGGCGAGCCGGCGTCGACCGGCCCGACGGTGCGACCGCGTCGCACGATCCTGGTGCTCGGCGGTGGTGGCATGCGCGGCTTCTGCCACATCGGCATCGTGCGCGCGATCGAGCGCCTCGGGCTGCAGGTCGACGAGGTCGTCGGGACCAGCATGGGGGCCGTGATGGGCGGGCTCTACGCCGCCGGCAACGACAGCCACCGCATGGAGGCCGCGGCCGCCGAGATCTCGCTGAAGGACTTCTTCCGGCTCAACCTGCTGAAGTTCCTGGTGCGCGGCTACCGGCACGCGTCGGTCTACAAGGGCCGCACGTTCCACGAACTGCTGAAGAAGTGGCTGCCGCACGGTTCGTTCGGGGCGATGCAGCGGCCGTTCTTCTGCAACGCGCTGTCGCTGACCACCGGCGCGTCGCGCTTCTTCGGCATGCCCGGCGCCGATTCGGTGGCGGTCGCCGACGCGGTCTACGCCTCGGCCTGCCTGCCGACGATCTTCGAGCCGGCCGAGATCGGCGGCGACCACTTCGTCGACGGCGGCATGACCGAGACGCTCGGGCTGCGCATCGCCCGCGCGCGCAGCGCCGACCTGGTGATCGCGGTCGACCTGTCGCACCGCGACCAGCACGTGCCGACGCCGTTCCGCGCCAGCCTGCCGCACATCCTCTTCCAGACCTACGAGGTGATGGGGCAGGCGCTCAACGAGCACAACCTGCACCGCTTCGTCGACGAGCGCACGGTGCTGATCAAGCCGAAGGTC
>JAEUHU010000434.1 GCA_016793305.1 Planctomycetota bacterium
GTCGACGAACGGATCGGCGCCGCCACCGTCCTGCCGCGACTCGTAGTAGCCGAGTTCGAGGTTGGCGATGCCACCCGACAGCTGGCCGCGCGCGCTGGCGCCGTAGACCGCGAGGCGCGGGAACACGGCGCGGCCGCTGCCCGGATCGAAGCCGCCGGGACTCTTCCAGCGCCCGAGGTAGCCGTAGCCCGCGAGCTCGACGGAGCCGAAGTTGCGATGCAGGCGCAGCGCCAGTTCGTCGTCCTGGAACCAGTCGTCGGGCACCAGCGGGTCCGGCACGTCGCCGCGCCCGACCTGGCGGCCCTGCAGCGGGTCGAAGAACGACAGCCGCTCGTCGCGCACGAAGCGATCGGCGTCGAAGCGCGGCGTGTAGACCAGGTCGACGGCGACCACGTCGCTGAACAGCCCGACACGCAGGGCGTCGGAGGGCGCCTTCAGGTACTCGTCGTCGCGCCCGACGAAGAACGACACCCAGTCCTTGGGGAACAGGTCGTTGACGAACAGCAGGTCGCCAGTCCCCCAGGTCAGCACCTGGCGGCCGAGCTTCAGGTCGAGCCACGGCATTGGCGAACTCGCCACGTAGCCGGTGCGCAGGTCGAAGAACCCGCGCCCGGTCTCGAGGTCGGGCGTCCACGACGACTCGAGGCCGTCGAACACGAAGTCGCCCTTGCCCGCGAACGTGAAGGCGCCGAGCTGCCGTTCGGCCTCGAGCCGCAGGCGCAGCTCGCCGAGCGACGCGGTGCGCTCGCCCGGATCCGCGCGCAGCCGGGCGCCAGCGCGCACGTCGACGAAGCCACGCAGGTCGAAGTCGTCCCACCAACGCTGCGGTGCCGGGTCGTCCGCGACGGGCCGCGGCGGCTCCCCGAGTCCCGGCGGCAGCCCCGGTTCCTGCGGTTCGGCACCGCCGAGCCCCGCCGGCAGCCCCGGCTCACCCGGCGCCGGCCGCGACTCCTGGCCGAGGCCACTCGGCAAGGCCGGTTCCGGCGACTGCCCGCCGAGGCCGGGCGGCAGTGCGGGTTCCTGCGCGTGCAGCGCCGCCGCCAGCACGATCGCCATCAGGTTGCTCGGGTGCAGAGGCATCGTTCACTTCATGTGCGCGCGCGGCGCCTGGCGGAGATAGCGCTCGGTGAACACGTCCACCGGCAGACCGACGTCGTAGGCGACGTCCTTGTAGACGACGGTCGTCTCGCCCTTGGTGCGCAGGTCCTTCATGCGCGCCTTGGTCACCGTCGGGTGGCCCTGGATCGTCTCGACGGCGAGCGCTTCGTAGGTGCGGTAGACCTCGTCCTTGTCGTCGTGGTACTCGACCTTGACCACCACATGGCTCGTCCGGTGGATCCACATGCGGTACGAGACGAACTCGACCGACGCCGGGTCCTTCGGCTTCGCCTCGACGACGTGGTAGTTGGCCGAGGTCTCGACCAGCGTGTGCGTGTCGGCGGCGACGTGGCGCCCCGAGACGTCCTCGTAGCAGAAGTTGGAACCGACGAAGCTGCTGCGCTTGTCGGCCGACGACACGCGCTTCACCAGGTCGAGGGCCGGCAGGTAGAGCCAGCGATCGTCGTCCTCGCCGGGCTTCTTCCAGACCAGGAACGTCGTCTTGTCGACGTCGGCCGGCTGCTTGAAGCGCACGTAGAAGCG
>JAEUHU010000461.1 GCA_016793305.1 Planctomycetota bacterium
ACATCGGCAGCCGGGTGACGATCTGGTCGTCGATCTCCACCGAGCCGGCGTCGGGAGCCACCATGCCGACGACCATCCGGAACGTGGTGGTCTTGCCCGCGCCGTTCGGGCCGAGCAGGCCGACGATCTCGCCGCGCTGCACGCGGATGCTGACGTGGTCGACGACGCGGCGGCCGCCGTAGGCCTTCACCAGGTCGTGGGTGCGCAGGATGTCGACGGCCTCGTCGGCGGTCGGGTCGTAGGCGGCGTCTGCAGCAGGTTCGCTCATCGCACGAAGCCGAACCGGCCCGGCCAGTTGTTGAAGGACAGCCACGCGAACGGGCGGCACGGATAGAAGATCAGCAGCGCCCGACCGCGGATGTCGCCGCGCGGCACGAACGAGATGCCGCGCGTGTTGGTGGCCTCGGGGGCCACCCATTCGTCGCGCGCGTCGACGCCGCCTGGCTTCAGGAACGACACACGAGCGGGCCAGTCGGGGCCGACCTTGCCCTTCAGGCTGAGGATCTCGCCGTACTCGTCGATCATCACGATCCGGTCCTTGCCGAGGATCGGGATCGGCGTCTCGTCGCGGTCCGGCGGGTTGCCGAGCCGCATCGGCCGCTTGTTGCCGCGCACCACGCGGGCGCCCGGGGTGTCCGGCGGCACGATGTTGCCGTCGGCGTCGACGCCGACGGTGATCGCCGTCCAGCCGCGCGAATCGACCGACTGCCGGGTGTTGTCGCCCAGCATGTAGTAGTGCCCCTCGGGCACCTCGATCACGTCGGGAGCCTGGTCCTGCACGTAGTGCTGGTCGCGGTCGATGCGCAGGTCGGTGATGCGCAGTTCGCCGGAACCGGCCGCGGCGAGCTGCGGCGTGACCTTCTGGTTGAGCGGCAGCGACAGCTTGTCGGGCGCGTCGGCCGGCGAGGACAGGCCGACGTAGGGATCGCCATTGGGCGCCTGTTTCGTCACGGTCGGCAGCACGCAGCCGTCGCGCACCGCGAACTCGTCGGTCGCGAAGCTCTGCAGCTCGTCGCCGTCGCGCCAGGCGATCAGCTGGTCGTCGACGTGGGCGAACATCAGCTCGGTGGTGGTGTCGCGCGGCAGCGCGCACGGGAACGCGGGCGACTGCGCGACCACCTGCTGGCTGTCCTTCTGGCGGACCTGCAGCGTCGCCTGCTCGCCCTTCACCACCAGGGCGAACACCAGCCGGTCGTGGCCCGGTCGCACCACGTCGATCTCGAGCGCCAGTTCGGCGACCGAGCCGCTCGGCGTGACGTTCGCGGCGAGTCGCAGGTCGGGCACGATCTCGGTCGGCAGGTCGATCCGGTTGACGTCGCGGATCGCGCGGGCCACCGCTTCGGGATAGCCGTCCCAGACGCGGTCCAGCACGCCGCCGTCGTCGGGATCGCGGAAGTACAGCATCGCGCGCGAGCTCTCGAGCGTCACGGTGATCGCGGCGTCGTCCTCGCGGAACGCGCGCCCGGGGGCACCGGTCAGCGTGTTGCCGAGCAGGCGGCTCTGGCCGCGGATCGCGCTGCGCAGCGGCAGCACGTTCTTCCACATGTTCGCCTGCAGGTCGTCGGGCTTGCGCTCGACCCGGTAGCTGCGCTTGCCGTCCTGGCCGTCGATCACCTGGTAGAGGTTGCCGCCGGCGATGCGCAAGCGGTCGCCCGGCATGCCGCCGATGCGCTTCACGTAGTTCTGGTTCTTCTGCAGCGGGTAGGCGAACACCGTCACGTCCCAGCGCTTGGGGTCGCGCAGCAGCGGCAGGAACTTGTCGACCAGGATGCGGTCGTAGACGCCGGCCGCGGTGTCGCCCATCAGGGTCGGCTGCATCGACGAGGTCGGGATCTGGAACGCCTCGAGGCAGAACCACTTCATCAGCACGGCGGCCAGGATCGCGACGCCGAATGCTTCGAGGTTGGTGCGCACCGGGCCCATCAGGGGGGCCTTCTTGGTGCCCGGACTCGCGGTGGGCGGGAGCAGCGAAGCCGGCGCAGCAGGGCTCGGCGCAGGAGGCGGAGTGGAGGTCATGCGGCGGTGCGTCGGGTCGTGGCAGTGTGCGGGGTCGTGCGCATCGGCGCCAGCCTCCGCCTCGGGCGGGGGGCAGTTCGGGGTTCCGGCCTCGTCGTGGTGACACTACCGTGCGCCGATGCGCCTCGTCGGAGCCCTGGTCCTCTCGCTGTCGTCGCTCGTCATGGCCCAGTCGCCGGCGGAACCGCAGGGGCCGAC
>JAEUHU010000470.1 GCA_016793305.1 Planctomycetota bacterium
AGCCGACACAGCGCGTGGTACGAACGGTTCTCGACCACGTCCAGGTCGGCCCGGATCGGTGCCACGACCGCCGCGGCGCCGGCGCGGTCGCCCTGCCGCATGCGCGCGCACCACAACCAATGGGTGACCGCGACCCGCGACTCGTCGTTGCCGACGACGGCCAGGCAGTCGAGCCAGGCACGTTCGGCGCCGGCGAAGTCGCCGAGCAGGAACCGCGCGAGCCCGAGGTGGTAGTGCACGTTGTAGTGCAGCGTGCTGTGCGGCGGGCGACCGGGCTCCGGCTGGCCATCGGGCTCGACGGCATCGGCGATCGAACGACACGCCACCGCGGCCGCCGCCAGATCCCGTTCGGCGCGCGCGAACTCGTGGACCGTGATCCAGCGATGGCCGCGATGCCGCAACAGTTCCGGATGGCCTGGATGCATGGCGAGGCCGCGCGTGTAGGTGGCGATCGCCTCGCGAAAGCGCCCCAGGTAGCCGAGCCGGCGGCCGACCCAGACGATCGCCGTGAGGTCGTTCGGGTTCGCGGCCAGCACGCGTTCGGCGGCGGCGAGGTCGGCTTCGTGCTCGGCCCGCGCCGCTTCGGTGAGCGGTGGCGCCGTGCGTGGCCGACCCTGCCAGTCGAACGCTTCGACGCCGGGCGGCAAGGTGGGCGCGGAAGCACAAGCGACCAGACCGGGCAACAACCACAACGAACGATGGGACATCGATACCTCCTCTGCTCGGGCTCTCGTTGGCCAGGAAGGTAGCGCCAGGTGCCGGCAAGCTCGCCACTTCACGCGGCCGAGGAGCGGAGCGCCCGCTTGCGCGAACGTCTGGACGGCGGGCCGAGGGCAGGCGCGCTGCCGGCGTCGGGCCGCGATCGAGTCACCGGCCAGCTCGCTCGGGCAGGCTCACGCCCCGGAGGAACTGCCAGACCACTTCGTAGAAGTTGCGCGCGCCGGTGGCGGTCGGCTCGTCGCCGAGCCAGAACGGTGGCTCGCCGGTCAGCGACGCGATGCCGAAGAACGGCCGCAGGTAGAACGCCAGCTGGCCACCGACCAGCAGCGACAGCACCAGCCACAGCGCGACCACCACCTGGGCCCGGCGCCGGATCGCGCGTTCCAGCCCTAACAGTCGCCGCGCTTGCACGACGAGCGCCACCGTGCCGGCCACCGCCAGCATGAGCATGTTGAGGCCGACGAAGCCGGGATAGCCGCCGAGGTCGACACCCGTCGGGCGCTGCATCGTGAGCCCGAGGAACAGGCTGACCGGCGACAGGCTCGCGAGCAGCACGGCGAGGGCCTGGAACAGCGACAGGCTGAGGCGCTGCACGACGACCATCGGCAGCACGAGCCCGCACCACCTCGCGAGCAGCTGGTAGGCGATCGCACACAGCAGCGCGGTGCCGAGCAGCAGCATCGGCACCTTCACGGCGCTGCGGGCCGCGTAGAGCAGGTTCTTGCTGCAGCCGATGCTGAAGCCGTAGAGCGCGCCGGCGGGGATCGTCAGCACGACGCTGCGAACGACGCTGCGCACGACGCGCCCTGCGGCGAGCGGGTTCGCTGCCGCTGCACAGCCGGCGCGCCCTGCGGCGAGTGGGTTCATGTCAGCCGAACAGCCCGAGCTCGCGGGCCATGCGCCACGCCACGAACGCGACCAGCAGTTGCCACAGCCCGAGCACGAGCACCGACGAGTGCATGCGTCGCAGCGACTCGCTCTCGGCGATGCACCGCCCGAGCTGGCTGAGCCCGGCGAGCAGACCGATCGCCAGCAGGCCGAGGTAGGCGACGTCGCCGTCGATCCAGTCGCCGTTCGCCATCGTCGCCCGCAGGAACCAGACGATCGGTGCGAAGCCGAGCGTGAACAGGGCCGCGACCGCGGCGACCAGCAGCGCCATGGTCAGGCTCTGCATCGGTCGCCAGGAGCCACCGAGGTAGGAGCCGAACACCTGCAACGACGGCCAGCACATCAGCACCGTGCCGCCGTAGAGCACGGCGATCGAGAACGTCGTCGACCAGCCGCGGATCAGGCCGTAGGGGAGTGCTGCAACCAGCGTGCAGGC
>JAEUHU010000471.1 GCA_016793305.1 Planctomycetota bacterium
GGGAACGCGGCGTCGGCGGTGACCCCGGCGTTGTTGACCAGGATGCCGATCGGCCGCGGGTCCTGCAGCAGCTGCGCGATCGCCTGCTCGGTGGCCGCGCGGTCGGCGACGTCGAACGCCACCGCGACCGCATCGCCGCCCTTGCTGCGGATCTCCTCGACCACCGTGTTCGCCGCCGCATGGTCGCTGCGGTAGTTGACGATCACGGAGTGGCCGGCCGCCGCCAGCCGCTTGGCGATGGCGGCGCCGATGCCGCGGCTCGCGCCGGTGACGAGGGCGCGCCGCACGATGCCGGAACCAGGAGTCACGCGAGGGTCACGTTCGAACGACGGTCGGGTGGCGACGCATCAAAGCAGAGCCGGTCGGTGCTGTCGCCGGGCCAGTTGGCGCTTTTTGCTGCGGCGGAGCGTCATCCGCCGGCCGACGATCCCGGCCGGAACGTCACCAGCAGCACCACCCGTTCGGTCGCCGCGTGGTTCCACGCTTCGTGCTCGAAGCCGTCGTCGAACACGAGGCAGCGCCCTTCCCGCCAGGTGCGCACCTCGTCGCCGAAGCGGATCGCGACGTCGCCGTCGGGCACCACGAGGCCGAGGTGGCAGCGCAGCACGCCGGACAATTCGCCGCGGTGGGGATGCAGGTGGGTGCCCGGCAGGAAGCGCGAGAAGCCGGCGTTCGCGAGGCCGGGGACGGCGAGGCACGCGGCGGTCGTCGTCGGGCAGTGCCTGCGCCGGGCCGCGTCGGCGCGTTCGTCGCCGCTGCCGAACAGCGCGAAGTAGTGCCAGCCGCGCTCGTCGTAGCGACCTTCGACCGAGGTCAGCGAGTCCGGCGCGTCGTAGAAGGCCGCGCGGTCGAGCCGGTCGAGTTCGGCGCGGAGCCGCGGGAACGCGGCCTCGAGGTCGCGTACGAACGGGAACGCGGCGGGGTCGTGGAAGGCCTGGCTCACGGTGCCGGCAGCGTAGTGGGGCCGCGCGCTGCCTCGCATCGGGTCGTTCGCATCAGGCCTTCGGCGCCGCGGCAGGCCCGGTGAGCGGCAGCGCGGCGATGCCGTGGCGTTCGCAGAGCTCCTGCCAGGCGGGCGTCGCGAGCTTGCCGGAGACCGCGTCGTTGGCGAGCTGCAGTGGGTCCAGCTGCTCGCCGTCGCGCTCGACCAGCACCGGCTCGCCGGGGCCGGTGACCGCGCGCCAGCCGTTCTGCACCAGCGCGGCGCCGAGCAGCGCACCGAGGCACCAGGTGCCGAAGTTGCGGCGCTGCTCGGCCGGCACGTCCTTGGCGACCTTCTTCGCGAACGTCTCGAGTTCCTCGGTCCACCGCGGCAGCTCGGCCGTGGTCGACGCCTCGAGCCCTGGCGCCAGATCCTTCGCCAGGTCGCGCCATTGCCCCGCGAACAACGGTCCCGTGTCCGCCCAATCGCCCTTCGGCACCTTCAACACGTCGCCCTTGCCGGTGAGGAATCTCAGCACCGCGTCCTCGAGGGCCGGCAGACCGTCGAGCAGCGTCGTGCCGATCGGCCCCTCGCTGCGCTCGGGACCGGCCTCGTCGACCTCGGCCGCCGCGGCGAGGCGTTGTGGCAGCGGCGGATGCGTGTCGTACGGATTGCCGCGCGCCTGCATGGCCTCTTCGCCGATCTCCACCTGCGCTTGCCGGATGCGCGTCGAGCCGAGGAAGGTCGCGAAGCCGGCGATCATCGGCGGGCGCAGGCCGCGGTTCAGCACCGGGAAGTACTCACGTTCGAGGTAGGCGTCGAACAAGGGGCCGACCTGGCCGACGCGCTGCAGCGCCGACTGGGCGGGGGCGAGGCCGACGAGGCGCACCGACAGCGCATCGGCCGCGAACTCCTGGGCGCGCGAGATCGCGTTCGTGAGGCGCAGGAACAGCAGGCCGTACCACTCGAACGGCTTGTGCACCGGCGAGTCGGCCTGCTTCAGGTTGACGATGGTGCGCGCCATCGCTGCGTGCACCTTGTAGAGGAACGGGCCGAGCCTGGTGTCGCCGCCGTGGAAGTGGCCGAACTCGTGCGCGAGCACCGCCTTCGTCTCCGGCACGGTCAGCACCTGCAGCAGCGGCAGGCCGATGCCGAGGATGCGTTCGCCGCCGAAGCCGAGCCAGCTGTTGCGCTGCGCCACGAAGGCGTTGATCTCGGGGACCAGGAACACCTGCTTCGGCAGCGGCTGGCCGGCCTTGCCGGCGATCTCCTCGATCATCCGCCACAGGCGCGGCGCCTGCTGGCGGGTCAGCGGCACGCCCGGATCGTCCATGCGCACGCGCCGCGGGAACACGCTCCACAGCACCACGCCGACGGTGATCGCCGCGAACAGCCACAGCTTCGGGTGGAAGTTCCTGCCCTTGTGCCAGTCGAGCCAGCACAGCCAACCGAGCGTGGCGCACAGGCCGAGCGCCAGCGCGTAGAAGCCGAACATCAACACGAGCGCCAACAGGGCGCGGCCGGCGAGCGAGGGTGCCTTGCGCGTCATCGGAGGATCGAGGGCGAGGCGTCCGCTCTTCCCCACCGACGGTGGCCGGCGAACGCGTGGGCACGCACGGTGGCCTGCGTCGGCGCTGCCGTCAAGCCGTTCGCGCGGCGGCTGCGATCGTCACGGCTGCAGGTCGAGCACGTGCCAGGTGCCGATCGCCTTCGAGCTCGCGTCGTGGTCCTGGCTGCCGTCCCACACCGCCAACGCGAACAGGCGCGCCTGCCCGGGCGTGAACGCGTCCTCGTCGCTGCGCAGCGGCCGCCGGAACGTCACCGTCCATCGACCGTCGCGCCAGCTGGCGGTCGCCGCCAGTGGCACGCCACTGCCGGTGGCACCAGCGACGCTGTGCAGGCCGGCGACCGTCAGCAGCTCGGCGGTCGCCGCGGGATGCCGGCCGCCGATCGGCACGTCGAGGCCGCCGTGTGGCGGCGCCAGGTCGAGCTGTCCCGCGGTGCCCTTCGGGTCGAACGTGCGCCAGCGCCAGATGCGCACCGGTGCGGCGTCGCTGCCCATCACGAACAGCGGTGGGTCGAGGTCACAGGCGAACTGCACCGCGACGCCGTCGCCGAAGCGCCGCTCCGGCCGCGGCTCGAGGTCGGCGCTGCCGTCCTCCCACACCAGCCGCAGCAGCAGGGTCGTGCCGTCGTGGGCCGCTTGCAGCCACAGCTCCTGGCAGGCGTCGGGGCGCCAGCGCAGCGGCACCAGTGGCAGCCGCACCGCCTCGAGGTTGGCGAACCCGTTCGGGTCGTCGTCGGCGGGCAACGTCGGCAAGCGGCCGACGCGCAGCGTGCGGCGCCACTGCACGTGCTGGCTGCGCGCCGCTTCGGGGATCATCGCCGCGGTGTAGACGGCGAGGGCGCGCAGCTCCGCGTCGGCGAGCGTGGTCGGCGGCATGTGCGCGCCGGGCATGCCGGCAGCGATGCGCTTGCCGAGTTCGTGCACGGTCGGAGCGCCGCGCAGCACACCGGTGGTGAAGTCGCGCGGCCACAGCCAGGTGCCGTCGGTGGGCCATTCGTGCGCGCCCGGCAGACCGCGGCCGTCCTGGCCGTGGCAGTTGGCACAGTGCCGCGTGAACAGGGCCTCGCCGGCGGCCAACGTCGCCGCATCGGCGGGTGCGTCGAGCGACAGTTCGATCGCCGGGCCCGGCTGCAGTTGCCGTTCGGCCTCTTGCTGCGCTGCTGCGGGCGTGAGCGGCCGGCCGACGGCGGCCGCGGTGCTGGCGATCGCGGTGGTGCGGCCGCGCACCGCCAGCGTGCGCACGTGCTGCGCCAGGGCCACGAGGTCCGCTGCGGGCAACCAGTCGAACGCCATCATCGTCGAGCCCGGCATGCCGCGCTGCAGCATCGCCACGAGCTCGGCTTCGCCGGGCATGCCGGTCCTGCTGCCGACCAGCTTGAACAGGCCGTTGGCGAACGCGGTGGGCCGCGGCACCAGCAGGCTCGCGACCAGCGTGTCGCCGGCCCCGTCGGCACCGTGGCACACGGCGCAGTGGCGGTGGAACAGCACGGCCCCTGGGTCGGCGGCGGCCGCGGCTTCGACGAGGTCGGCGGCGGGGCGCGTGTTCTGGCACGTCGCGAACAGGCAGGCCGCAGCAGCGCACGGCAACCACGACCACCAGCGGTTTCGAGGCGTCATGACGGTCACGGTAGTTCGTGCGGTTGGCGCCCTGCGGGTGCACAGCGGCCCAGCTCGGCAGGGGCGAAGGGCGAAAGCTCGCCTGCCGATCAGCCGTCCGCCGCCGGCAACAGCCGCAGAGACGCTGCGAGCGGCAGATGGTCCGACGCCGTGCGCGTGCCGCGGCCGCGCAGCCGTTCGAGCCGGTCGACCTCGAGGTCGCCGCGCACGTACAACGAGTCGAGCGCGCGCACCGGCGCCCAGGCCGGGAACGTGCGCAGCGGCCGCGCCGGGCCGCGGAACCCGGCGGGCGCCAGCAGGTGCTTGCCGAGCGTGCCCCACACGTCGTTGAAGTCGCCGGCGACGACCACCGGGGTCGCCGCGTGGATCGCCTGCAGCGGCCGGCAGCGCAGGAACCTCCTCAGCTGCTCGCGCCGTTCGGCCTCGCCGAGGCCCAGGTGCAGGTCGAACGCGTGCAGCGTGCGGCTGTGGCCCGAGTCGAGCGGCACACGCAGTTCGGCGTGCAGCACGCTGCGCGCCTTCTTGCCGGCGATCGTCAGGTCGATGTTGCCGGCACTGGCGATCGGGATCCGGCTCAGCACCGCGTTGCCGTACTCGCCGCGGCGCGGCCCGAAGCGCACGTTGACGAAGTAAGCGCGGTGCGGGAGGCCGAGCGCGTCGCCGAGCACGTCGACCTGGCGGTCGTTCTGGTACCAGCGCCCGTTCTGCGCGACCTCCTGCAACAGGATCACGTCCGGCGAGGCTGTGGCGAGCACCGCGGCGATGCGGCCGGGGTCGTAGCGGCGATCGACGCCGCCGACGCACTTGTGCACGTTCCAGCTGACGACGCGCAGGCTCAGTGGCTGCAACACGAACCTCCCTGCAGGGCTTGGCTGCCGCGCCAGACCAGGGTGCCGGCGGCGAGCAGCATCGCGCCGCGCTGCACGTAGAACAACGTGCGCGGGCCGAAGTGCCGGGCCAACCGGCCGGCCTGGGTCTGCGCCAGCAGCAGCAGCGGCAGCGAGCCGATCGCGAAGCCGGTCATCACGCCGCCGCCACCGAGCGCCGAACCGGCGATCGCGGCACCAGCACAGGCGGCCCACAAGAGGCCGCACGGCAGCAGCGGCGTGAACAGGCCGAGCAGGCCCGCCCGCACCGTCGGCGACAGGCCGCGCGACTTCGCCATCGCGCGCTGCAGCAGCTGGCCGAGCCCGGGGATCTTCAACGCCCCACGTTCGCCGAGCAGCGCCAGCACGACGAGGCCGGCGGCGAGCACGAACGACACCCACGCGGTCGGCGTACCGAGTTGTCGGCTGCCGAGCGTCGCACCGATTCCCCCCAGTCCTACGCCGACCGCCCCATACGAGAGCGTTCGCGCGAGGTGATACGCCAGTGCCCCTCTGGCTCCTCCCTGGAAGGCCAGGGCGAGCGGGCCGCACATGCACGCGCAGTGCACCGAGTTGGCCGCGCCGAAGACGAAACTTTCGAACCAGGGTGTCATTGGCTGATCTTGTGAGGCTCCGACCGGCAGTCTCTGCGACGGAACGACCGTCGCGCCCCCGCATTTCAGCGGAGGACGCGACGCAGACGGGGAAGGGAGACGCCGGGTGTAAGCACTGTGGCCTAACGGTGCCGACCGAACGACGTAGCTCGGCCTTCTGTTGTGCGGGGTGCGAAGCCGTGCACGGCCTGCTGCAGGAAGAAGGCCTGCTGCGCTTCTACGAGCTCGGCGGCGGCACCACCGGTGCCGTCGGCAGCGTGCCGAAGACGCAGGCGTTCGACTGGCTGCCCGAGCTCGAGGCGAAGTCGGGCTGCGGCTCGGCGGTGCGGCTCGTGCTCGACGTGCAAGGGCTGCGCTGTGCCGCGTGCGTGTGGTTGCTGCAGACGCTGTGGAAGCGCATCCCCGGCGGCCGAGCGCTGCACGTCGCCCCGTCGCTCGGCCAGGCCACGCTGACCTACGAAAGCGGCAGTGGGGCAGGGGCCCTGTTCCTGCAGAAGGCGGCGAGCCTCGGCTATCCGATGGCGCCGCCGAGCCGCACGCTGGCGCGCGACACCGGCCTGCTGGTGCGGCTCGGCATCTGTGCGGCGATCGCGATGAACGCGATGATCCTCGCGGTCAGCCTCTACTTCGGGCTCGACGAAGCGGTCGCCGACACGTCGCTGCGCAGCCTGTTCGGCTGGGTGCTGCTCGGCCTCGGCACCGCGAGCGTGCTGGTCGGTGGGCCGGTGTTCTTCCGCGGTGCGGTCGCCGGCCTGCGCGTGCGCGTCGTGCACATGGACCTGCCGATCTCGCTCGGCCTGCTGCTGGCCTGGGCGGGTTCGGTGTACGGGCAGCTGACCGGCGGGGCGACCTACTTCGACACGGTGGCGATCTTCATCGCCTTCATGCTCGGCGGCCGCTTCCTGCAGCAGCGCACGCTGAGCCAGAGCCGCGACCAGGTGCTGGCCGACGACGGTGCGGAACACATGCGCGCGCGGCGGCTCGCCGACGGCGCGGTGCAGCTGGTGCCGGTGCAGCAGCTGAAGGTCGGCGACGAGTTGCTGCTGGCCCCGGGCGACCTCGTGCCGGTGCGGGTGGCGCTGCAGGACGAGGCCGGCAGCTTCTCGCTCGACTGGATCAACGGGGAGAGCGAGCCACGCGCGTTCCACCGCGGCTGTGACGTGCCGGCGGGCGCGTTCCAGGCCGGGCGGCAGGCGGTGCGGGCGTCGGTGCAGGCCGACTACCAGGCGTCGGGCCTGTCGCAGCTGCTGGGCCAGGAGCCGACCGATCGCGAGGACACGCACGGCCGCGTGCGCTTCTGGCACGTGCTGAACCGCAGCTACGCGCTCGGCGTGCTGCTCGCGGCGTCGGTGGGCGCCCTGCTGTGGGCCTGGCTCGACCCGAGCCGCTCGCTGCCGGTGGCGGTGTCGGTGCTGGTGATCACCTGCCCGTGTGCGATGGGCATCGCGACGCCGCTCGCCTTCCACCTGGCGCTGGCGCTGCTGCGGCGGAAGGGCGTGTTCGTGCGCACGCGCAGCCTGCTCGACAAGGTGCGGGTCGTGCGCAAGGTCGTGTTCGACAAGACCGGCACGGTGACGTTCGGCGGGCTGCGTGCTCTGGCGCACGGTGAACTGCCGGACGGCGTGCTGCCGGTGCTGGCGACGATGGTCGCGTCGAGCAACCACCCGGTCAGCCAGGCGGTGCTGGCGACGCTGCCGCAGGCGCCGTTCCGCACCGGACTGGTCGTCGAGGAGCTGCCCGGCCAAGGGCTGCAGGCGATGGTCGACGGCCGGCAGTGGCGGCTCGGCGGCCGCACGTTCTGTGCGGTGCCGGCGGCCGACCACCCGCGGCGCGAAGTCGTGCTCGCCTGCGACGGTGCGCTGGTCGCCGCGTTCGACCTCGAAGAGGACTTCCGTGCGGGTGCGGCCGACGAGGTCGCAGCACTGCAGCGGCGCGGCCTCGGCGTGCACCTGATGTCGGGCGATCGCGCCGATCGGGTGCAGCGCGCCGCGGAACTGCTCGGCGTGCCGGCGGCGAACGCGCAGGGCGGCATGGCGCCGGCCGACAAGGCCGCCGCGGTGCAGGCACTCGACCGGCACGACCTGATGATGGTCGGCGACGGGCTCAACGACGCGCCGGCGTTCGCCGCCGCGTTCTGCGCCGGCACGCCGGCGATGGACCGCCCGGTGCTGCCGGCCCGCGCCGACTTCTGCTTCCGCGGCGCGCAGGCCGGTGCGGTGCGCGCGCTGTTCGAAGTGGGCGACCTGCACGCCAGCGTCGTGCGCACCAACCTGTCGTTGGCGCTGCTCTACAACACGATCACGCTCGGCCTGTGCTTCGCCGCGGCGATGACGCCCGTCCTGTGTGCGGTGCTGATGCCGATCAGCTCGCTCGCCCTCGTCCTGCACACCACCGTCCGCTTCCAGCGGGCAAGGAAGCGCGCATGAGCATCGTCCCGCTGCTGCTGTTCTGCAGCCTCGCCCTCGTCGTGGGCTCGATCGTCCTGTTCGTCTGGTCGGCGAAGCAGGGCGACTGCCACGAGGCCGACCG
>JAEUHU010000485.1 GCA_016793305.1 Planctomycetota bacterium
GTCGACCTTCTTCGCCGACTTGCCTTCGCCTGCGTCACCGAGATCGCCGCCGAACAACGTCGCTCCGCCCATGCAACTACCTACGCATCACAGGCCGCAAACAGCTGCACGCCGAGGGGATTTCTTCTCACTCTCTCAGCCGGGGGTGCGAGCCGCGCCGGCGAGCTCGACGGCGAGTGCCCTGGCCAGGTGGTCGTGCTGTTCGCGGCTCTGGTAGACCTGCGGCGAGATGCGCAGCAGCCGGAGCTTCGGCGTGGCCCAGCGCATCACCGGCACCTCGATGCGGTGTCGTTCGAACAGCGCGTGCTGCAGCGGGTCGAGGCCGAGCGGCCCGACCAGCTCGTCGCCGCCCTGCGGCAGCGGCACCGCGGCCAGCGAGCCCAGCATCGACGTGGGCGCAGGCGGGGCGATGCCGAGCGTGCGGCACAGCAGGTCGCGGCCGGCGACCGCCAGTTCGTGGTTGTGCCGCTGCACGGCGGCGATGCCGCCCGGCAGCAGGCCGGCCAGGAACTGCAGCGCCGCCGGCACGCAGAGATACGGCGTCGGGTCGTGCGTGCCCGGGAAGTCGAACTCGAGCCGGAAGCGCGAGCGGTCGGTGCGCCTGCTGTTGGCGCCGTGGCTCAGCACCAGCGGCCGGATGCGCTGCTGGCGGTCGGCTCGCACGTGCAGCAGCGCCGAGCCCTTAGGCGTGCAGAGCCACTTGTGGCAGTTGCCGGTGTAGTAGGCCGCACCGAGGGTGCAGAGGTCGAGCGGCAGCATGCCCGGCGCGTGCGCGCCGTCGACCAGCGTGTCGATCCCGCGCGCGTGCAGGGCGGCGACCAGCTCGGCGACCGGCAGCACGAGCCCGGTCGGGCTGGTCACGTGGTCGACCAGCAACAGCCGCGTGCGCGCGGTCACCGCGGCGAGCACTCGTTCGACGACGACGTGTGGCCCCTCGATCGGGAACGGCAGCGGCACGACCACGACGCGCGCCCCGCTGCCGGCGGCCACGAAGTCGAGCACGTTGCGGCAGGCGTTGTACTCGTGGTCGGTGACCAGCAGTTCGTCGCCCGGCGCGAATGCCAGCGAACGCAGCACCGTGTTGACGCCGGTGGTCGCGTTCGGCACGAACGCGAGGTCGTCGGCCTCGGCGCCGACGAACGCCGCCAGCGCGGCCCGAGCGGCGTCGAGGCGTGCTTCGAGCTCGCGGTGGAGGAAGCGCACCGGTTCGGCCTCCAGCTCGCGGCGCAGCCGCTGTTGTTCGGCGAGCACGACCCGCGGGCAGGCGCCGAAGCTGCCGTGGTTCAGGAACACGACGTCCGGGTCGAGGTCCCAGTGGGCGGCGAGTGGCGACGGAGCGGGCAGCGGAGCGGCCATGTCCGCAGCATCGGGCGCCGGGCCCCGCCGCGGTAGGTTCCTACTCGACCGGCAGCGCCATGCGCACGACCAGGGCGGCGAGCCGCTCGGCACCAGGCGGCCCTTCCTCGAGGTGCACGTGCGGCTGGGCGGTGAGCGGTCCGCGGACCCGCAGGCCTCGTTCGTGCGCCGCTCCGCGCAGCATGCGTTCGCCGGCGGCGAGGCGGGCCGCCAGGTCGCCGTCGGCGGGATAGACGACCAGCCAGCGACCGGCCGCGAACTCGCGCAGCTGCCAGCCTGCGGGCGGCACCAGTTCCGGCCCGTCCTTGCGGCGGCGGAACGGCGCGGCGAGGCGGTCTCGGCCGTCGTCGTCGCGGAACAGCACCGGGAAACCGGCGATGCTCTGCTGCTGTCGTTGCAGTTCCGTGTGCAGCGGCGTGTAGGCCGTGCATCGTTCGCTCCAGCCGCCGGGATCGGCGAGAACGACCCAGTGCACCGCCTGCGAGTCGACCAGGATCGGCGTCGGCGAACGCGACTCGACGACCACGCCGGGGGCGGTCATCGGCCGCGTCGTGGCAGGCATCGCCTCGCCGGGCAGCGTGAAGAAGTCCTTCGCCCAGGTGACGCCGCCGATCTCGATGCGCACGCGGCATCGCCCGAGGGCGGCACTGCTCGCGGTCTGCGCGAGCCACGTGCCGGCCGCGGTGTGCAGGTGGTCGTCGAGCAGGACGCGGTCGGCGCCACTGCCGATGCGGATCGGCAGCAGCGTCCCGGCGCGCAGTTCGAGTTCGGTCTCGGTGCTGCCACCGGCCGTCTGCAGCGCGAAGGTGGTCGGGCCGAGCCGCCGGCAGCCCTGGCTGCGGTGCAGTGGGCCCAGCACCGCGGCGTCGAGCAGGGTGCGCAGCGCGCGCAGCTGCGCCTGCTCGGCGTCCGTGAGGGCCTTCGGCGCGTTGCCGAGGATCGCAGCCTGGTCGCCGCACAGCAGCTGCTGGCCCATCGGACCCTGCACGCGCAGATCGTGCGGCAAGCGCGCGAACGCTCGCAGTGAGCTGCCGTCGGGCAGCTCGATCCATGCGGCGATGCGATCGGTCTGGCCGCGCAACGGCCGATGGCATTCGTCGAGCACCGCCTCGACCACGCGGTCGTCGGCGAGGGACGCGGTGTCGACGGGTCTCGGTGCACTCGCCGGATCGCTGCAGGCTGCGAACAGGCTCGTCAGCAGCAGCCAGCGCGGCCGCAACGGGGCGCGGAGCTTGGGGCTCAGCGGCTCTGGGGCGAGCCGGCACGCTCGGCCGGTTCTGTGCTTCCGGCGGTCGCCGGCGTGCCGCGGTCGAACTGCTTCAGCCACGCCCCGACGTCGTAGCCGTGGTCCACGCCACCGGCAAGGGCCTGCAGCGCCTTGCTCGCGTGCAGCCGCACGTTCTGGTTGGTCTCCTGGGGCTCGAGCAGCGCCAGGATCGCGCGCCAGTGGGCCTGGGCGTTCATGCGCGCCAGCGCGATGGTCGCGGCACAGCGGACCAACGGCATCGGGTGCTGCAGGAACGGCGCCACCACGTCGGCATGACGGAGGTCGCGCAGCAGGCCGAGGCCCCGCACGGCGTAGAGCTGCACGCCGGCCGGCAGCCGGTCGCGTTGCTCGGTCATCGCCAGCCACAGCGGTGCGTACTCCTCGAGCCGGTCGGTGGTGGTCTGCAGCTGGCACAGCGCCCAGGCGGCGGCGACCCGGCTGTCCTCGGGGAACTCCGGCCGCGTGACCACCGCGGCGACCACGCCGGGCGGCGTCTTCGGCGCGCGCAGCACGGCGAGGCCGAACACGGCCCGATCGACCAGGGCGACGTTCGCCAGCTGCGCGCCCTGCAGGATCGTCGGCATCGCCTCCTCCTTGCCGGAGAAGCCGAGTGCGGCGAGTGCGATGCCTTGCTGCCACGCACTGCTCTGGTCGGCGGCGATCGCGGTCAGGCGGTGGAAGTTGCGGCCCGGCTGCCAGCCCGCGTCCTGCGCCAGGCCCTGGCCGAGCTGGCGCGCGCCGGTGTCGAGCACGGTGTCGCGCAGGTAGCGCTCGATCTTCTCCAACTGCGAATCGCGGCGCTGCGAGCCCTGGCTGTCGAGCGTCGCCTGGTAGCTGTCGATCGCCTGGTCGAGTTCGAGCAGCAGCTTGTAGACGTCGCCTTTCTGGTTCTCGGGGATCGAGCCCGGCAGCGTCATCTCGGCGAGATCGGGGCCGGGAGTCGGTTCGGGAGCGGTGCCGGCACACGCGGCGAACGTGACGAGCGTGAGGACGAGCGGGCGGAGCATCGGTGTGGCTTGGAAGGGGACCAGGATGAATCCTTCCCGACGGGTGGCTCGTGCGCCAGAATCGCCGCATGGTCGTGAGCGACGTGTTGGCCGACGCCGAGTGCGAGCAACTGCTGCTCGTCCGCGATCGGGCATCGCGCGCCACGTTCCTGGTGGCCCTGCACGATACGCGCCAGGGCCCGGCCCACGGCGGCATCCGTCGATCCCCATATCCGGACCTCGAAGCCGCCGCCCGCGACGTCGTGCAGCTGGCCCGGGCGATGACCTGGAAGTGTGCGCTGGCCGAAGTGCCGGCCGGCGGCGGCAAGTGCGTGCTGCTGGACCATCCGGGGCTCGACCGGGTGCAGGCCTATCGGGCGATCGGCCGCACCGTGGCGCAGCTCGGCGGCCGGTTCTACACGGGGCCGGATGTCGGCACCACCGACGCCGACCTGCGCGAGGTCGCGACCGAGACGAAGTGCGTGGCCGTGCCGGCGGCAGCATCGGCCGAGGGCCCCGGCGACCTGGCCGAGGCGACCGCGACCGGGGTGCATGCTGCGCTGCGGGCGCTGGCCGAACGGCTCGGCCGGTCGATCGACGGGATGCAGGTCCTGATCCAGGGGCTCGGCGCCACCGGCGCCAGGCTCGCCAAACACCTCGCGCAGGATGGTGCCCGCCTGCTGGTCAGCGACGTGCGCGCCGACGCCGTGGCCGCGGTGGTGGCCGCGACCGGTGCACAGGCGATCGCGCCGGAGCGGGTGCTCACGACGCCGTGCGACGTGTTCGCCCCGTGTGCCCTCGGCGGCGTGCTGACGATCCCGGCCGCACGCACCCTGCCAGCACTCGGTGTCTGCGGCTCGGCCAACAACGTGTTCGCCGAGCCGGCCGCCGCCCACGAACTGCACCGCCGCGGGGTGCTCGCCGTGCCCGACTTCGTCGCCAACGCCGGAGCCCTGATCCAGGGCGCCACCTGGCACCTGACCGGCGTGCGCGTCGACGAGGCGCGCCTGCAGCGCATCGGCGCGACCACCGGCGAGCTGCTCGACCGCGCCCGTGCGCAGCGCGTGCCGCCGATCGAACTCGCCCTCGAACTCGCCCAGGAACGGCTGCACCGGAGGGGCGCATGACCCTGCGGGTGGTCGGCGACGCGGCTGCTCCGGTGTTCCTGGTGCCGTTCCTCGGCACCACCGTGATGCAGGAGCTGTGGGTGCACCGCATCTTCGTCGAGGGCTTGCCGCCCTCGCTCGATGCGCTGTTCGTGACCTCCGACCTGCAGGGTTGGGCGCCCGGTCCGGACGGCCCGCGGCTGCTGGGCTTCGCGGTCGCCGACGAACTGCGTGACCACTGCCGCGCCAGCGGCCTCGACCCGCGCCGGATCGGCGTGCTGCTGGCCGGCGACCTCTACGCCCACGAGGATCCGCTGCGCCGCGGTGGCATCGGCGACGTGCGCGGGGTCTGGCGCGCGTTCGCGACCTCGTTCGGGTTCGTGGCGGGGGTCGCCGGCAACCACGACGCGTTCGGCCAGGGGCCGGGGGATCTGCTGGAATTCGCCAAGGAGGACGGCATCCACCTGCTCGACTCCGGCACCGAGGGGTTGCTGCCCGGGGCGGAGTGCCTCGGCCTGCGGCTCGCCGGCGTGTCGGGCATCGTCGGCAATCCGATGCGGCCGTGGCGCAAGACCCGCGAGGCGATGGCGGTCGCGTTGGCTCGCGTCGCGCAGCTCGGGGCCGACGTGGTGCTGCTGCACCAGAATCCGTCGCTGCCGGACGTGCGTCGCTCGGACCACCTGTGGTTGACCGAGCTGCTGCACGCGCATGGCAGTGGCCTGTGGGTGTTCGGGCATTCGTTCTGCCATCGGCCGCTGATCGAACTCGGCCGCTGCCAGCTGCTCGCCAGCGAAGGCCGGGCGTTCTGGCTCGAACGGGGTCACTGACCGCCGCCAACGCACGCGTCGCCGACCGGATGCACACCGACCCTCGGTCCGGTATGGATGGAGCGATGACCGACTTCCCGCCGCCGGTGCATCGGGTGCGCGTGCGCTATTGCGAGACCGACCGCATGGCAATCGCCCATCACGGCAGCTACGTCGCCTGGTTCGAGGAGGCGCGCACCGAGTGGCTGCGGCAGCGCGGCAAGACCTACCGGCAGATGGAGGACGAGGGCAACCTGCTGCAGGTGGTCGAGTTCGTCTGCCGCTACCACAAGCCGGTCGACTACGACGAAGTGGTCCAGATCGCCGTACGGATCGCCGAACCGGGCAAGGTCGGGGTCGTGCTCGAGTACGAGTGCCGCCGGGAGTCCGACGGCCAGGTGTGCGCGACCGGCCGGACCAAGCTGGCCTGCGTCGGCCGGGACGGCAAGCTGCGGCGGCTGCCGGCCGAGCTGTCCGGGGAGCCCCGCTGAGCTTCGTTCGTCCCGCGGCGGCCCGCACCTCGCAGCCGGCCCCCGCTTCGCGTAACCTCCCGTCACGGGGGCGGAATCCTCTCCCGCCCTCGTCGTAGCCCTCGCGCCCGATGCCCCTCTCCCCCGAAGTCGCCTTCGAGCAGCACCGCGAGCGGCTGTTGTCGGTCATCTACCTGCGCATGGGGCCGAACCTGCGCGTGCGGATGGACCCCGAGGACGTGCTCCAGGAGGTCGCCATCGAGGCGGTCAACTCCTGGCACACCCTCAGCGACGAGCAGAACGCCGGCGCCTGGCTGGTGACCCTGGCCCGCCGCAAGGTGGCGCGCATCCTGCGCGACCAGATCGGCGTCGCCGCGCGCGACCCCCGGCGCGAACGTTCCATCAAGACCGAACTGCCGCTGGCCGACCGCCGGTCCGGCCCGGTGACCCACGCCGACCGCAAGGACCGGCTGCAGCTGCTCGAGGAGGCGATGCAGCGGCTGTCGGACGACTACCGGGAAGTCATCCTGCTGATGAAGATCGAGGGCCTCGCCGCCAAGGAGGTCGCCGAACGCATGGCGCGCAGCGAGAACGCGGTGCACCTGCTGCTGAGCCGGGCGCTGAAGAAGCTCGCCGAAGAGCTGAAGCTGTGAGCGAGCCGTCGAAGACCCCGCCGCCTCCCGAAGATTCGCCGCGGCCCGCCGACGAGGCGCCGCCCGGTTCTCCGCGGGCGGACGACGAGGCGCCGCCCGATGCGACCGACCTGCGCATGGCCGACGTGCTGCGGTCGAGCTCGACCTCGAACTCGGAGCTGCGTGCGCAGCTGCACCGCGACGACTCGACCGAGGCGAGCGACATGCTGGCGCGGCTCGACGCGCTCGACTTCGTCAACGAAGTGGTCGGCAGCCCGGCCGACGTGCCGACGCAGATCGGCAACTACGCGATCAAGGGCGTGCTCGGCCGCGGCGGCATGGGCACCGTCTACCTGGCCTGGCAACCGGAGCTCGAACGCGAAGTCGCGTTGAAGGTGCTGTCGCCGACCTACTCGTCGGACCTGACGATGCGCAAGCGCTTCCGTGCCGAGGCGCGCGCGACCGCGGCACTGCACCACCGGCACATCGTGCCGATCTACGACTACGGCGAAGCGCGTGGCGTGCTGTTCTTCGCGATGGAACGCGTCGACGGCATGAGCCTCGACAAGCACATCCTGGCGGCGCGGCGCGGTGAGAGGAAACCGCTCGAGCCGCTCGACGCCGCGCGCCGCTTCGCCGGTGTCGCCGACGCGCTCGGGCTCGCGCATCGTCGGCGGCTGCTGCACCGCGACGTCAAGCCGGGCAACATCCTGGTCGCCGCCGACGGCACGTTCGCGCTGACCGACTTCGGCCTCGCCAAGGCGCTCGACCACGCGTCGATGCGGCTCACCTCGAAGGGTGGTGGCTTCCTCGGCACGCTGCACTACAGCTCCCCCGAGCAGGCGATGGGCGACGAGCTGACGCCGGCCAGCGACCTGTATTCGCTCGGCGTCACCATCTTCGAGACGATCGCCGGCGAACTGCCGATCGCCGGCAAGACCACCGAGGCGCTGCTGCAGTCGATCCTGCACGGCACACCACGGCGACTGCGCGAGTGCGTGCCCAATCCGCCGCGCGACCTCGAGGCCGTGCTCGACAAGCTGATGAGTCGCGAGCCGCGCGATCGCTACCAGGACGGCGAAGAACTCGCCCGCGACCTGCAGCGCATCGCCGACGGCGAGCCGGTGCACATCCGCCGGTTGCCGTTGCACGTGCGGCTGTGGCGGCGCGCGCGCAAGAACCCGGTGCTGGCCGGCGCCATCGTCGCGGTGTTCGTGCTGACGCTGCTGACGCTGACGCTGCTGACGGTGTGGCGGCGCGAACGCGGCCAGACGTTCGTGCTGCGGCACCAGGGCCACCTCGTCGCGGTCGCCGTCGACATCGCCCGCGAACGCGGCTCGCCTTGGGGGGCGCCGGGACTGCTCGTGTCGCTGGTCGGCGAGGACCTCGGCGCGGAACCGGCGAACGACCAGGTGCTGCGTTCGCTCGCGCGCGCCTCGAGCGAACTGCCCGACGATCCGATGGTCGAGGCGATGCGGCGCGCCTACGTCGACGAGCCGCAGCCGACCGGCGTGCTGCTGCTGCGCGAGGGACGCGGCTACGAGGCGCTGCGGCTCTACGACGCGGCGATCGCGCAGGCCCTGCAGGCGCGTGCCGGCGGGGCACTCGACGTCGAGCTGCGGCTGTTCCGGCTGTTCCTGGCCCGCGGGATCGCGAACCTGACTGCCGCGGTGGCGCGGCCGAACGACGCGCGCACCGACCTGGCGCTGGCCGCCTACCTGCGCCCTGGCGCCGTGTTCCCGAAGGCGCTGCTCGACGTGATCGATCTGCTCGACGTGGCGCGCGGTGCCGATCCCGAGCCGGTCGTGCAACGCCTGGAGCGCGAATTGGCCGCCGCCGACGCCGAGCGCCGCAAGGTGATCGGGCTGTTGCTGTGGAACGCCGCCGGCCTCCGGCCGGTGCGGCAGGCGAACCTGATGGAGTTCCGGCTCGGTTACCCGGCCCGGGCCGCGTTGCACGGGCTCGCCACGCGGCTGCTCGACGAACCGCCGCGCGACTGCGTGGCCACCGGCCAGCCGACCGGCCTCGCCGCCCGGTTCGCCACCGAGTGCCGCGCCGCCCTCGGCCAGGGCAACGATCCGTCGGCGCTGCGCGAAGCGATCACCCGCCTCGACCTCGCCATCGGCCAGTCGGTGCACCCCGAGGCGCCGCTGCAGGCCTGGCGATCGTTGCTGCAGCTGCTGCAGCAACGCGATCGCCGCACCGGGCCGCTGCTCGACCGCGAACAGCGCGTGTTGTCGCCGGAGCTGCAGTTGCAGGCGTGGCGCGACCTGTTGCAGCTCGACCCACCGCAGCCCCTGCTGGCGCTCTGGCTGCCGCGTTTCGCCGAACTGGCGCAGGACCATCCGAACCTGCCGGGCATGGCCCGCGCCGGAGCACAGATGCACCTGTTGGCCGGCTCGCCGGATGCGGTCGCCTACGCAGGTGCCTGGGTCGCCGAAGCCGACGGGGATCCGGACGCGCAGCTGTGGCGTATGCGCGCACTGCTGGCCCGCGGTGCGGTCGCCGACGCCCGCGACGACGCGATCGTGGCCGTGCAACAGTCGGTGGCGCCGCTCGAGACCCTGCGCGAGGTGGTGCGGGTCTGCCAGCTGGCCGCGACCGGGCTCGACGGTGGCCTCACCGAGGAAGTGCAGCTGATGACCCGCAAGTTCCGCGATCTGCTCGACCGCGGTGGTCTCACCGGCGGAGGTCCACGATGAGCCGCTCGCCGCGCACTCGTTCGGCCTGGCTGGTCGGCATCGTCGTGCTGGTGGCGTTGCTGGTCGCCGGCACCGCGATGTTGTGGCGGTCGCAGCGGGTCGCACAGCCGACCCCGGCGACGTTGCCGACGCCGGGCGCCGAGGCGGTCGAAGCGGTGCCGGTGTTGACGTTGAACGCGACCACGCGTCGGGCGAGCGCGCTCGGTGTGCTGGTGCGAGGCCTCGTGGTCGGGCCGGCCGGCGAGCCGGTCGCTGGCGCCAAGGTGACGCCACACCGGTTGGTGACGGCGTGGCCCGAATGGCGCAGCGAACCGATCGACCTGGCGGCGATCACCGATGCGCGCGGCTCGTTCCAGTTCCGGGTCGAACTGCCCCAGGGCGTGTTCGTGCGCTGCGAACATCCGGCGTTCGCGACGCTCGCGATCCCGCTGGACGCCGACGGCAACGAGACCGTCCTGCGGCTCGGCAACGGGTTCTCCCTGACCGGCTTCGTCACCAACGACGCGGGCGCTCCGGTGCCGAACGCGCGTGTCGCCCTCGAGTCGGTGCCCGGCGAGCAGCGGCGGGTCGAGGTCGCGATCACCGAGCCGAACGGCCGGTATTCGTTCGCCAACCTGGCCGCCGGGCCGGTGCGCGTGGTCGCTCGCCATCCGTCCTGGCAGCCGACCGCCGAACCGTCGGTGGTGGTCGGCGACCAGGCGCGTGTCGACCTGGTGTTCGACCGGCCGGCGATGGCACCGCTGCGTGGGCGGGTGGTCGCCGCTGCCACCCAGGCGCCGATCGCCGGTGCGTCGATCGAACTGCTGCCGCCGAACCAGGTGCCGGGACTGGTCGATCCGGCGTCCGGCACGAGCGCCGCCGACGGAACGTTCCTGCTGACCGGGCTCGGCCGTGGCTTGATGCGCATGCTGGTGCGCCATCCGGAGCACGGTGCCGTGGTGCGCTCGCAGCTGGTCGGCAGCGCCGCGGGCGAACTGCTGCTCGAGATGCCGGCGCGGACCACGGTGCGTGGTCGCATCGACGCGGACGGGGCCTCGCTGCACCGACCCGGCGACCTGCTCGAGCTGCGCGACGTGGTCGGCAAGGTCTGCTTCGTCGAACTCGACGCGGTCGGCCGGTTCGCCTGCACCGAGACGCTGGCGCCGGGCGTGCTGCAGGTGGAGGCGCTCGGGGCCCGGTTCGCGTTCGAGGACGGCTGGTCGAACCGGACCAGCGTGCTGCTGGAAGAGACCGAGGAGAACGTGCTCGAGCTGCCGGTGGTGCCGCCGACGGTCGTGCGCGGCCGCCTCGTGGATGCCGGACAACGGCCGCTCGCCGGGGTCGCGCTGGTGCGCACCCGGCCGTTGCTGGACGACGCCACCCGTTCGATCACCGACGCGGCCCGCGAACTCGACTTCCGCGAGTTCGGCAGCCGGATCGTCCAGCTGTTCGACGACGAGCGTGACGAGGTGCTGGTGCGCACCGATGCCGACGGGCGGTTCGAGATCCGCGGCCAGCCACCCGGCACGGTGCTGGTGCGCGCCGAACTGGCCGGCTTCGGTCGGCAGATGGCGCGCTTCACGATCGATCGCGACGAGGCGTTGGTCTACGAGGACCTGGTGCTGCGGCCCGGGGTCGGCATGCGTGGCCGTGTGCTGCGCAGCACGGGCTCGACCGGGATCGCCGGGGCCACCGTGGTCGTGCTCGGCGAGCAGACCCAGGCGCAGGTGGTCAGCGATCGCGACGGCGCCTGGGCGATCGACGACCTGATCCCAGGCAACTATCGAGTGCGCGCGCGCATGCCGACCGGGATCGTCGAACGGCTGGTGCAGCTGCGTGCCGGCACCGCCGGCACGATCGTCGACCTGCGCGTCGACACCGGCCGCACGGTGCGTGGTGTGGTGCGTGGCAGCGACGGCCAGCCGTTGCAGGGCGCCCTGGTGGCGCCGCGCGGCGGCGGTGGGCGCACCACGGTGACCGACGGCAGCGGCGAGTTCGTGCTCGAGGTGCCGCAGCGCGCCGAGTCCCTCCAGGTGGCGTTGTTCGACCGCAGCCTGCAGCGCATCGTGCCGGTGGGGCCGGGCAAGGAGCTCGTCGACGTGAAGCTCGACACGCCGCCGACCTGCACGCTGCTGGCCCGCATCGCCGGCTTGCCTGGGCGAAGGCCGTTGCTCGGCGGAGTCCTCCGCATCGTGCGCCTCGACGGCGACGACGAGGTCGAACGCAGCAGTCGGTGGCTCGAGTTCCCCGACGGCCAGCTGCGCTGGCCGCTCTGTCCGACCGGGCACCTGCGCATCGAGGTCTGGTGCGAAGGCCACGCGCCGATTCGCCGCGACGGCGAGTTCGGGGCCGGACAGGAACACGATCTCGGCGAACTGCTGCTCGAGCCAGGCGCGCACCTGCGCGGCGTCGTGCGCGACGTCGACGGCGCCCTGGTGCCCAACGCGGTGGTGCTGCTCGGCGAGGAGGGTGACCTGCAGTTGTTCGAGAGCGGCCAGCGTACCGACGCCGACGGGTCCTTCCGGCTGCGCGGCGTGACCAACCGTTCCGACACGTTGGTGGTACGGGCCCCAGGCTACGCGCCGGCGGTGGCGAGGCTGACGCTGCCCGACGACCTGCTGTCGCCGGATCCGTTCGAGCTGCGGCTGTCGCGCGGGGCGACGATCCGCGTCGGGGTGCCGCGGCACCTGCGGGAAGGCGGCTACGTGCAGTTGCTGCGCGACGGGCGCCTGCTCGCGGCCAGCGAAGTCGACGAGAGCGGCCGCGTCGAGTTCGTGCATCGGGCGGTCGGCACCTACCAGGTGCGGCTGGTCGGCAGCGGCACGCTGACGCGCGCGGTGGAGGTGGCGCCGGACGCGCAGCTCGTTTCGGTCGATTTGCGGTGAGGCTCGGGTGCCGCGTTGCCGGGCCGGCCAGGCGGCGGCAAGCTGCGCCGATGCGCTGGCTCGTGCTCGCCTGTTGCTGGTCGATCGCCGCCTGCGGTGGCAAGCAGCCGACGGCGCGTTCCGTCGGGCTCGGCGTCGAGGAGCAGCTCTCGGCGACCGTCGCCATCGCCCGCAGCGGCTGTGCGAGATGCCACGAGTTCGACGCGGGGACGCAGGCGCGGCTGGGCCCGGCCGCTGCTGCGAAGGCGCTGCCGTTGCACGACGCGGTGGCGTGGTGGCGCCACGACGGTGGCCGCGAGTTCCTGCGCCGGCACACGATGGCGGGTGCCACGACCGACGACCTCGCCGCCTACGTGCAGCACCTGGGGCGCGCGGCGCCGGTGGGGGAAGCCAGGGAGACGGGGCCCGAAGCCCAGGTGCGTGGCGAAGCGCTGTTCCGCGAGCTGGCCTGTGCGGCCTGCCACGCACCCGGCCACCTGGCGCAGTTGCCGCAGCGGGTCGACTTCGGGCGCCTGCACCGCCACCTGCTCGCTCCAAAGGAACGGCACCCGGACCGCGCGCATCCGCACCTCGCCGGCGACGAGGCGACGGCGATCACTGCGTGGCTGTTGCGCGCCCAGGTGCGCGAGGCCGTGCCGACGCCGGGCTTCGCGTGGACCTGCCGCGAACTGCAGGTGACGCAGCCCGGGCTGCCCGACCTCGGTGCTGCTCCGATCGCCGCACGCGGCGTCGCCGAACGCATCGACGCCGGCGTCGGCACGCGCGCGCACCACTTCGTGCTCGAGCACACGGCGACGCTCGACGTGCCCACCGCGGGCGACTGGACGTTCGTGGTCGGCAGCGACGACAGCTCGTGGTTGTGGATCGACGACGAGCTGGTCGTGCGCAACGAAGCGCTGGCGCCGCATCGCCGGCGCGACGGCACACGAGCGCTGCAGCAGGGGCCGCACACGTTGCGGGTGCTGTTCGCGCAAGCGGAGGGCGGCGCTTCGCTCGAAGTGCTGTGGCGTGGGCCCGGCCAGGAACTGGCGCCGTTGCCGAAGGAGCGGGCACGTGCCGAGCGCACGCTGCACACGCCGCCGCCGATCGCTGCGGCACCCGATCCGGCCGCCGTCGGGCGCGGGCGCGCCAAGGCTCGCGCGCTGCGCTGCGACGCCTGCCATGCGATCGACGACCCGGAGTTCGCCGCCCTGCCAGCGCCCGAGCCGGCGCGGCCGTGGTCGCAGCTGCGCCCCGGCCCCTGCCCGAACCATCCGGGCGGCGAGGCCCTGCTGGTCGC
>JAEUHU010000511.1 GCA_016793305.1 Planctomycetota bacterium
GTCACCGGCATCCCGCACACGGTGATCGTCGGCAAGGACGGCGTGATCCAGAAGGTGCACATCGGCTTCGGCCCCGGCCAGGAGAAGCACTTCGAGGCCGACCTGCGCGAAGTGCTCGGCTTGCCGAAGGAGGAGCCGAAGCCGAAGCAGGAGCCGAAGCAAGCTCGGTAGAGGTCGAGTCGACTGATCGGCCCCGTCCAGGTCTGCGGGCGCAAGGAGCCTGGCCCTGGCGGGCAGCGCAGGGCGAGGCCGGTGGCGAGTGCGACGAGAGGACGCGGCTGCCGACCGTTGTCAGCTTCGCTGGGTGCGTTCGGCAGCGACCACGTCGTCGACCGGACACTCGTGGCGCTGGCCCGACGGCCACCACCAGCGTCGACCGTTGGAACGCACGCGCACGCCGAGTTCCCGCCCGAGCTCCTCGAACAGGTCGGGGCTGAAGAAGTGGTTGTCGATGCGCGCGATCTTCTCGCCCTCGCAGACGAACGTCGTCACGGCGCGCACCGCCTCGCCGTCCTCGTGGGCGTACCAGGTCAGCAGCAGCCAACGGCCGCCGTGCCAGCGCAGCTCGATGCGCGGCGTGTGCGGCAGTGCTCCGCGGCGCAGCTCCACCGGGATCGCGATGGGCGCCGACAGGTCGGCGAGCACGCGGTGGCCGAGCAGGAGGCCCGGCAGCACGGTGCGACTCGCTTCGGCGGGGCCACGCACGATGGTGGCGCCGACCACTTCGACGGTGGCATGGTCGAGCAGCAGCGCGGTGAGGCGCGTGAGGTCGCCGGCGCGGAACGCTTCGCAGAACGCTTCGAGCGCCTCCGGCACCGGCTGCACGGCGGCGGCGGCGACCGGCTCGAGCGCCAGCTTGTCGCGGCCGCGATGCAAGGCGGCCTTGATCGCGCCGACCGACGTGCCGAGGGCGTCGGCGGTCTCTTCGAGGGTGAGCCCGAACGCTTCCTTCAGCACGACCGCGGCGCGTTCCTGCGGCGACAGGCGCACGAGCAGGTGGCTGGCGGCTTCGCGAAGGGCCCCCGGCTCGCTACCAGGGTTCGCGGCGGGCTCGCCTTCGCTCGCGACGGTGCCGGCGTATGGCGCGCGGCGCGCCTGGTCGATCCACGCGTTGGTCGCGACACGGAACAACCACGCGCGCGGATTCGCCGGCGCTTCGGCGAGGCGTCCCATCGCCGCGAACGCGCGCGTCAGGGTCTCCTGCGACAGGTCCTCGGCGTCGAGGGCGCTGCGGCAGAGGCAGCGGCAGAAGCGATACAGCTCGGTGCGCAGCGGCTCGACGGACTCAAGGAAGCGGTGCCACGACTGCTGGGCCGTGGTCAGCACGGGCGGTTCGGTAGGGTTCATGCCCGACAGGACGGAGGAAGGGCGGCGCAGGATACGCGGGACTTCGTGGTCGCGGCTCGGGTGTGCGCAGGTCGGTGCACTCGCCAGCCAACGGATGGCCGGGACGCGTCCGGCTGCCGTCCCGGCCGCAATCTTGGGTGTGGAGTCCGTTCCCGGCCGGGGGCGGCGCGGCATTCGGCGCCATGATTCGGCAGAATCCGGGCGCACACGGGCTCGCTCCGGCAAGGAGGGGCAGAACGCCATGAACGACGCCCCCTCCCTCGAGTCCCTGTTCCGCCGCTACCGCGAGCGTGGTGACGGCACCGCCCTGGCGACCGTGTTCGACCGCGCCGCACCGGAGCTCGCCAAGGTGGCCGGCTACCTGAGCGGCGGCGACCGCAACCGCGCCGAGGACCTGCTGCAGCAGACGTGGCTCGTGGCGATCACCCATGCCTCGCGGTGGGACGGCGAACGGCCGCTGCTGCCGTGGCTGCTCGGCGTGCTCGCCAACCACGCGCGCTCGTCGACGCGCGCCCAGCGTCGGGCCGTACCTGGCGCCGACGTGCTCGAGACGCTGCTCGCGACCGACGATCCGGTGCGCAGCAGCAGCGACGGGGAGTTCGCGCAGCTGGTGCAGAGGGCGCTCGTCGAGTTGCCGTCGCCGTTCCGCGAGGCGGTGACGCTGCACGTCGAACACGGGCTCACCGCGGTCGAGATCGGGCGGGCGCTCGACCGGCCGGCCGGCACGGTGCGCACGCAGATCGTGCGCGGGCTCGATCGCCTGCGGGCGCTGTTGCCGGTCGGTCTCGCGTCGCTCGGGGTCGCGGCGGTGTTGACCGCCGAGCAGCTGCTGGCGGTGCGGCGCACGGTGCTCGCGGCGGCCGGTGGTACAGGCAAGTCGTTCCTAGGCGAACGGTTGGTTCGCTGGAGCGCCGGGTTGCTGCTGACGGCGGCCCTGGCGACGCTGGCCCTGCTGATGCGCGCGGAGAGTGTGGCACCGCCGGCACCGGCGGGTTCGCAGGCCGTGCCCGAGGTCGTGCTCGCCACGCCGCTCGACGAGCCGCCGGCGAAGCGCGACCAGGTGTCGTTGCCGCCTCGGCCGCTCGAAGCTCCGGTGGTGCAGGCGGGCCCGAGGCGCATCACCGTGCACGTGCGCCACGCCGACGAACCGACCGTGCAAGCCGGCACGTGGGTCGGCCTCGTGGCGCACGACGACCTGCGCTTCGCCCGCACCGATGCCCGCGGCGACGCGGTGTTCGACGACGTGCCGGAGGAGCTGTCGCACCGCGTGTTCGTCAGTGGCACGAGCGTCTACGAAGACTGGGTCGTGCTGCGCGATCCAGGCTCGTTCCGGCACGAGATGACCCTGACGGTGCCGTCGAAGGGTGCGCTCGTGGTGACCGTCGTCGACGGCAGTGGGCGGCCGGTGGCGGGCGCCGAGGTCGAGGGCAACGGCTCCCAGCATGGACATCGACTGTGGTGTCCGCTCGGCAGCACCGACACGGAGGGCGTGTTGCGCCTGCGTGGTCAGGCTCAGCGGGGCGCGCAGCTGCGGGCCCGCGCCAAGGGGCACGCGCCGGCGCGTTGGCAGCAGGTGCAGGTCCGTGCCGACGGCAGCCAGACCTGCCGACTGACGATGGAGCCTGCCGGCCAGCCGCTGCACGGCCGCGTCGTCGACGAGAACGGTGCGCCGGTGCGGGCCGAACTCGGCACCATCGCGTTCGCCAGCGATCTGCTGGAGCCGTGGTACGACACGACGGCGGCCGACGGCACCTTCACGTTCGAGTGGCTGCCGAACGGTCCGATCCTGGTGGTGGCGCGGGTGCGCAACGGGGCGCGGGTCCGCTGCGGGCTCGTGCGCGCCTCTGTCCCGAGCAACGGTCCCGTGACGATCCGCGTCGACGGAGGGGGATCGCTGCACGGAGTCACGCGTGGTGCTGGCGGTGGGCCGGCCGGCGGCTCGGCGGTGTCGGCGCGGTTGCTGGCGGACGGTGCCTTCGCGCTGCCGTTCGCGCAGCACTCGCTGCGCTCGGTCGGCCAGGGCACGTTCCGGCTCGATGGCCTGTTGCCCGGGCGCTGGGCGCTGCGTGCCACGATCGGCGAAGCCGAGGTGAGCGAGGTCGTCACCGTGCGGGCCGGGGAACAGACCCTGTGGGAGGCGACCGCGGCGTCGCTGCAGCCACTGCGGGCGGTGCTGCTCGACGAGCGCCGGCAGCCGCTGGTCGGCTGGCAAGTCTCGCGGGTGTCGGCGCAAGGGCACCCCATCGGCACCGGTTGGCGCAGCGACGCGAACGGGCGTGAGCCAGGATTCGCGCCCCTGCTCGTGCCGACCGACGCGCCGGTGGATCTGTGGCTGTTCGATCCGGCCGCCGCGGCGCTCTCGCTCTACTTCCCGACCTGGCGGGTGCCGGGCCTCGTCGCCGACGGCTCGGTGCACGAGATCGTGGTGCCGGATCGGGCGCGCGCGACGCACACGATCCGCGGCCTCGTGGTCGACGAGCACGGCCAGCCGTTGCGTGCCAGCGGCATGGTCGTGTCGCAGGCGGTGTGGTGGGACGGACCTCGCTTCCAGTGCGATGCCGACGGGCGGTTCACGATCGGCCCGTTCGCTCCTGGCCGGATCGACCTGCAGTTGCACGCGCCCGGTCGTCCCGTGCACCGCCTCGCGCGGCTCGAGGTCCCTGGCGACGGCGATCTCGACCTCGGCACGACGACCATGCCGCGCGCTGGGCGCATCCGGGTCGCGGCTGCAGACGGCGTTCGGGTGCCAGGCGACCTCCGGCTCGTCGCATGCGCGATCGTCGGTGGCGAACGGCACGACCTGGAGCGTCGACCCGACGGCACGTTCGGCGCGGACGGCTTGCCGGCCGGCGACTACCGCCTGGAAGGCAGCAGCAGCAGCCTGCGCGTGCGGTCGTGCCCCCTCGTCGCGGTGGCCGAGGCCGCCGCCGATGCCGCCGCGGTGGCGCCGACCAGGTTCCAGCTGGAGGCAGGCGTGCCGCTGCGCATCGCCGTCCGGCTCGGCGAGGAGCTGCGTGCGCAGGAGGGCTGGTCGGCGACTCTGGTGGTCCGTCGGCGTGGCGAGGTCGTGGTGCAGCGGTCGCTCGCGACGAGGTTCCACGGCGTGGTGCCGGACACCCTCGAGTTCACCGTTGCGGCCGAAGCGGGCGAGCTGCTGGTCGAGCTCGACGATCACTGGCGGCCGCAGCGCCAGACCGTCCAGGTCGCGGCGACCGGTGGGCGCGTCGAGTTCGACTGGTCGGTGCCGCGCTGACGGTCTGCGTCAGGAAGGGCCGCTGCGCCGCAACTCGAAGTGGTCGCGCTGCACTTCGCCGTCGCTGTGCTGCGGCGGGATGCGCCACATGCCGCTCAGCAGGCCGCCGCCCTGGGACAACACGCCCCGGTAGTGCACCGCATGGCCGGGTGTCTCGAAGGTGATGTTCGCCTTGCCCTCGACCCAGATGCTGGTGCTCGACTTGCCCTGGTAGCGCTTGGTGAACGTGACCAGCCGTCCTTCGACCTCGCCTTCGACGAAGCTGTGTTCGGGGAGGCTGCTCAGCACCTCGGCTTCGCCGACCACTTCGGTGTCCTTGCCGTCGTCGACGCTCGCGGCGTGCAGCCGCTCCTGGCTCACCAGCAGCGTGTCGGCATCGCGCATCGCGCCGACGAACGACACGCCGCGCTGCACCACGCGCATCGTGATGCCGTGCTGGCGGCCGTTCTGCACGTAGTGGCCTTCCCAGTTGCCGGTCAGATCGAACTCGGTCATCACCGGACGAGCATGCCCGGCGTGGCTCGTCCGTCAATGGTCGCGACTACGGCCGGAGGCAATCGGCGAGCAGATCCGGCAGGATCGCCGCGACCGGGCGGCGGCCGTCGACGGCCAGCACGGCGTGGCCCTCGGCGGGAAGGGGCGGCACGAACGACGCGTGGCGGGCCGCGGTCACCGCCGGGTCGGCGTCGCTGACGTTCGCAGGGTCGCGGCGGCGGGCCGCGGCGCGCGTGGCCGCGGTCGCCGGATCGACGGCGACGTGCACGAACGTCGGCGCGGCCCCGGAGCTCCGGGCGGCAGCGGCGACGGCGGCGCGATGGGCGGGCGTCGGGAAGTTGCCGTCGAGCAACACCACCTTCGCTCCGGCTGCGGTCGCGGCGGCGGCGCGTTCGTGCAGTGCGGCGTAGGTGCGTCGCGAGAACGCTTCGCTGTAGTGCTCGGGGCGGGCCGGCTCGTGCGGGTCGAGGCCGGCGAGCTGCTTGCGCACCACGTCGGTGGCGACGTGCGGCCAGCCGGCGAGCTCGTGCAGGGCGTTCGCCAGCGACGACTTGCCGGACGCCGGGGGCCCGCACAGCACGAGCCAGTGCGGGCCGTTCGCTTCGAACTGCAGTGCGGCCGCGAGTTCGAGATGGCGATGGGCCGAACCACGGGCGCCGGCGCGATCGGCCGCGC
>JAEUHU010000538.1 GCA_016793305.1 Planctomycetota bacterium
CGTGAACGCAGGCGCCCACCGCCGCGGCGCAGGCCGCGTGGCGGGCGACGAGATGGGCTCCGACGGAGCTTGCAGCATCACGAGGCCTTGGCTCAGCCCTGACGGGCGCCGTTCGGCAGCGACTCGTTGAACTGCTGGATCGTGTAGTCCGACGTGCGGCCGTAGGCGTCGACGACCGCGATCAGCGTCGGGCGCTCGCCCGTCGCGTAGATCTTGAAGATCGCGACGTAGCGGCCGTAGTACTTGCCGTCCGCACCCGGGTACGACGGGCAGTTCATCATCGTGGTCGGCACGAGGCGGCAGTTCGGGCCGATGCCCATCGCGATCAGGTGCGTGCCGATCTCGGGCGTGTAGGCCCCCGTCGCGTCGAACTCGGCAGGAACGAGGCGGCGCAGCAGCGTCAAGTCGCTCGCCGTCAGGGCCGGATCGCCGGCCACCGTGCCATTGAGGCGCGCGACCGGGATCGCCCCGGCGGCCCAGACCCGGCGGATGCTGCCGCTGTTGTTCGCGTTCGGCTGGCCGACGGCGGGCAGCGCGGTGATGTCGTACGACTGGTGGTCGTGCACGTAGTCGAAGCCGCCGCGCGTCAACGAGCGGCGGAACTCCGAGCCGGTCGCGTCGACGATGTTCGTGTTGTCGAAGACCAGCGCCGAGTAGAGGTTCGGGCTGCTGGTGGTCATGCCCGAGATCTGCTGACCGGCGGTGTCGAGCACCGGCGCGTAGACGCCCGTCGGTGCGCCGGTCGCGGCCCCGGCGGTGCCGACCTGGAGCAGCGAGTCCATGCCCTGCGGGAACCGCTTCTGCAGCACGAAGAACTGCTGCAGGTTGTTGGCCAGGTCCTGTTGCGTCTTGGCCGACGCCGCCATGTCGGTGCTGCGGCCGAGCGAGGCGACCGCCGGGATCACGAGGCCCGAGACGGCGGCGATGATGACGAGGACGACGATCAGTTCGACGAGGGTGAAGCCGCGCGGCGAAGCGGGGCGGGAGGAGAGGTTCATGCTGGGTTGCGAATCGCGGAGAGACAGGGGACCGAAGGAATGAGGGGCCTCTCGAGCCTTTGGTGGGAAGCCGGTTGGAGCAAGGTGCATGCCACCTCGTGCGGGCTTGGGCCGGCACCCAGCGGCCCGGCCTCCGAGGTTCCAGTCCGTGATCCCGTGGACACGAACCGACCGCGGCAAGGCTCGCGTGGACACGGAACGACCACGCCGGCCCGGCCGAACCGGCGAGCCCTGGCTGGCGTTCCGCGATCGGCCGCCGGCCAACGGATTGCTTTGTGGCGCGCACTCCCCACACTGCCACCGGTAGGCATGCTGTTCTCCCGTCTGTCCTGGCGCATCGGTGCCCCGATCGTCCTGCTGGTGCTCGCCGAGACGGCCGCGGTGGTCGGCTACCTGAGCTGGCAGATCGCCAGCGAGGACCGGCTGCGCCTGATCGACTCCGCCGACCGCATGGCGTCGTTCCTCGGCAACGTGCGCGCCGCCAATCCGAGTGCCCTGGCGCCGGCGGTCTCGCGGCTGTCCGGACTCGAGGTGTTCGTGTTCGACGAGAACGCGCCGGACGATGCCGAGCTCGACCCGGCGTTCGTGAAGCGGCTGCTGGCGGTGCCGGTCGATGGCGATGCCCACCCGATCGGCGACTCGCTGGTGGTCGCCGCAGCGATCGGCAGCAAGGGAGTGCTGGTGGTGCGCCAGCCGCGCAGCCAGTCGCTGACCGACCCGCGTGTGCTGCAGGTCCTGGCCGCGTTCTGGCTGCTGGCGCTGCTGACCACCTGGATCGTGCTGCGGCGGCTCGGCCAGCCGCTGCGCGAACTCGCCACGCAGCTGCCGCGCATCGACGACGAACGGCCGATCGAACTCGACGCGCTGCATCGCAAGGACGAGATCGGCGACGTGGCGCGCGCGTTCGCGACGACCCGCACCGCGCTGCTCGCCGAACGCGAGACGCGCCAGCGCGTCGAGAAGCAGGCGGTGCTCGGCCGCATGACCGCGGCCCTCGCCCACGAGGTCCAGAACCCGGTCGCGGCGATCCGGATGCATGCGCAGCTGCTGCGCTCGGCCGACGGGGGCGCCGCCGCCGACACGATCGTCGAGGAGGCGGCGCGCATCGAGAGCCTGCTGAACCAGTGGCTGTTCCTGACCCGCCCCGAGCCGCCGGCGCTCGGCGACGTCGATCTCGTGCGGCTGCTCGCCGACGTGGTGCGCAGCCAGCGGCCACGCGCCGAGCACGCGGCGGTGCGCCTCGACCTGCAGGCACCCCCCTCGCTGCTGCTGCGGGCCGACGGCAAACGCTTGCAGCACGTGTTCCACAACCTG
>JAEUHU010000030.1 GCA_016793305.1 Planctomycetota bacterium
TCGGGCCCGTTGTCGCCTTCGTCGGTGCCGTCGCGCACCAGCAGCAGCTTGCTGTTGACGACGCGCCGCGTGCGGTTGCCGCGGATCTGGCCGCGCTGGAACGTCACCGCTTCGTCCATCGTGACCACGAACAGTCCCTGGTCCTGGGCCGGCCCGCCCATGCCGCCGTCGAGGTTGCGCACCCCGCAGTCGACGAAGCGCACGCGCTCACAGCCGTCGAACGTGAACGCCGCCGTCGCCACCTCGGTGTCGCGGAACGTGGCGCCACGGAACTCGACGTCGCGACAGCGCTCGAAGATGCAGATGCCGTGGCGGCACGTGTGGATCTCGCCGCGCTCCATGCGCAAGCCGTCGACCTCGGCGGCGACGATGCCCTCGGTGCCGCAGCCGAACAGCTCGCAGTCGCGCACCAGCACGTTCGTGCACTGCTGCAACGACAGCACCGGCGCCACGCAGTGGAACGCGACCTCGTCGCTGTGGCCGAGCACCAGACCTTCGAGGAACACGTCGCGACAGCCCGCGAACTGCACCACCTCGGCCGGCGAACGGCTCAGCACGCGCACCGGCCCGCCGACCGCGCGCAGGTGCAGGCCGCGCACGCCCTTCACGATCAGGTAGGGCACCGGATCGCGCTCGCCGAACTCGACCGCCGGGTTGGCCGGGAACGGCCCGGCGTCGTCCTCGGGATCGAGCACGAACGGACCGCCGACCAGTTCGATCGTGCGGTCGCTGCCGATCGCCGCGATCAGTTCGCGCGTCGTGTGCACCTGCATGCGAGGCCGCACCCGTACCTGCTGCTTGCGCATCGTCTCCCACACCGCCAGGCACGCCACCGACACCTTGGCAGGCACCGCACCGGTCGCGAACTTCGCATTGCCGAGGCGCACCGCGTTGCCCTCGACCAGCACGAACAACCGCACGAAGCCGGCCTCGCTCTGCAGCCGCAACTCGGCATGCGCGGCCCCGCGGTCGAACGGCACGCCGGCGGCGAGACCGGGCCCGAACAGCGTGCGCAGCAGGTCGCGCAGCAGCGGATCCGATTGCATGCCGGAGTGTTCCGGTTCGTTCGGCAGGCGCTCGCCGTTCGCGCCGCGCAGTGCCGTCAACGCGACCGTCGTGGTGCGCGCGAGATGGGCGGCGAGCTGCTCGACGTCGGCGACTTCGAGTTCGCGCAGCGGTTCCTGCGGCGCACTCGCCGTCGTCAGCCCGCCGTTGCCGGCGCGCTGCAGCGAGGCGACCCCGCCGACCACCAGCAGGGCGAACAACGCCACCGCCGCCAGCAGCCAGTGCGGGCGCATGCGACCGGGCCGCGCCGCCTCGACGCGCGCGGCGGCCGCCTGCAGGTCGCTCGCACTCGCCGCGGCGAGGCGCGCGCGCAGATCGGGCGGAGCCTCGCCGTCCATCACCTCGTGCAAGGCGGCGTCCAGCCACGCGGCGTCCGCAGGGTCGAGGCGATCCGGGGTGGCAGCGAGCGAGTCGTCGGAGTCGTTCATGGGGCCTCGTTCCGGAAGCTCGTTCCGGGGATCTCGTTCGGTCGCAGGCGCCGCTGCACACAGGCGAACAGTGCCTGCCGGGTACGCCGCAGCAGGGTCTTGATGCCCTGCTCGCCCATCGCGAGCCGTTCGGCCATCGCCGGCCGCGAACGGTCCTCGCCGTAGCGCAGCTCGATCGCGAGGCGGCCCTTGCCGTCGAGCTGCTCGAGGCACTGGCGCAACGCACTGACGTAGGCATCGCCCGAACCGTCGGCGCCGCCGTGCCGTGCGAGGGCCAGTTCGGCGAGCTCGGGAGCGGTCTCGACCGGCTGATGCTCGGGGCGACGGCGCTGCGTGCGCAGGTGCATGCGCCAGAGGTTGCGCACCGCCCCGCGCAGCCAGACGGCGGCCTCGCCGTCGGCCCGTTCGTGCACGCCCTTGTGCAGGCCGGCGAGCAGGGCCTCCTGCACCAGATCGTCGGCGTGGTCGGAACGCGCGCCGAGCAGGCGCGCGAAGCGCCACAGCCCACGCTGGTGCCGGGCGACCCAGTCGCCGCGGGGATCGGGCCGTGGAGTGTCCGCGGGGACCGCCTGCGGCGCTCGTTCGCGTTCGGGGGTGTCGGTCGAAGCCATCGCCACGATGGTGACTCCTGCCGCACGCCGTGCAAAGGGTTCAGGAAATCGCGGGGCCGACCCTCCCGCGCTCCGCCGCCACTGCCAGAGCCACGGATTCGTGCCCCGCCCGCGTGCGGTCCGGCGCGAACGGTCCTTCTGCAGGCATGAAGACCCACCTGCTCAGCCTTCTCCTCACCGCCGGCGCCGCCGTCGCCCAGACGACGGGTGTGCCGGGCATGAACGACCTGACCGTCAACTGGGCCGGCTCCGGCTCGACGTCCTGCACGTCGATGTGCTTCCCGGGGGGCAACGTGACGCTGAACCTCGACGTCTCGGCCCCGCCGGGAGCGACCGCGTTCCTGCTGCTGAGCTTCTGCCCGTGCACGACCTGCTCGCTGCCCGGACCGGCGAACGGCTGCTTCCCGACCATCCCCGCGACCGCGTGCGGCGGCAGCAACCAGTCGCTCGACCTCGACATGAGCCCCCCATGCGGCATCGTCGCGGTGGTGCCGGTCGCGGTGAACTCGGCGGGCACGCTCGGCACCCAGGTGCCGATCCCGCCGCTCGCCGGCCCGCCGTGCACGACGGCGCTGGCGATCCAGGCGGTGGTGATCGATCCGTGTGGTGCCGGCGTGTTCGCGATGCCCGGCCCGTTCGTGCTGACGCAGGCCTACACGCTGTGGTTCTGAGCTTGGTGGCTCGACGAAGGGGAACGGGCGCGCGCCCCGCCACGGCGGGCGCGTGCTCGTAGCGACCCGACGCGTCGCTGCCGCCGCGGCCGATCGCAATCGCTCGCGGCGGCGAGCAGGGTCGCTCGGCGAACGGGGCTCGCCAGCAGGTCCCCAGCGGCGCGCACCCCGCGGCAAGCCAGACCGCGCGCCATTGGCCACGCAGGCTCGCATGTTGCATGGGATCGGCCCTCCCCAAACGAGGACTCCCCAGTGGTCATCGATTCCTTGCCTGCCCTTGCTCGCCGAGCCCTCTCGGCGCTCACGTCTCTCGTCGCGGCCGTGACCTCTTCGCTGTCCGCGCAGTGCCCGCTCGCGTGGACCAACGAGCCCCCGATCAGCGGCTTCGTCTACACGCTGCTGGCGGAGCCCAATGGCTCGCTGGTCGCCGGCGGCACCATGACGTCGATCGGCGGCGTGCCGTGCGCTGGCCTCGCCCGGCGGTCGCCGGCCGGCGTGTGGACCGCGGTCGACCCCGGTCCCCTGATTGAAGTCCGCGCACTTGCATGCGCAGCGAACGGAGACCTGCTCGCAGCCGGTCGGATGACGACCCTGAGCGGCAACCGAGCGGCGCTGGTGCGTTGCCAGGCCGGCGGCGCGACCGTGATCGCGATCGCCGACAGCAACAGCTGGATCCTCGACCTGGCAGTACTGAGCGACGACAGCATCGCCGTGTGCGGTTCCGGCTTTCTGGCGGGGGTCCAGCTCCGAACGGTCGCCCGCTTCGACGGCGTGGCGTGGACCTCCATGGGTCTGCAGATGGGCCAGGCCACCTACTCGATGACACAGTTGCCAAATGGCGACCTGCTGGCAGGCGGTCTACGCGACCCGAACTCCTTGACGGTGCCGAGCAGCGTGGCGCGCTGGAACGGAACCACCTGGCAGTTCCTCGGCAATGCCGCTACCCAGGACGTCCCGTTCAACGTCTACGACATTGCGGTGCTCGCCGACGGCTCGCCAGTGATCATCGGGGATTACTACATGCAGGACGTGGCGCGATTCGACGGCGTGGCCTGGCAGCGCCTCACAGGCGGAGAGTCCCCCACCTGGCCGGAAGCCTTGGTGCCCCTGCCCGACGGCGACCTGCTGGTCTCGGGCCAAACTCCGGGGACCACGGCAGCGAACCGGGTCGCGCGGTGGAACGGGACCACGTGGACCGGCCTCGCCAGCGGCACCCAGAGCGGGACCTTTCCGAACACGAAGCTGGTCCGGACCACGGACGGCACGGTGTACCTCGGCAGCTCGCTGTTCGGCTCCAGCTCCCAGTCGGCGACCCTCGAGCGGCTGGAAACGCCGTGTGCCGCGACCGCCACCCGCTTCGGTGCAGGCTGCGCCTCCAGCAGCGGCCTGGTCGAACTCGACAACGTCACCCTGCCGTGGCTCGGTGCCAGCTGCCAGAACCGCGCCGTCGGCTTGCCGGCGAACGCGCTGGCCGTGCTCGGCTTCGGCTTCCAGACCGCGGTGACGCCGCTGTCGGCACTGCTGCCGGCCGCGGCACCGGGCTGCTTCGTGTGGCAGTCGCTCGACGGTCTGGAGCTGGCGCTGCCGAGCGGCGGCGTGCTCGACTTCGCGTTCCCCGTGCCGAACCACGCCGCCTTGATCGGGCTCGCCGTGCACCTGCAGGTCGCGTCGCTGGAGCTGCAAGGCTCGACGATCCTCGACTCGGCGGCGAGCAACCGGCTGACGCTCACGGTCGGCGACTTCTGAGCGGCACGGGCGCGTGGTTCGCGCCACACACGCACCGTCTTGGCACGAACCACCCGTCGAGGTCGCCAACACCGCCCAGGCGCGAACGCAGCGGCGCGCGACATCGCGTAGCATGCGCGCCCGATGAAGACCGCCAGACTCGGTGCGTTCGTGTTCGCCTCGCTGCTGGCGGCCCAACAACCGCCGAGCGATGCCGAGCTCGACGCGGCCCTGCTGCAGTATCGCGCGCTGCACCTGCCGGAACCGCCCGCCGACGCTCCGCTGGTCCTGCTGGCGAGCAACGTCCACGGCTCCGACACCGCGGCCGGGCCGGCCTTGCTCCCGGCGTTCCGCCTCGCCAAGGCCGCCGACGGCACGCAGCCGTTCCTGCGCGGCACGCAGGTCGACACGAGCCGGCACCGGGTGCTCGCCGAAGCGCCGTTCGCAGAGCCGCCCGATGCCGCCCGGCTGGTGATGGACGAGTGGCACCTGGAAGGCGACCGCCACCAGGACCTCGCCGGCGGCCTGCAACTGTGGTCGCGGGGCCATCGCGATCTGGCTCGGGCGCTCGTGCAGCGTGGGGCGCGCGAGCAGCGCCTGCAGCACCGCGTCGCCGCCCTCGCTGCGGCCCACTGGTACGCGCAGATCACCGAGTCGGACCTGCCGCTCGGCGACATCGAACGCGAACTGCGGGCCGCGGTCGCGCAGCTGCCGGACGCACGCCCGGCGGTGAACGGCCAGCCGTTCGTGCCACCGGCCCCGTGGGCCGAGATCCTCGAGCAGCTCGCCTGTTCGGCCGCAGCACCAAGTCCAAAGCTGCTCCCGGAGGTCGTGCGCGTGCTGGGCCTGGTGCACAGCCGCCGCGCCGGCGGCATCGGCGCCCGCGTCGACCAACGCGATGCGCCGTTCGACGCCGTGGTGAGCCAGGGCTTCGCGATCGTGCCTGCGCTGATCGCGCATCTCGACGACGCCCGGCTGACGCGCGCCACGACTTCGGGCTTCAACAACTTCCAGTCCTACACGCGGCCGCTCGGCGAACTCGCCAGCGACGCACTGCAGGAGATCGCCGGCGGCGTGATCCCGAGCGAGGGCCTCCCCGCACCGCGGATCGACCGCGCCGCGGCGGAAGCGTGGTGGGCCGACGCGAGCCGACAGAAGGAAGACGCCTACCTGCTGGAGCGTTTCCTCGGCGATCCCGACCGGCCCGCCCACACCGGCGCGATGCGCATCCTGGCGGCGCGCTTTCCCGAGCGCCTGCACCTGGCGATGGTCGAGCTGGTCCTGCAGCACCCGGAGCGTGTGAGCCACCCGATCATCGACGCCGTCGCCGACAGCCCGATGCGCGAGGCGAAGAAGGTCGAGCTGCTCGAACGGCTCGCCAGCACGGCCTGCGAGCAACGTCTGCAGGCCCTGCGCCGACTCGCCGGCATCGACGAAGAGCGCTTCTGCCAGCGCTTGCTCGAGGTGCTGGCGAACGTGCCGCGGCAGATGCCCCGCTCGGTGTGGACCTCGCCCGACGGACGGTTCGGTCATCTCGTCGTGCTGACCCAGCGGCCCGAGGTGTGGCAGGCGTTCGTGCGCGCCGCGCGCAAGGCACCGATCGGGCTGCGCATGGAGTGGCTGGGCCCGTTCGCCTACACCTACCTCGCCGACCGGCAGCGGACCGAACGGCTCGCCTGCCTCGCCTCGTTCCTCGACGACAGCGAGGTCTACGACGTCGCAGCCAGCGGCCAGGAAGGCCCGCACGCAGCGTTCACGTTCCGCACGCTGGCGATGCGCGACTTCGCCGCCCGCCAGCTCGCCATCCTGTTGCAGTTCGAGCAGGTCGGCGCGCCCGACTGGCCGGAAGCACTGTGGGCGGACCTGCGCACGAAGGTCCGGCAGGCCCTGCGCGACGCCGGGATCGCAGCGATGCAGGTGCCGAGCGACGCGCCGCGTTGAGCGCCCCTCCGGAACTCTTCTGCAGCCACGCCGTCCCGTCGCCATGCTCGCCACCACCTGCCTGTCGTTCCTGCTCTCCCTGCCCCAGGACAACCACCCCGAGCTCGCGCGCCTGCACGCGAGCGACCCCGCGACCCGCGCAGCGGCGGCGAACGCCCTGGAAGCCCGCGGCCCGAGCGCCCTGCCGCTGCTGCGCCGAGCCCGCGACGAGGCCCCCGACGAAGCCCACCGCACGCGCCTCGAGCAGGTGATCGCCGGCATCGAGCTCGCGCATCCGGGCGGACTGATGCTCGCGTTCACCCGGGGCGAAGCCCGGGCCACCGAGCTGTGGCTGTGGCAGGACGGCGTCGAGACGGTGCTGACCGCCGACCAGGCGATGGAACTCGAACCAGCCCTGTCGCCCGACGGCACGCACCTCGCCTACGCGCGCACCGCCGACCACCACGACTTCGGGGCGCACCCGATCATCGTGCGCAGGCTGGCGACGGGCCGCGAACTCGAACTGCCGCGCGGCCGGAGCCCGGTCTGGTCGCCCGACGGCAACCTGCTCGCCGTGATCCGCGACGGCGGCGTCACGCTGCACGAGCTCGCGAAGGACACGGCACGTCGGCTCGGTGGCGAGCTCGGCGAACCGAGCAGCCTGCAGTGGTCGAGCGACGGCCGCTTCCTGGCGGTCGAGTGCGGCAAGGAGATCGTCGTGGTCGACGTCGCGGCGGACCGTGTGCACGCCCGCATCGACGGCACACCGCCGGAGACGAGCACGCTGGCGTCGTTCTCGTTCGGCGGCGATCGGCTGGCGATGGTCAGCGGCAACGGCCCCTACCATTGGGACGTGTTCCTGGTGCAGCTCGCCGACGGGAAGGCGCGCAAGCTGACCGCGCAGTCGTTCCGGCACGGCATCACCGCGTTGTCGCCCGACGGCGGCATGCTGCTCAGCACGCAGAGCAAGCCCTGGCAGCCACCGGCCGGGGCCGAGCAGGTCGTGGGCCCACGCGAACCCGGCGGCCGCGCCGACTACGCGGCCTACCTGCTGGATCCACGCGACGGCAGCCAGCGCCTCGTGTTCGACGGCGCCGAGCCGCTGCTGCGTCCGAGCTGGTCGCCGGAGGGCCGCTTCGTGGTGTTCGTCGATGCCGCACAACGGCTGCAGCTGCTGCACGCGCGCACCGGTCGCAGCCGGCCGCTGACCACCATGCAGGTCGGCTACGGCCCGGTCGGTGTGTGGTTCGCACCGTCGGTGTGGTTCGCCAACGGTCGAGAGATGCCGAAGGCGGTCGGCGCAGCCCGCTGACCGGGACCGTTCGCGCGCGACACGACGAACGCCGCGCCGACGTGGCCGCGTTCAGCGCCAGAAGTAGTGCCAGCCGGCGTCGAGCTGCACCTGCGCCCCGGGCGCCAGCTCGACCTGCCAGCGGAACTCGCCGAAGCCATTGCGCTGGAACCACCAGTGCGGCCAGTTCCACCAGCCCCACCACCCCGGCGTGGCGTCGCCGTGCCAGGCGCGCACCAGGTCGAGCTGCTTCTTCTCGCCCTGCTGGCCGACCTCGTCGCACAAGCCGAGCACCCGCCGCGTCACCTCGACGGTCACCGGCACCGGCTTGCCGTTCCACAGCCGCACCACGCCGCGCACGTCGACGCGCGCGTAGTTCTCGTCGCCGAAGCGGATCGGGCCCGCATCGCGGGAGGCCTCGACCTCGTCGGTCTCGACGCGCACGTCGATCGCCGGGTTGATCTCGACGTCGACCGAACGGCCCTTCGACGTGTAGGTCATGCGCGCTTGCGCCAGCAGCTGGCCACGCAGCGACACCAGCACCGGCGCCGTCGTCAGCGGTGCGTCGGTGCCGTTCTGCAGGCGCAGCACGTGGCGGGCCTTCGGTGCGGCGAGCTGCCGCGCGAGCTCGACCAGCCGTTCGCCGTGCAGCCCCTGCCGGACCTCGGCGGGCGGCGCGAACGGCACGTCGAGCACGTAGACGTCGCGGTAGCCCAGCTCGAACGTGCGCAGCGGCAGCACCAGGCGCTCGCCCTTCTTCAGGGTCACGTCGCGCACCGGGAACACGAACAGGTCCTCGGCAGCGCTGCCGTCGCCGGCGGTCGGCAACGTCTCGCCACTGCTCGGCCCGGCGACGCTCTGTGTCATCATCGAGTTGGCGAACACGTTGCGGGACTCGTGCCGGTCGCGGCCGGCCGCGGCGACCTGCGCCATCTCGTGCTGCAGCGAGATCGGATCCAGCAGGCCCTCGAACTCGAACTTCGGCACCCCGACGACCAGGTTGACGGTGACGCCTTCGAGGTCGACCAGGTCGTTGACCAGGGTCGCCTCGAACTTCACGACCGCCTTGCCGGCCCCGTCGATCTCGAGCTTGTAGGCGGGGATCCAGCGCAGCCCCTTCTGCACGTAGACGACGCCGACCGCAGCCCCGGCCCCGCCGCCCTGCACCCGCAGCTCGAGCCGTTCCTGGGTCCGCGTCTCGCGGAGCCGGCCGGCGAACTCGCCGCGCACCTCGAGCCCGTGCAGGCCGCTCATCGGCACGGCCCGCGTGCCCGACGCCGTCTGCAGCAGCACCAGTTCGCCGTCGCCGGGCGACGCCTCGTTGCGCACCGGCACGCCGAGCACGCGGCCGTCGATGCGTTCGTCCTGCAGCAGCACCACCACGTCCTTGCCGAGGTTCGCGCGCACCAGTTGCCGCAGGTCGACCGCCGGCACGTCGACGGAGTGCTCCGAGCGACCCGCCTTCGCGTGCACCAGCGTGGCGCCGCCGGTCGCATAGGGCCAGAACGTGCCGAGCACCGGCACCGGCAACTCGTCGATCACGACCGTGGTGGTGTCGGCCGGCAGCGGCTGCTCCCGGACGACATGGGCGTGGCCGTCCTTGAAGACGGTGACTTCGCGGACGGGCAGCCGCGATGCCGGTGGAGTCGCCGGCGGATTCGCCGGCGACTGGCCTCGGGCCACGACGGGGAACGAACAGACGAGCGAGAGCAGCAGCGTGCGCATGGCCCGATTGGACGCCACCGGCCGGACGATTCCGTCAGCATTTCGTCAGCGCACTGCGGCCGCGCGACCCAGCCAGCCGTTCACGGCTCGAGATCGAGCCGATACCCCTTGCCGTGCACCGTGCGCAGGAGCCGCGGCGCGCTCGGGTCGACCTCGAGCTTCTGCCGCAGCTGGAACACGTGCGTGTCGACGGTGCGCGTCGTCGGCGTGGCGTCGTAACCCCACACCGCGCGCAGCAGCTCGTCGCGCGACAGCGCCTGGCCACGATGGCGCAGCAGATGCGCCAGCAATTCGCTCTCCTTCGGCAGCAGCCGGAACGTGCGTTCGCCGCGCCGCACGCTGTGCCCGGCGAGGTCGACCTCGGCCTCGCCCAGGCGCAGCGCCGCGGCCGGCTGCTCGGCCCGCCGCTGCACCGCCTGCATGCGCGCGTCGAGCTCGTGCACGCTGAAGGGCTTCACCACGTAGTCGTCGGCGCCGAGCTGCAGACCGAGCACCCGCTGCGCCACCTCGCCGCGCGCGGTCAGCACGATGACCGGCGTCTTGTCGCCCCGCTTGCGCAAGGCCCGCAGCACGTCGAGGCCGTCGCCGTCGGGCAGGCGCAGGTCGAGCAACACCATGTGGAAGCGCTGGGCCAGCAGCGCTGCGTCGGCGGCCTGGCGATCGGCGCACGCGGTCACCAGCCAGTCGCGGCCGCGGAAGAAGTCGACGAGGCTCTCGCGGATACTGCCGTCGTCCTCGATGACCAGCAGCTGGTTCACGACGCCTCCGCTGCCACGATCGGCAGGCGCAAGGTGAACGTGCTGCCGCCGCCGTCGCGCGGGGCCACCTCGACGCGGCCACCGTGGCACTGCGCCGCCGCGGCGACCAACGCGAGACCGAGCCCGCTGCCGGCGATGCCGGGCCCGGCTGCCCGGCCGCGCACGAACGGCTGGAAGATCGCTGCGCGTTCGTCCGCCGGCACACCGGGGCCGCGATCCTGCACTTCGACGACGAGTTCCCGCGCGCTGGCGAACGCGCGCACGAGCACGGTCGAGCCCGACGGCGCGTACTTGGCGGCGTTCTCGAGCAGGTTGCGCAGCGCGCGCGTCAGCACCTCGACGTCGCAGCGGACCTGGGGAAGTTCGCGCGCGGCGTCGACCTCGACCTGCTGGCCGACGAGGCGTAGAGCCGGGCGGCCGGCGCGCAGCGCCCGCGCCAGCAGCGCCCGCGCCGGCAGCGGCTCGACGCGCAGAGGCGCCCCCTTCTGCAGCCGGTCGAAGGCGAGGATGCGCTCGACCTGTTCGCCGAGGCGCTGCACGTCCTGGTGCAGCGCCGCCACGTAGTGCGTGCGACGCTCCGGCGGCACGTCGCCGTGCGCCAGCATCTCGGCCTTCAACGACAAGGCCGCCAGTGGCGTGCGCAGCTCGTGCGAGACGACGTCGACGAAGTCGGCACGCAGGCGCACCAGCTGCAGCTCGCGGCGCGTCAGGCGCCACAGCAGCAGGTTGCCGACGACGAACGTGGCGAGCGCCAGCAGCCACGCGGCATTGGCCGTGGCCTGCAGCAAGGCACTGGTCGTCGTCCCCGTCGGCACCGCGGCCAGGGTCGTGCCGAGCGGCGGCAGTTCGAGGCGCACGGCGTCGGCGGGTGCAGTCGTCGCCTCTTCGAGCCGCCACTCCGGCCCCGAACGCAGCGGCGAACGCAGCGCCTGTTCGCGGGCGAAGCCGAGCACCTGCGGATCGACTACGGCCAAGGCGCGATCGTCGATCGGCTGCACGAAGATGCCGTCGACACTGCGCACGGCGTCCGCCGGGGCCGGCACGCGCCGGTAGCGCAGCGCGATCGTCGCCGCGGCGCGCAGCGCATGGGATCGCACATCGAAGCCGAGGTCGGTCTCGTCCAGCACCGCGAGCAGTGCTGGCGCCGGCGTGGCCCGCGCCAGCACCAGGAAGCGGTCGAACCAGGCCACGCGCTCGTTCGCCGCCGGCGAGAACAGGCGCAGCTCGTGCAGCATCGCCAGCAGCACGAACGGCAGGCCGCCGCAGCGCGCGTGCGCATGGCGTTCCGTCGCCTGCTGCAGCAGCGCCTGCGCGCGTGCTTCATCGTCGCGGCCGACGGCGTCGACGTAGCGCAGCCAGCCGAGCGGTGTCAGTTCGTCGGTGGCGGCGGCATGCGCGAAGTACGGCAACGCCTCGGCGCGTTCGCCGCGCTGGCAGTGCGCGAGTGCCGCCTGTTCGGCCAGCGCCGCCGTGTGCTGCGTGTCGACCGCCTCGGCGAACGGGGCGATCACGCGCCGCTGTTCGTCGAGCTGCAGCACGATGCGTTCGTCGGCGTGCCGCGCGAGCTCGGCGTCGAGCGTCTCCTTGGCGAACGCCAGCACGTGGCCGGCGGTGCGCTGCTCGAAGGCGCGCGCCCGCGCGATGCCGCCGCCGGGTACGAGCCACAGCCACAACGCGAAGAACGCCGCCGGCACGGCGAGCGCCAACCCGAACCACAGGCCGAATCGTGCTGGAGCAGGTCCCACGCGCGGCAGTGTAGATCGGGGTCCCGCCGAGCCGTCATGGGGTTGTCAAACGTGCGGCGGCGTCGCCGTTCGTCGTCTTGGTTTCACAGGCCCATGACACGGCGAGGAGCCGTTTGCCCGTCGATGTCCGCATGGAACGAACACCCCAGATGGGTGCGGCCCACGCTGCACGGTCCTGTGTGACGCCCTCGTCGATCCGGTCGGTGGCTCGGACCACGATCCTCACGGCGGCCTTCGCAATGGCCCTGCCCGCCCAGCAGGATCCGTCGACCATGCCTGGCTTCCAGCTGGCGCAGGCGAAGCTGGCCGAAGCGCGCGGCGACGTCGCCGCGGCCCGGCACACGCTCGAGACCGCGCTGGCGAAGGCCGCGGAGGCCGACCGGCCGGCGCTGCGCGACGCCCTCGCCGCTCTGCCCCAGGAGGGCGGGCCGGCCAACGCCGACGAGGCGGCGATCCGGAAGCTGCTCGACGATCCGGCCACAGCGGCGCGGATCCGCGCGCTGCTGCAGCAGCGCGGCTTCGTCATCGCCCCCACCCAGGATCCCGTGCAGCGCCTGGTCGCGGTGCTCGACGCCGGCACGCCGCGCGACCCGGCGGTCGAAGACGCGATGGGCCAGCTCGAGAGGCTCGGCGCCCTGGTCGTGCCGCCGCTGCTCGCCGCGCTGCCGAAGCTCGGCCCGTTCGGCCTGGTCAACGCGATGCACTTGCTCGAGGGCCATGACGACCCGCGGATCGCCCCGGCGGTGCTGGCCCGCGCGAGCGGCGAGCCGGCGATCACGGCACTGGTCGTCGAGCGGTCGCAGAGCATGTCCGACGCCGTGCGCGAAGCCCTGGTCGTCGGCTTGGACGAGACGCAGATGCCGCCGGCGACCCAGCTGCAGTTCGCCGACGTGATGGGCAGCGCCCCGGGCATGGACGAACGACGCCACGCGCTGGCGCTGCGCCTCGCCGACGAACCGACGGTACAGCGCGAGCTCGCGCACCGGCTCGACAGCTGGCGAGCGCCATGGGCTGACGAGGTGCTCACCCGACTGCGTGCGTCGAAGGACCCGGCCACCGCCGCGAACGCGACCGCACAATGGTTGGCGCAGCAGACGCAGCGCGACGAGGCCGTAGCGCTCGCCGCGATCCAGGCGCTCGATCCGCGGCACCGCTGGTGGGTCGCGCGCCAGGTCACCTCGCGCAACAAGAAGTGGGTGAAGGTCGCCCTGCTGGGACTCGGCGAAGGCGCGAACAACAAGCTGCTGCAGCAGGACGCGTGGTTCCTCGGTGTCGACTGGCGGCATGGCGGCGGCGACGCGGCCGCCCCGCTGCTGAACCTCCTGAGGGCCCAGCCGGACCTCGCCAGTCCGATCGGCGGCCACCTCGCGGCGATCGTGATGTCCGGCTGGGTCGTGCCACCGGAACACGAGGCCACACTGGCCAGCGTGACACCCAGCTTCCTGGCGATGGCCTTGCCCGACGACGACGAAGCGCGTGGGCTGGCCGCCTGGGAGCGGCTCGATCGCGCCGAGCGCATGACGTTCGTCGACAAGGTGGTCGAACTCGAGCGGCCCTGGCACCGCGTGGTCCTGGCCCAGCTGGCGACGGCGGCCCGGTACGACGAAGTGCGGGAAGCCTGGCTGCGCCGCGATTGGACCGGCACTCCGCCCGATGCTGCCGCGGTTCTGGTGGCGCTCACCGAGCGCATTCCGCGTGCTCCCGACCGGCCTACGACCGTCACGGCGTCGGGTCCGCACGGGCAGGGATGGCACCGCTCCCTGGTCGAGGCCTGTGCACGCTGCAAGGAGCTGCCGTCCGCCCTGCTGTTGCCGCTCGTACGCGCCGGCGACCAATGGGCATGGGGCGTGCTGACCGAACGCGACCCCGCGACCGCGCTGGCGATCGCACGGTCTCCGGAGAACGCGTGGTTCGCAGGCGTCCCGCGCCTGCTCGGGGAACACGGGACCGCGGCCGACGTGCCGACGCTGGTGCAGTTGCTGGGCTGGCACGGGCTCGACAACACGGAGATCGGGCTGGTTCGCCCGTTCGTGCAGCGCCACGGGCTCGGCAACCTCGCCCTGCTGCGACGTGTGGCGGCGTTGGAGGACACGAGTTCGCGTCCGCTCGCCAAGCAGATCGCCGCCCGCACCGACATCGCACAGCTGCCGGAGTTCCTGACGATCCTGCCGGAGCTGCCGGAGGAGGTCGCCGACCGCGCGATGGAGACGCTGCAGGCACAGGTCGGCACGAGCCACGCGCCGATGCTCGCGCAGGCACTCGCCGCGGCAGCCGCGCGCGAGCCGATGGCGCCCGCGGAGGTCCTGTGCGTGCTGGACCTGATGACGCGCAGCGGCTCCACCGAGTGCCTGCCTGCCCTGCGCAAGGCGCTCGAGGACGCACGCCTCGGCGATTGGCGAAGCAACGTCGCCGCGACCATGGTCTCGCTGCCGGGCCGCGAATGGCCCACGATGCTGCGCGAACTGATGGCGCATCCGGACGCGCGCGTGGTCCGCGAAGTGCTGGTCGCGGTCCGGCCCGGCCAGGACGCGGACCTGCTGGCCGCCGCCACCAAGGCGCTGCTGGCGAACCTGCGCACGCTCGGTTCCGTCGACGCGTTCTTCGACGGCCTGGAGCCCGCGGCACGCGCCGCCACCGCCAGCACCGTGCTGCAAGCGAAGGACTTCGACCAGGCTTCGAGCGAGCTGGCCGGCAGCACCCTGCGCGCGCTGGGCAGCCTGAAGGACGGCAGCTTCGCCGCCGACCTCGCCCGCGGCGCACAGCACGCCTCGCCCTCCGTGCGCATGACCGCGACCGACCAGCTCGGCCGCCTGTTCTCGCGCGACGCGGCCCCGTTCCTGCTCGAACTGCTGAAGGACGACGAGAAGGCCGTGCGCGACCGGGCGAAGGAGCGCCTCGAGCTGCTCGCCGACTACCTCGACGGTCGCGCCAAGTGGGAAGCGGTCCTGCAGCCGAAGTGAAGGCGAGCGGCGTGGGGAGCAGGCCCGCGCCCGAACTGCGCCGGATCGCCGAGCTCCCGTTCGCCGAACCGAAGTCGACCGCGGTGGCCGTGAGCCCCGCCGGCACACGCGCCGCCTGGCTCGACACAGCGGGCGTGCTGCACGCCATCGAGGTCGGCCGGCCGGCGCGATCGTCGATCACCATGCCCGTCGCGAACGGGACCACGCTCGCCTTCGTCGACGAAGAGCACCTCGACGTATTCCACGAGCGGCACGCCGCCCGGCGCCTGCACCTTCCGACCGGTGCCTGGACCGTGCCGCGCGACGCCCGACGCCCGACACCGCTGGATCCTGCCGTACCGGCGCACCCACCACGACTTCCTGCACGAAGGCAGGCGCACGGTGGTCGAGGTCGCGGCGAGCACCTGCGGCGACGTGTCGCTCGCACGCTGGTCTAGCGGCCACGTGACGCTCTGCAGCGGGGCCGTGCGTGCGGCGTCAACCCGAGGCGCGGCGCTCGAACCCGAAGTCGAGCGGCCAGGGCGCTTGCACATCGACCCTCGCCCCGCTCGCCGGATCGGCGAACGTGAGCCGCTGCGCGTGCAGCAGATGGCGACCCGGCACGAGCCCCTCCGGCACCGGGAACGGCTGGCCGCGCTGCAGGCGGATGAAGTGCCGTTCGTCGGCTCCGTACAACACGTCGCCGACGATCGGCAGGCCGACGTGGGCCAGGTGCACGCGGATCTGGTGGCGACGGCCGGTGTGCGGCTCGGCGCGCAGCAGCGTGCGTTCGCCGTCCTGCGCCAACACCGAGAACGTCGTCCGCGCCGGCAGGCCATCCGGCAGCACGCCGATCTTGCCGGTGACGCGACTGCGGGTGTCGACTCCGAGCGGGGCGTCGACCGCGAACGTGGGCGCCGACGGCGTGCCGGTGACGATGGCGACGTACTCCTTGCCGATGCGGTGCTCGCGGAACGCGCGGTCGAACGCACGCGCCCGTTCGGGATCGGTGGTCACCAGCACGCAGCCGCTGGTGAAGCGATCGAGCCGGTGCGCTGGGCTGGCCCGAAGCCGCGTCGCGAGGTCGGCGCCTGGCCGCCGCACCATCGGCGTCGTGGCGAGGCCAGCCGGCTTGTCGACGACGAGCCAGCCATCGCCGCGCGCCAGCACCACGATCGGGGCGCTCGCGTCGCGCCCAGACGGTCCGTTCGGGTCGGCGCCCGCGCCGGGATCCACGCCCACCGGCTCGCCTCGGTGCGGCGCGATCGTCACCCGTTCGCCGACGACGAGGCGCCGGTTCGCCTTCGCCACCGCACCGGACGACAGCGACACGCGCGAGTCGATCGCGACCTGCACCGACGCCCGCGACATGCGCGGCAGCATCTGCTGCAGGAAGCGGTCGAGCCTCATCCCGCGGTAGGCGTCGGTCACCGGGAAGGTCGTGGCCTCGTGCATGCGGAGTGGTGCAGAGGCGAACCGAGGCGGGCCCCCTGGTCAACCGGCGCGGGACCGGCGCGTCCTGCATGGAGCGGTGGCTGGCGGCCGACCGGGTTCGGCGGCGGCACGCCGGGGCAGGGCCGCCACCCGCTCGCCGCGTGGTCCCAGCGGGGCACGACCGGCGATCTCGGGATTCTCGGAGATTCTGCGTGCGCCCTCGCGCGGACCGTTCTTCCCGGGACGAGCGCCGTGGCCAGCCCCTGTCTGCGGTCCTCGAACTCCCTCCAGCAAGGCTTCTCCCCATGCGCACCCTCCCTGCCATCCTGTTCTCGGCGGCACTCGCCGCCGGCCTCGCCAACCAGGCCTCTGCCCAACGGCTCGTCAGCTACGACCCGGCCACCGGCGCCATGGCCGAGTTGCAGCCGCCGACCGTGTTCCTGCCGGTACCGAACCCACCGTTGGTCATCTACCCGTCGATGCCGATCCTGCCGCCGCCACTCGCCGCCATGCCGGGTGATGCCACGTTCGACAACCGCGCCGGCGTGACCTGGTTCACCAACGGTGGTGTGCTCGCGGCCATGCCGACCCCGACCTTCCCCCCGCTGGTCATGCCAGCGGTTCCGGTACTGCCGATTCCGGCTGCCGTGCTCGCCGCCATCGGCGGTCCGGTGTCGGGCATCGCGATCGACCCCGCGGCGGGGATCATGTTCCTGGTCTCGGGCCCGGGCATCGTGATCGGTGTGGCGCCGATTCCGGGACTGCCCGTCATGGTCCCCCCCTTCCCGATCGGGATGCTGATGGGGCCGATCAGCGGCCTCGAATGGGACGGCCTGACCGGCTCCCTCTGGGCAGTGGACGTCGGTGGCGTGGCGTACAACTTCCTGGTCGGAGGTGCGCCGCTGGCGCCGCCCCTGCCCCCCACGATGCTGATGCCTGCACCCGCGGGTGACATCGCCATCGACAAGCTCGCCACGATCAACCCGGCTGGCCTGCGGCCGCTGTACATCTCTTCGGGCCCGATCGTGTTCGACACGCACGACCCGGCAGCGATCCCGTTCCCGGCCGGCCCGATGGCCAACGGGCTCGCGTTCATGAACCACCCGGGCGCCACGCCGCCCGCCGGTGCTTGTGCCTGCCCGGGCTTCTTCACGCCCACCAACGTCACCTCGAGCGTGATGTCCTCGGGCAACGGCGCGTGGGGCATCGGCATGACCGGGATGCAGCCCTTCGGCCTCGCGATCTTCGGCTTCGACCCGGTCTTCAACCCGCTGTTCCCCACGATCAACGGAGTCGGCTGTCCGTTCGGCCTGACCGCGCCAGGCATCGTGCTCGCCACCGCCGACGCGTTCGGCAACATCATGGCGCCGATCCCTCTGACGCTCGTGCCGATCGGGGCCGGGATCTACAACCAGAATGCGGCGGTATGCCCTGCCGACCCGCTCGGCTACGTGCTGACGCCGATGCAGTCGATTGTCGCGGGCGGCTTCTAGACTGATCCCTTGCGTGTTGGTGCGGCCTTCGTTCCCCGGGGTCGCGCAACCCTGATGCGGCCCCCCGTCACGCGGTGGTCGCCACCGACACGCCGATGGAGCGCCGACCGTCCGGGCTCTGCGGATGGATGCTGCGCGGCCCCCAGTCCTGCCGCCAACCGAGTGTCTCGGCAACGGTCAGGTTGCGCGGCAGCAGCCCGAGTCGCACGCCGGGGCTGTGGGGCTCCTTGTCGCGACTGAAGCGCTTGCGCACGTAGTTCCGGTAGGCGAGGAACAGGTTCATGTGGCCGCGCAGGAACTCGCCCTTCTTCGTCACCAGCCACGACTGGCGGCGCAGGCGGCCGAGGTTGTCCCGGGTCATCGCCAGGGTCGTGTTGATCGGGAACAGCGGATTGCAGGTCGTCCGCGCCTGCTTGCTCGACGTCGTCAGGTGCACGACGCGCTTGCCGAACACCTCGTTCGCGATCGTCGCGTAGCTGCTCTTCTGGTCGGTCTCCAGCACCAGGTCGCTGCCGGCGATCCGACGATCGAGATCCTGCATCACCTTCAGCACGCACTCGCGGCTCTGGTCGGGCCGCAGCCCATGGAGCAGTTCTTCGCGATCCTGCCAAGCGCGGCGTTCGCTGCCCTGCGCGGCCAACCGGCGCGACGAGCCGACCTCGGTGGTGACCACGAACCAGTGCTCGCGCTCGATCAGCACCGGCATCGTCAGCGTGCGGATCGAGGCGTGCTCGTAGGTCTCTTCTTCGTCGAGTTGGTAGACGCGGCCAGCGGGCAGCCGGGCGCTCAGGTTCTCGTGCAGGAAGCCGGCGTGGCGAGCGAGCTTGCGCGCCTTCCGCTGCAGAGCCGAGACACCCATCTTGTGGTTGCGGGCCGACTGCCGGTAGCCGACTCCGGAGGTCAGCGCCTCGAACAGCTTCGGGTTGACCTCGGGCCGCCGATCGCCGCCGTCGACGCGGAAGGTCGGCTCCGAGAAGGTGTGGCGGCACGCTTTGCAGCGAAACCTCTGCTCGCGCTTCGTGCGGCCTTTCGGGTCGAAGTAGCCGTAGAAGGTGAAGAACCTGCGAGTCGGCTGCAGGTGGTTCGGACAGGGCTGGAACGGGCAGAACGGGGGCGTGAAGACCATGAGCTCTCCTCGCCTGCACCGACATGGTGCGAGGCGGGTGCTATGTGCCTCGTTCTGCTCAGCGGTCGCAGGAATCGCGAGAAATCTGCTGCGACAACACGCAAGGGATCAGTTTCCTGCGTGCGCATGGGCGCGGACCGCCCTTCCCGAGACGAGCGCCGTGGACAGCCCCTGCCCACGGTCCTCGAGCTCCCTCCACCAAGGCTTCCCCCATGCGCTCCTTCCCTGCCTTCCTGTTCTCGGCGGCAATCGCCGCCGGACTCGCCAACCAGGCCTCCGCCCAACGGCTCGTCAGCTACGACCCGGTCACTGGCGCCATGGCCGAGCTGCAGCCGCCGATCGTCTTCTTGCCGGTTCCCAACCCGCCACTGGCCGGTTACCCGTCGTTGCCGATCCTGCCGCCACCGATGGCTGCCATGGCCGGCGACGCGACCTTCGACAACCTGGCGGGTGTGACCTGGTTCACCAACGGTGGGGTGCTTGCGGCCATGCCGACCCCGACCTTCCCGCCGTTGTTCCTGCCGCCGGCACCCGTGCTGCCGATCCCCCCAGCCGTGCTCGCGGCCATCGGTGGTCCCGTTTCGGGCATTGCGATCGATCCGGTTGGGGGCCCATTGGGCGTGATGTACCTGGTTTCGGCGCCGGGCATCGTGATCGGCGTGGCTCCCGTGCCTGGCCTGCCCGTCGTGGTGCCGCCGTTCCCGATCGGCCTTCTGACGGGACCGATCAGCGGCCTCGAATGGGATGGCATCACCGGCTCCCTCTGGGCCGTCGATGTCGGCGGCGTCGCCTACAACTTCCTGGTCGGCGGAGCTCCGATCGCCCCACCATTGCCGCCGGCATTCCCGATGGTCGCACCGGCGGGTGACATCGCCATCGACAAGGTCGCGACGATCAACCCGGCCGGCCTGCGGCCGCTCTACATCTCGACGGGCCCGATGGTGTTCGACACGCGCGACCCCACGGGCGTGCCGTTCCCGTCCGGCCCGATGGGCACCGGCCTCGCGTTCATGAACCACCCGGCCGCGACGCCGCCCGCTGGCGCTTGCGTCTGCCCGGCCTTCTTCACGCCAACCAACTTCACCACCAGCGTGATGTCCTCGGGCAACGGCGCATGGGGCATCGGCATGACCGGGCTCGCCCCGTTCGGCCTCGCCATCTTCGGCTTCGATGCAGCGTTCGACCCGACGTTCCCCCTGATCAACGGGGTCGGCTGCCCGTTCGGGCTGTTCGCACCGGCCATCGTGCTGGCCACTGCGGACGCCACCGGCACGATCGTGGCCCCGATTCCACTGACCCTCGTGCCGATCGGCGCGGGGATCTACAACCAGAACGCTTCGGTGTGCCCCACCGACCCGCTCGGCTACGTGCTGACGCCGATGCAGTGGCTGGTCGCCGGCGGCTTCTGACCGCCGATTCGCGCAGGTTTCGCGCAGGTTCGCGAGCTGACCCGCTGCGGTCCGCTCGCCGGACGAGCCTCTGGCAGGGGCTGAGAGAGGATCTTCTCGAAGCCTCTGCGCGGCTGCGAAGGCAGCCGCCGAACATGATCCAGAGAGCTCGTACCATGATCACCTGTCGGCCAGCTCAGCTGCGCTGGCGCACTACGAACGTCGCCGTCGTCGCTTTGCCGTCCAACGCCGTACGCGCGGCCGTGGCCTTCAGGTGCAGGAAGCGCAGCCCGGCGAACCGCTCGACGACGCAAGCCACGACGACACCCGGGACCACTCTGCCCGCTGCGACGATCCGAACCTCGGCCAGAGGGGCCGGCTCAGAATCGCCCTCCGAGTCCGACAGGGGAACCCGCACCTGGATCTGATGGCCCCCTTGCCGGTCGTCGCCGTACATGTCCCACGCGGTGGCGTGGAAGCCCTCGACGCGCCGGACCTCGATCTCGAGGCCGCCGTCGCGGCCCTCGCGGACCACGACCGTCTCGCGCGGGTCCCGGGTCGCGGCGAACGGGCGCAGCGTCGGATCGCCGAACAACGCCCGGTTGCAACCACCGCCCTGCATGATCCGTTCGCCGGCCGCCACGAGTTCGCCGGCGACGAGGAGGTCGAGCTTCGGCAGCCCGCCGGCGGCGAGCACGACGTCGTCGTACGTCGACTTCAGGGCTTCCCCGAGCGAGGCCCCGTTGCGCAGTGCGAACTCCGTCTCACGCATGCCCGACATGCCGTGGTTCGGTCCGACCGACGCGGCGAACGATGCCGCCCCCGCATCCAGCATCGCGAGCCCGAGGCTCTCGTCCGGCTGAAGCCGGTGCACCGTTCCCGGCTCGGCGCTGCCGAACGTCGAGACGATGTCGGCTTCGACGTAGACCCGGTGCGTGGCGCCGGCGTGGCACGTGCCGCTCCAGACCACGGCGCCGTCCAACGCGAGTCGCCGGATGCGGTCGGCACCCAGACGCGGCATCTCACCGTTCGGATCGTGGCCCACCTTCTGCGGGTCGTACGGCCAGTGCTTCGTGCGGTCGAGGTTCCGCCGATCGCCGAACAGCCAGATCCCCTGGGGATCGCCGTTGCCGGACCACTCGACGACGGCGGCGCGGCCGAGCTCCGGCGCGAACCGGTCGAAGAACGCGAGCACGTCCTCATCGTGCTCCACGGTGCCTAGATAGACGGAGTCGCCCGTGAACCCGGCCGCCTTCTCCAGATCCGAACGGTGCCCGGCGTAGACGGCCGACTTCATGTTCGAAGCAACCGCGATCGAGTGCCAGACCTTCGACTTCGGTCCGTCGCGATGGAGCCTCTCGATGCGCTCCCACAACGCCTCCACCGCAGCCCCGTCGCGCGCCGTGATCCACCCGAACGAGGCGTCGACGAACGGGTCCGAGTCGAGCTGCATCAACGCCAGCAGCGTGCGGCGGTGCAGCATCACGTCGAACTCGGCAGGCGGCACGACCAGCAGCACGTTCGTGGGCGCGCCCGCTTCGCGCAGGAGGCCGGCGAGCACGGCGCCGTCCTCGCCATTCCATCGCAACACGGTCGCGCGGTGGAAGGTCGCCGCCCGCTTCGCGACCGCGGTGAACCCGCGCTGCTCGGCACGCGCGGAATCGACCACGACCTCCACGACGACGACCGCCGTGGGCGCAGGAGCCTGCGCACGCGGACTCGGCAGCGCCACGCCGCTGCAGCCGAAGATCAGGATCCAGAGTCGTTGGAGGGTGCGAATGTCGATGGCCATGGCGAAGGGTGGTCGTCCTGCGGCCCCCGAGCACCAGGAGCCGGCCCGGGCATCTTCATGCCCGGACCGACGACCGGCCAGCGCTGGCCCGATTCCAAGGACCAGCCGGATGCGGAGCCTCGCTGCCAGCGCGACGCTGCCGCCGCGATCCAGTCGTCTCCACGCCGGCGACGAAGAGCAGCCCCATGCGATTCGCGTTGCCTTGGGCTCTCGGCGTGCCGATCGGCCTCGCCGGCATCGTCGGCAGCCTCGTACTGGCGGGTGGCCATCCGCAGCAGCTGCTGCAGACCACGGCCCTGCTGCTCGTCGGTGGCACCGCGTTCGGCGGGCTGCTGCTGCTGCGGGGTGCGGGTCCGTTCGCGGCGTTCCTGCGCACGCTGCTGTTCGGCGCGCCCGACGACGCCTCTGCGCGCCAAGCACGGCTTGGCGACGTCGTGCTGTTCGAACGCCTGGCCCTGCTCGGTGGCTGCCTCGCCCTGTTCGTCGGCGGCACCACGGCGATCGCCGAGTTCGCGACCCCCGAGCACACCGGACCGGCGCTGGCGGTAGCCCTGTTCGGCCTCACCAGCGCCCTCCTGCTGCAGTTGCTTGTGGCATTGCCACTGAAGCAACACCTGCTGCCACCGATGGGGGCCGGCGCCAGACTGCCGTTGCGAGCGGTTTCGTCGCGCGTCCTGCACGCGCTCGGCACCGCGGCGCTGCTGCTAGTCGGCGTGTCGTTCGCAACGAGCGGCGCTCGCCCCGGCACAGCGACGCTGTCCTTGCCGCTCCCGACCGTGATGCTGACGATGGCGGCGATCGTGCCTTCGCTGCTCGCCGCACCGAAGGCGCTGCTGGCAGGTCCCGCCACGCGCACGCGCTGGGCGTACCTCGCCGACGGCCTGTGGGGCACCGGGGCACTCGCGGCCGCGACCGGCATCGCCCAGGTGTTCGCCGTGCTCGACCAACCACGGCTGCTGCCGCCGGGAGTCGCCGCCGCGTTCGCGAGCTTCGTGCTGCCGGCGGCGCTGGCGGCGCTGCTCACGCTGCGCAGCACGTTCGCCGACGACGACACGGCGACGACCGGGGGGGGCAAGCGCAGCCTCGGGTTCGGCTTCGCGATCCTGGTGCTCGGCGCACTCGCCGGCATGGTGCTGCTGGTGCTGCTGCTGCTCGGACGACTGACGGCCCCGTAACGACGCGCTCGCGCTCCGCGACGGTCCGGAGCCAGTCGGCAGCAGCGAGCCGGCCCGAGCTTCGGTAGAACAACGCACGATGCAGCAGCGCGCTGTCCGCCGTCCGTTCTCGTCGCCGCGCACGGGCCTCGCGGCAGGGCCCCTGGCCCTCGCCTTGACCGGTTGCACAGCGCCGGCCCCGCCAGTGGCGATCCCGTTCACGTGCACCGCCGCGGACCACGTGATGGTCCGTGCCACGCTGAACGGACGTGATCCCGTCGACCTGATGTTCCACACCGCGATCGACTCGGTGTCGCTGACCAAGGCGGCGATCGCGCGGCTCACCACGTTCGCGCCCGACGGTTCGATCGACGTGCGCAGCTGGGGAGGCACGGCGGCCGCCCGGCACAGCCGCGGCAACACGCTGCAGATCGGGCCGCTGACCTTCTGCGATCTGGAACTGACCGAGAGCGAGCTGTCGGGGCCCGGCTCCGACGGCAAGTTCGGACCGAACCTGTTCGCGGGCCAGTTCGTCGAACTCGACTTCGACCGGAGCGAGCTGCGCCTCCACGCGACGCTGCCGCCACACGCCGCACAGTTCGAGTGCCTCGAGCTCGAGGTCCAGAACGGCATGCTGTTCGTGGTCGGCGAGGCCAGAGTCGGCGAACGCACCGCTCGCCCGTCGTTCCTGCTGCACACCGGCTTCGGCGGGGCCGCCCTGCTCGACGAGCAGCTCGTGCGCGAGCACGGCTTGCCGACCGCACCCGACCCCACCGCGCCGACCCTGCGGGATTCGTACGGCAACCCCGTGCCCACGCAGCGCCTGCAGCGGACCTGCTTGCGGCTCGGCACCCTCGTGTTCGACGGCGTGCCGGCGGCCGTGTTCGGCGGGCAGCTCGGCGGCCGACGGACCAGCGTGCTCGGCGGCACGGTGCTGACCCGGATGAACCTGATCCTCAGCGCCGACCGCCGCCGGCTCTACGTGCGCCCGAACGCCCGCTTCGCGGCGCCGTGGCCAGCGCCGCAACGTTCCTCGTGAGGCGCACAGGCCGACCAGACTGATCCCTTGCGTGTTGGTGCGGTCGGACTCGTGCGCTGCTCGGCCTACCGGACCTCGATCGACGAGGTCGGCCCGCCTGCGAAGTCCCTGCACCAACACGCAAGGGATCAGTTCCGAGGCCTAACCGAGGGAGTCGCACGACGCCCGCGTGCCATCGCCACACCGTAGACCTATGCTCCCCGCCACCCGAGGCAGGGCGTTCGCCCAGACCTCGCAACCAGAGGAGCACGACATGGCGACCAAGAAGACCAGCAGCAGCGGCGGTGTCTACCGCGTCACCGAGATCATCGGCACCAGCACGGTCTCGTGGGAGGACGCAGCGCGCACGGCGATCGAGACGGCGGCCAAGACGCTGCGCGACCTGCGCATCGCCGAGGTCGGCAAGCTCGACATGAAGATCGAGAACGGCAAGGTCGTCGCGTTCCGCGCGCGCGTCAGCCTGTCGTTCAAGTACGAGGACTGAAGCCGGAACGCGCTGGCCGCGGGGCTCGCCCGGCGCCCACGCAGGCGCCCGCTTCGCCAGCGCCACCGGTTGCCACCATCCCGCATCGCCGCATGGAGGCCCTGCTCGAGATCCTGGCCGAGGGTGGCCTGCAGATCCTCTGGGAGCTTCTCTGCGAACTCGGCCTCCGCCGCGCCATGAAGCGCCGGGCCGTGCGCAACGCGTGGCTCGCGGCCGCCGGCTACGCCCTGCTCGGCGCCGGGGCCGGCTGGCTCAGCTGCTTCCTGTTCCCGAAGCTCTACCTGACCTCGACCACCGCGCGCTGGGTCAACCTGCTGGTGACGCCGGTCGTGGCCGCGAGCGTCATGGCGACCCTCGGGCATCGGCTCGGCCTCCGGGACCGACCGATCGCGCGCCGGCGGCGCTTCACCAACGCGTACTCGTTCGCATTCGCCATGGCCCTGGTGCGCATGCTCGGCTGCGCGTGACCCGCGCGCGACGGCCACCCGATCGGCGCGCGCCGCCGCGACGTTCCCATCCCCACCGCAGAGTCGCCTCGGCGCAGGGTGCCCGCTAGCTTGCCCGGCCCCGCGGTTCGTCCGCCCGCCCTCTCGTCCCACTCCCCATGAGCCAACCCATCGCCTCGTCCAACAAGCGCTTCTTCGACCGGGTCCTCGACGGCATCGAGAAGGTCGGCAACAAGCTGCCCGATCCGTCGGTGTTGTTCCTGCTGGCCCTCGCCCTCACCTGGGTGTGCTCGTGGGCGCTCGACGGCACCAAGGTGCTGGTGCCGAAGGCCGGCGGCGGCTTCGACGAGCAGCTGGTGACGAACCAGCTGTCCGGCAAGGCGCTGGTGGCGTGGATGAGCGGCATGGTGTCGACGTTCGTGAACTTCCCGCCGCTCGGGGTCGTGCTGGTGGCGATGCTCGGCCTCGGCGTCGCCGACAAGTCTGGCTTCATCAACGCGCTGCTGAAGAAGCTGCTCGGTGTCACGCCGAAGGCGCTGCTGACGCCGATGCTGATCCTGGTCAGCTTGCTCAGCCTCGTCGCCGTCGATGCCGGCTACGTGCTGGTGATCCCGCTCGGCGGCGTGATCTTCTACGCCGCGGGCCGTCACCCGATCGCCGGCATCGCCGCGAGCTTCGCGGCGATCTCGGGCGGCTTCTGCGCCAACTACATCCCGACCGCCCTCGACACGATCCTCGCCGGCCTCACGCAGGCCGGCGCCCGCGTCGTCAACGGCAACGTCACGGTCAATCCGCTCGCCAACTACTACTTCACGATCGCCTCGGCGGTGCTGGTGCTGCTGCTCGGCTGGTTCGTGACCGACAAGATCGTCGAGCCGCGCCTGCGCCGCCTGCCGGTCGACGGCGACCCGGCCGAGATGCCGAAGATGCAGGAGCTGAGTGCCGCCGAGAACAAGGCGCTGTGGCTCGGTCTCGGGGCCATGGCGATCGGCCTCGTCATCCTGGTGTCGGTCTGCCTGCCGACGGATTCCCCGTTCCGCGACGACAAGGGACAGCTGGCGACCGTGCAGGCGCCGCTGATGAAGACGATCGTGCCGTGGATCCTGTTCCTGTTCCTGCTGCCGGGCATCACGTTCGGCTACGTCGCCGGCACCTTCAAGAACCACCGCGACGTCGTGCAGGCGATGGCGAAGACGATGAACACCATGGGCTACTACATGGTGATGGCGTTCTGCGCCGCGATGTTCATCCAGGCGTTCAACACCAGCAACCTCGGCAAGCTGATCGCGATCAGCGGCGCCAACGGCCTGCAGAGCCTCGGCCTGCCGACCGGCGTCACCGTGGTCGGCATGATCCTGTGTTGCGCCACGGTCAACCTGGTGATGGGCTCGTCGTCGGCGAAGTGGACCCTGTTGGCGCCGATCTTCGTGCCGATGCTGATGCAACTCGGCATCTCGCCGGAGCTGACGCAAGCCGCCTACCGCATCGGCGACTCGACCACGAACATCATCTCGCCGCTCAATCCGTACTTCCCGCTGATCGTGACGTTCACGCAGAAGTACCACCGCGGCACCGGCATCGGCACGATGATCTCGATCATGCTGCCGTTCTCGCTGCTGTTCCTGTCGCTGTGGACGGTGTTCCTGCTCTGCTACTGGGGCATCGGCCTGCCGCTCGGCCCGGGCAGCAGCTACGTCTACGGCGGCTAGGACGAGGCGGCCTGTCGGCGCGCTTCGAGCGGTCGCGGCGCCGAGGCGCAGCATGCCAAGGGTGTTCGAGCAGTCGACTCCGCGGCAGCAGGGGCCACTCGCCTCGTGAGCCCCGGCGCGCGAATTCCACGCGCCGCGAACGCCAGGTCGGTCGAGCCCGCTGCCCGGGATGCCATTCCCGAATCCCAGGGCCGACCATGATCCGACTCGCCTGCGCCGTCTCGTTGTTCCTGCTGCCTGGCTTCACCGCGACCGCCCAGAGCAGCGGGTTCCGCGAAGGCGAGGTGTTCCTCTACTCCACCGGCCTCAGCGCGCCCGGCTACACCGGCGCCGGCATCCTGCGCGTCGATCCCGTCGCCGGCACCGGCTCGGTGTTCGTCCAGACGCTCGGCGGCTACAGCGCCAACTACGTCGGTGGCATGGCCTTCGACCCCTACCGCCAGCGCCTCGTGTTCTCGTCGGCGATCGGCACGCCCTACGAACACCTGTGGTTCGCCGACGGCCAGGGCAACGTGCAGAACGTCACCGCCGGCATGTTCCCGGCGGGCGTGTCGCTGACCGGCCTGTCGCCGACCGGCGACGGCCGCATCTACTGCAACGAACCCTACGGCTCGGTGGCGCCGCTGCACTGGTTCGACGCGCAGAACGGCTACCACGTGCTCTACGACAGCGACGGAGTCACGCCGATGCGCATCGACGGCACGAGCAACTTCAGCATCGACGGCATGATCTACGACCCGGGGACCAACGCGCTGTTCGTCGCGTCGACGACCCCGGCACCCGGCTTCCCGCAGGCCGCGGTCAACATCCGCAAGCTGCCGCTGTCCGCCGACGGCACGCGCGTGGTCGGCCCGGTCGGCAACGTGCAGTTCGAGATCAGCGCCGCACCTCCGGCCGCCAGCAGCGGCGAAGCCCCACGCGGCTGGAGCCGCGGCCCGAACGGCCAGCTGGCCCTGCTCGTCCACTCGATCGACCAGGAGATCCTGCCGCGCATGCTGCTGGTGGATCCGGGGACCTCGGCCGTCTCGGTGTACGCCAGCTGCGGCCAGAGCACCCAGCCCGGCGCCTGGGCGGTGACCACCGGCGGCGTCTACCACCCGCAGCTCGGCGCGTTCCTGCTGGTCGACTTCTGGAACGGCAAGCTGCGCGCCTACTCGCAGGGATCGTCCGGCAACGGCACGGTGGTCGGCACGACCCCGGTCGCGACGATCGGCTACTGGGTGAACGTCGCCTCGGTGCCCGACGACGGCTGCACCGGGCAGGGCCTCGAGTACGGCGCGGGCCTCGCCGGCAGCGGCGGGTTCGTGCCGCACCTCGGCTCGTACGGCTGCCCGGACGTCGGGCGCACGGTCACGCTGCAACTCGACCGCGGCCTCGGCGGCGCGTTCGGCGTGCTGCTGCTCGGCACGGCCCCGGCGTCGCTGCCTGCGTTCGGCGGCACGCAGCTGGTGGCGCCGGTCGACGCCGCCGTACTGTTCTACAGCTCCGGCCCGTACGGCGTCCCGGGGTCCGGCGGCGGGGACCTGCCGCTGCCGCTGACCAACCCGGCCCTGGTCGGGTGGTCGATCTACTTCCAAGTGGGCCTGCTCGACGACGGCGCCGTCCAGGGCGTGTCGATCAGCAACGGCCTGCGGCTCGTGATCGGCTGAGTTCGCAGGCCTTCACAAAGGAGCGGATCGCTCTGGCTGCCTGCCGGTCCGGAGGAACACGGTGCCGACGACCTTGGCGACACCACCGCGGGCGCCGAAGTGGTAGTAGCCGTAGCCCGCGAGGCGATCGTCGTTGCGGATCGGGGTCAGCCAGATGTAGGTGGCGTTCGGGCCGTTCATCTTGTCGGGGCTGGTCTTGCCGCGGATGGGATCGAACATCGTCCAGCCACCACCGGCGATGTGCGCCTCGACCCAGCCGTGCTTGGGGGTGTCCCTCCATTCCGTGATCAACCCCCCGACCCGGCGCGCGGGCACTTGGCGAACGCGCAACAGCGCCACCATCAGGTCGGAGAACTCGGAACAGTCCCCGGCCTTCGCCTCGAGCGCTGCGGCAGCGCCCTTGTCGACCGGATCGTAGCCGCTCGAACGAAGCGTCGCGCTGGCCTGCTCCGCGGCGCTGCGCGCCACGTCCTGCGGCTTCTTGCCCTTCAACCCCTGGGCCATCTCCCGGATGGCTGGGTCCTCCAACTCGATCCCCTTCTCGGCCTCGAGCCAGCGCGGGTCGGCACCGCCATCGTCCTCACCCTCCTTCCGCTTCGGTACTCCGAGCCCGGGGGCGCGCAGTTCCAACACGGACGAGATCGTGATCTTGCGGCCATCGAACGGCGGCTCCAGTTCGAACCGCGCGTAGCGAGTGCCGTTCTCGACGAGGAGCTCCGTGGGCCTTGGCTCGAACGTCTCCTCGAGCAGTTTCTGTCGACCCGGCCAGTCGCCTGGCACGACCACCGTCAGAACCAAGGACTTCGTCGCCTTGGTCGCCTCCGTGAGGAACTCGAACCGGCACTCGACTCGCGCGGGCTTCTTGTCCTGCGCCGTGGACGGGACGGCACAAGCCAGGGCGATGAGAGCGATCCGAAGCGTCGTGGCGGAGGCCATGGGCGGGGAGGATAGCGCGACCGACCGAGCAGGTCCGCAGAGACCCGTCGCACGACCGCCCGCAGCAGGCTCGCGACCCCGAACCCCGGACGATTGCCGGATACCACCAGAATGCCTGGGCACGGCCCGGTGACTCGGCAATGCTGCGCCTGCGCCCTTCACGCAGCGCAGCCATGCCCGAACCGACCGATCGCCTCCCGCCGCAGCACGTCGTCGACCGCACCCGCCAGTGGGTCGAGGACGTGGTCCTCGGCCTCGACCTGTGCCCGTTCGCCAGGCCGGTCTTCGAGCGCGGCCTGATCGCCTATGTCGTCAGCGACGCCACGACGCGCGGCGCCCTGCTCGGCGATCTCGAACGCGCGCTGCAGACGCTGGTCGCCAGCGACCCTGCGACGCTCGAGACGACGCTGCTGATCCACCCGCACGTGCTGGCGGACTTCCTCGACTACAACGACTTCCTCGACGACGCCGACGCGCTGCTCGAAGCGCTCGACCTCGACGAGCACGTGCAGGTCGCCAGCTTCCACCCGCGCTACCAGTTCGCCGACACCGAGCCGGACCAGATCGACAACTACACGAACCGCTCGCCGTTCCCGATGCTGCACCTGCTGCGCCAGGCCAGCATCACCCGCGCACGCGAGACCTACCCCGACGTCGAGGGCGTGCCGGCGCGGAACATCGCGAGGATGCAGGCCCTCGACCCGGCGGCCCAGCAGCGGCTGCGCGACGCGATCGGCTGAACGCGGTGCGCCGGGGTCGCGACCGAGAAGCGACGGACCATCCTCGCTACCACCATGCGGCGCCGAGGAGCTCCGCATGCCCACCCGCAGCCTCGCGTTCCCCGTCGCCCTCTTGCTGTTCGCCAGCCTCGCCGAGGCCCAGACCGCGGTCCGCATCGTCGAAGTTCCCAAGCGCCAGTTCCTGCCCACGGCCGTCGGCAGCAACCTGCTGCTCGCAGTGGAGTGCACGACGCCACCCGCGCCCTCGTCGCCGGGCGCCGGATGCTCGAACGCGACAGCGTCGAGTACACGCTGGCCGACGGCCGCTACGTGCTGACCCTCGATCGGCTGAAAAAACGAACTGATCGGCGACGACCGGCGATCGAGGCGATGCTCGAGCTGTGGCACGAGCTGTCCGATCGACTGCCGAACGACGGCACGATGGCGACCCGAGATCGTCAGGAGGTCGTCGGCTGCACGCTGGTTGCGCTCGGCGGCCGGCGCGCGATCGCCGCGTTCCAGCAACGACCAACGGCCCTTGGGCCAGAGACCATCGAAGCGCTCGGCAACGACCCACCAGAGATCACGGTCTGGTGCCCTGGTGGGGAGGCTCCCGAACCGCTCCCGAACCGCCTGCGCACGCCGCCTGCCGACACTGGCACGATCGCCGGACTGCTGATCTCGTTGCTCGACGACCACACGCTGCTCCGCGGCCCGAGGCGAGGCCAGCGCCGCTGCGACTTCGCGGCCAGCAGCCTGCTCGTCCTGCGGCCGAGCCTGCCGCCGTTCGATCCCGAGGCGAGCCTCGAGGAGCGGAACATCAAGCTGGAGCGGATCCGGGCCGCCTGCCGGGAGTGATCGCCGACGGCACGGTGCGGCGTTCCCTGGTCCGAAGGGCAGGCCAGCGGGTGGCCGATGAGCCCGGTCTCGCCCCCTGGACGCGACACCAGGGCCGCATCCACGATGCAGCCGTCGACGCCGTGGTCGGAAGCCTCGGCACGAACGACACCCCAAGGCCCCATGACGTTCGCCGCCCTGCTCGCCTGTCTCGCGCTCGCTCCCCAAGGACCGCTGCGGATCCTGGGCGTCGAGGAGTTCTCGGTCTCCGGCACCATGAGCCACCACTTCGTCGCACGGGCCACGCAGAACCTCGGCGTCGTCTCCGAGCACGTCGAGCAGCACGTCGTGAGCGCGACGTTCCGCGGCGTCGTGCGGCAGACGCTGGTCGACGAAGGACAGGCCGAATGGTCCGGCGAAGGCGAACTGGTCTACAACCTCGCCAAGGAGAAGCGCAGCCTCACGACCATCCCCAACGCCGGCTACCAGAGCGAGCTGCGGACGGACTCGGGGAACGGCACGACCAAGGTCGAGATCCTGCTGGCGGTGGACGTGGAGTCGGGCACCTACCAGTGGTCCGTCACGCCGTCGGACCCGGAGGCCGGCTTCCCCACGCGCAGCAGCCTCACCAAGGCCGGCACGGGCAGGCCGTCCAAGACCACGGTGTCGACGCCGCCGGGCTCGTTCCCCGAACTGGCGGTCGACTCGGTGGCGCTGCCGGCGCAAGGGCTGGAACTCGCCGGTTCGAAGCCGGTCGTGACCAACGAGCACGAGGATCCGGCCCGCGGCATCTCGGCCGTCGAGTCGACGTCGCGAACGACGACCTGGGGCTTCCGGCCGATGACGATCCGCGACCACGAGCTCGTCATCGTGCCGCCAGCCGGGTGGCTCGAATGGCTGCCCGACCCGTTCACCGAAGCCGGGCGCACCGTCGAGGTCCAACTGCGGGTCCAGAAGAAGGGCGGCGGCGCGCCGACGCTGCAGCCGAAGCGGATCACCGTGCGACTGATGGGAACCTCCGCGGAGCCAGGCGAGTGCCTGAACGCCGACTCGACCGGGCAGAGCCCCGACGTGACCATCCTGCGCACCGAGCCGGAGTCGGAGCCGAGCGGGGGCGGTCAGACGACCGAGATCGACCTGCTCGAGGCAGGCGCGACCTCGGCGCGCGTCGTGCTGCGCGTCGCCGATGCAGCGGCCCTGACCCGGCTCGTGGCCTCGTGCCTGTTCGTCGACGGTCGGGCCACGGCCGGCAAGGTGCAGGAGACCGGCGATCCGGACCTGTGCCTCCCCAGGGACGACAACCAGAATCGCATCGGCGACGCCTGGGAGGAACAGCGGCACTGCGCCGGCATCTCGCCGCTCGAGGACGACGACGACCAGTCCGACAACCCCAATCGCGGCGACGGCCTGACCGCCTTCGAGGAGTACCGATCCCTGGTGACGCGCGGAAGCCTGGCGCGCAACCAGCGCACCGCCAACGGCGAGAAGGCGCTCGACCCTCGGCGCAAGGACCTGCTGGTCGTCAACGCCGGTGGCGCCCTGCTGGAGCCCGGCTTCACGCTGTTCGAGCAGCTGTCGGGGATCGGGGTGGTCGTCCTGCCGCCCGGAGATCTGCCGGCGGACCGACTCGTGAACCAACACAGCGGCACGGGCCACGGCGGCCGCCAGTACGGGGTCGTCGTGGAGATCAACGAGAACCCGGACCCGAACTCGACCAAGGCGGTCGGGGCCTCCAGCGGTCCGGCGGGCAGGGAACACAAGATCCCGAGCCCGAAGGACTGCATGTTCGTGCGCGTGGCTCCCGCCAAGATCACCCGCTTGGCCGCCGAACAGGAACAGGTCAACCTGGCCCAGGGAATCCCGATGCCGTACACAGCCGCCGAGCAGATCGCCGAGACCGTCGCGCACGAGGTGGCGCACGGCGTCGGCGTGGAGCACCACTGCGACAACGACGGCAACGGCGACCACGGACTGCTGCGGCTGGTCAGCAAGGACGATCCGACCCGGTTGATCGATCCGAGCGGGAAGCACCTGCCGGGCCTCCTGAGCCTGGTCGGCGGCGAGCTCCCCGAGGACCTCGGTGTGAAGCCGTCGGTCTCCTCCGGGGACATCGAGTGCGTGATGTGCTACCGGAACTACTACCAGTGGATGAACGTGTGGCGCGACGGCAAGCACTACTTCGTCAAGCTGATGCCGCTGCCGATCGGCAAGGGGTTCTGCAAGTCCGCCGCAGGAACCGGCTGGAACGCGCGCGGCGGGAGCCTCCCGCCGTTCTTCGGCGACGCCGAGCGGGGCAACTGCCTGGGCCAGATGCGGGTCAAGGACTGGTGAGCGCCCGGCCCCCCGCGGGCGCGAGGTCGCACCCGGCGACACGCGACGGTTCGGGGCGCGCTCCCACGCGTCACCCGCGGTCGGCACCGCGCGGACGTTCGGCGCGCAGCGCGTCCGCTTCGGCGAGCAGTTGGCGCAGTTCGTCGCGCGGCAGGTCGATCCAGTCGCCGTGGCGTTCGAGCAGCGCGTCGACGGTGGCATCGTCGAACGGCAACGGCGTGTTCCTGGGCGGTGCCGGCGTCTCGTTCGCAGGATGCGGGTAGCGCTGGCCGCACAGCCGGTGGAACAGCCAAGCGCTCGCGACCAGCACCACGGCGTTCGCGCCGACCGGGTGCAGCACGAACGTCGGATCGCCGATGCCGGCGAGCACCGGCACGAGTGCGGTCCCGCCGCCGGGCGCGTGCAGGCAGCGCAGCAGCAGCATGCCGGCAGCGGCCAGCGCGGCGGCGACGGCCGGCACCAGGGCCTGCGGCAACACACCGGCGCAGTGCACCGCGACGACGCCGGCGGCCGCCGAGGTCATGCTGCCGACGACCACCGCCCACGGTTGCGCCAGGGGACTCGACGGCAACGCGAACAGCAGCACCGCCGACGCCCCCATCGACGCGGCGAGCCAGGGCATCGACGAGTCCGGCGGCAACAGCCAACCGACCAGCCCGGTGACCGCGAGCCCGAGCAGCATCCCGAGCACGATGCGGCGGCGTTGCCCGCCGTGCATCGCGAGGCGCACCGGGCCGAGTTGGGCGCGCAGGGTGGACGAGTTCATCGCCGAGTCGTCTCGACGACTGGCGCGGTTCCGTTCGTCCAGCGAACACGAGAACGCGTTGGGAAGGTGGGCAGCATGAACTGGGTCGAGAGCAGCACCAAGGCTGCCGGAGCGACCCACAGGTTCAAGCCCTCGGTCGCGGGATCCGCCGCAGGGATTCGCGCTCCCGGGTACTGGTCAGTGGAGCTCGCCGACGCCGGCGTTCGACGCCGCGGAGAACGCCTGGATCTCGACCACCTGGTTCCAGATCTGCACCCCGGCGAGCGACGGCACGTTCGGGATCACGAAGCCCCACGAACTCGTCCCGCCGACCGCGACCAGCGGCTGCACCACGTCGGGCGTCGGCCACAGCGTGCAGCTGGCGCTGAAGCCGTAGCCCAGCGGCTGCAGCGGCTGCACCGTCGGACTCAGGCCCGTGACCATGTACGGCATGCCGCTGCCGAGGTTGCCGGCCGCCAGCGTGAACGGACTGCCGAGCTGCGGCAGGCTGACCACGTTCAGCGTCGGCACCACGGTCACCCCGCTGATGCTCGCACAGCCAGTGCCGATCGGCGCCCAGCTGACGGTGCCGCACGCGCGCGCGAAGAACGACGCCGGCGCGCCACCGGCGGCGAGCAGGCTGCCGCCGGCGACGAAGCCGCCGCCCGGCAGCGCCGTCAGCGTCCGCACGAACGAATCGGGGCCTGCACCCACCGTCACCCACGCCGCCCCGTCCCAGCGCGCGACGAAGTTGGCGGGACCACCGAGCGCGAACGTGAAGCGGCCGCCGGCGACGAGCTCGCCGTTCGCCAGCACGGTGAGCGCGCTCACCTCGAGGCCCATGCCCGACCCGAACGTCGACCACGCCCCGGTGCCCGGCGTCCAGCGCGCGATGTTCGCGGCGGGCGCACCACCCGCACTCTGGAACCACCCGCCGACCGCGAGGTCGCCACTCGGCAGGGTCGCGAGCGCGAACACCGGGCCGTTGGTGCCAGCCCCGAGGGCCGACCACGAAGCGCCGCTCCAGCGCGCGATCCGGTCTGCCGGCGCACCGCCCGCCAGCGAGAAGTAGCCGCCTGCGACCAGGTCGCCACCGGGCAGCACCGCGAGGCTGTGCACGTGGTTGTTCAGGCCGCTGCCCAGCGGCAGCCACGACGCCCCGTTCCACTGGCCGATGCGTCCGATCAGCGAGAAGCCGGCGAACTCGAAGGTGCCTGCCGCGACCAGCGCTCCGCCCGGCAGCACCGCCAGCGCATTGACGTAGCCGTTCAGTTCTTCCGTCAGGCCGCCGAAGGCCGACCACGAGGAGCCGTTCCAGCGCGCGATCGACCGCGCCGGCGCACCGCCCGCGGTCGAGAACCCGCCGCCGGCGACCAGTTCGCCGCTCGGCAGCACCGCCAAGCACTGCACGAAGTTGTCCATGCCGCTGCCGAGCGCCGACCAGGTGTTGGTGGCCGGATCCCACATCGCGATGCGGTTGGCGGCGATGCCACCGGCGGTCGTGAACTGTCCCCCGACGACGACGCGCGCGGTCTGCGGGCCGGGGCCGTCCGGATCCCACAGGGTCGTCGCGAACACCGTGTTGTTGGTGCCCGGCACGCCGGCGGCCGGATCCCATCCACTCGGGCATTGGGCGCGCCCCAGGTGGCAGGACAGCAGGGTGAGCAGCAGTGGCAGGCAACGGGCTGCTGGGAGCGAAGCGAGGACGGCGACCAGATGGGAAAGGAAGGGCATGCGAGCGACCTGGAGAGCAGGGAGCTCGTCGAGGTCCGGGAGCGCCTTCGTACAACCGGGATTGCGCAGGAATCCGGGGCCGGGGCCCGCGGGCCCTTGCGGCCGGCAGCCTTGTGCCGGGCGGATTTCGCGGAACACTGCGGGCCGGGATCCCCTTCCCTCCTCGTCATGACCGACGCCCCCACCCTGTACGGCGACAGCCAGGCCACGCTGCGCCTGCTCGAGCGGGCCCGGGCGGGCGACGACGCGGCGCGCGACGCCCTGTTCGCCGCCGCCCTGCCGCCGCTGCTCGTCTACGTGCGGGCGCGGCTCGGGGCCGGACTCGCAGCCCGCGTCGAACCCGCCGACGTGGTGCAGGACGCGCTGGTCGCCGCCCTGCCAGCCCTGCCGACCTTCGAACCGCGCGGTGCGGGCTCGTTCGTCGCGTGGCTGTGCCGCATCGCCGAACGGCGCCTGCACGCACTGGTCGACCACTTCGCCGCCGGCAAGCGGCAGCAGGCGAGCGAGGCGTCGCCATGGTCGGACGTGGCGAGCAAGCTGTGCGCTGCCTCGACCAGCCCGGGCAGCGCGGCGGTGCGCAGCGAAGAACACGAGCGCCTCGGTGTGGCCCTGCTCGGGCTCGCCGCCGACGAACGCGAGGTCGTGCTGCAGCACTTCTTCGAGGCGCGCTCGCTGCGCGAGATCGCCACCACCCTGCAGCTGCCGACGACCACCGTGCACCGCTTGCTCGGCCGAGCGACGGCCCGCCTCGGTGCTGGGCTCGGCAAGGAGTCCTCCCGATGAACCCACCTCCCGATCCCGACCACGAGCAACGGCTCGCCGACCTCACCGCGGCCCTGCAGGCCCTCGGCAGGGCCCCGACCGAGGCCGAATCCGCGGCCCTCGCCGAGCAGCACGGCGTGTCGGTCGCCGTGGTCGCCGACTGCGGCCGCGCCCTCGCAGCCCTGGCGCACTGCCTCGCGGCGGCGCCGGCGGTCGCGACACCGACCGAACTGCCGGACACCTACGAGGTGCTGGGCGAACTCGGCCGCGGCGGCATGGGCGTGGTGTTCCGCGCGCGGCACCGTGCGCTCGGCCGCGAGGTCGCGATCAAGGTGCTGCAGCCGGGCGAGAGCTCGTTCCAGGAACTGCTGCGTCGCTTCGAGACCGAGGCGAAGAGCCTGGCGCGCCTGCGGCACCCGCACATCGTCGCGGTGCACGACGTCGGCCGCAGCGGTGGGCACGTCTGGTACACGATGGACCTGATCGACGGCACCTCGCTCGACAAGGAGCTGAAGAAGGGCGCGATGCCGCCGTCGCGCGCGGTGCGTCTGCTGACCGAGGTCGCGTCGGCGATCGAACACAGCCACGCCCATGGCGTGATCCACCGCGACCTGAAGCCGGCGAACATCCTGCTCGACGCGAACGACGCCGCGTTCGTCGCCGACTTCGGCCTCGCGCGCGATCGCAACGTGCCGGTCGAACTGACGACGACCGGCCAGATCATGGGCACGCCGGCCTACATGTCGCCGGAGGCGATGCGTGGCGACAACGTCGGCGAGCGCACCGACGTCTGGGCGCTCGGGGCGATGCTCTACGAGGCGCTGACCGGCGTGGCCGCGTTCCGGCGCGACAACTTCGCCGACACCATGCACGCGGTCCTGCGGGAGGAGCCCGTGGCGCTGAGGAAGCGCAACCCGCGCGTGCCGCGCGACCTCGAACTCGTCTGCGCCAAGGCGCTCGCGAAGCTGCCCGACGAACGCTACGCGACCGCGCGCGCGTTCCGCGAGGACCTCGACCGCTTCCAGCAGGGCCTGCCGGTGCTGGCCCAGCGACCGGACCTGCGGCGCCGGCTGCAGCGCTGGTTCGGCCGCAATCGCGCCGCCGTGCTCGGTGCAGTCGCATCGTCGGCCGTGGTCGCGCTGGTGCTCGGCCTCTCGACGCCCGGCGCACGCACACCGGATGCGATCGACGCGACGATCCGCACCGCCAACGACCGCGAACAGCAGGGCGACCACGTCGGCGCCCTGCAGCTCTACGACCTCGCCCGGGAAGTGCTCGGCACCGACCAAGGGCGCGCGCTGCGCCACGGCAACGACGTGACCTCGTCGTCGCTGCTCGCGCACGTCTGGCGCGGCATCCTCGACTGCCGGGCCGAACTGGCCTGGCAGCGCGTCGGCAAGGGCGAAGGCGCGCCGGCCGCGGCCGAGTTCGCCGGCTGGCTGCAGCAGTGCCCGCGCAGCCTGCGCAGCGTCCAGTTCGACGCGTACTCCGGCGAGCTCGCGGCGCTGCAGGCGCTGGCGGGCGAACCCGCGGCGGCGACCGACACGCTGCGCGCCGCGATCGACACCGCGATGGCGCGGCCCGCGGAGCCGACGAACCAGCCGCGCTCGGTGTTCGCGTGGAGCACCGTCGTCCGGCGCCTGCGGCCGTTCTGGAGCGACCCGGCCCACGCCGAGTGGCGCACCGCCGGGCGCCTGCTGGCGGCGGCGGTGGCGTTCGCCGAGGAACGGCCGTTCGACCTGCGGCTCGGCGAGTTCGACGCGACCGGCGCACTCGTCGCGGCGTGGGCCTGCGCCGATGCGCTGGCACCGGCGGCCCGGGAACGGTTGCGCGCGCACCTGCGCGAAGCGACGTTCGGTGGCCATGGCCCGCTGCAGTGGGGTGGCCCCGACCCCACGATCGTGCGAGCTCTCGCCGACCTGATCGACGACAAGGACCTGGCGGGCTTCGTGCGCGGCGAAGCACTCGACGTGCTGTGCGCCATCGCCGACCTGCCTTGGCGACCTGCAGCAGCCACCCGGCACCTCGCCGTCGACGGCGGTCGTGGCGCAGAGGCGAAGGTGCTGGCGCTGCGCACGCTGGAACGATCCCGGGACGAGGCATGGCAGGCGCGCATCGCGTTCGCGCTCGAACTGCAAGGCACCGGCGACGGCGGTGCCGTCGACGTGGCGGCCTGGCTGTCCGACCACACGGGCGCCGACCCGAGCACCGACTTCGCCGCGTGGTGGGCCACGCACCGCGGTGCTGGCGCCAGCGACCTGCTGGCCCGCGCGCTCGGCGAACGCGCCGTCGTGCTGCGCGGCGACGCCCTGTCGCGCCACTTCGCGACCCTCACGGGCCAGGATCGCGCCCGCTACCACCACTGGCTCCGCCTGCAGGCCGCGGACCCGCAGCGTGTGCCGCTCTGGCCCGCCGGCGAAGCGGAGCCGCAGAACCTGGTGGCCTCGTGGGCGGTCGGCGTCCGCGACGCAGCCGAACGCTACTTCTACGACTTCGCGATGGCCGGCCTGCGCGTCGACGGCACGGGGTGGGACATGGGAACGACGCTGCGCAGTTCGCTCGAGCTCGACCAACCGCTGCAGACGTGGATCAGCGTCGGCACGGGCCTGCCGCGGTGGCAACTGTCGCCGACGCGTGCACTCGCCGAAGCGCCCCACCGGCTCACCTGGAGCCTGCCGGGAGCCGAGGACCTCGCTCCGTCCCACGACCATCCGGCACATCGGGTCGAGATCCACGCACGCATGACGATGACGGACCAACCCGGATTCTCCTGGGGCGTCGACGTCTCGAGCCCGCCTGGCCCCGAACGCTGGTTCGTCGACGACGTCGGCCCCGATGCGCTCGCCACCTGCAGCGTGCGGGTGCTGGACGGTTGGTTCGGCGGCTTCGACGGAGAGGCCGGCGGGCCGCGCGTCTATGCGTTCCTCGCCGGGAAGTCGCGCGCCAAGCCCGCCGACGCCGACGCGATTGCCTGGCGGCAGGCCGTGCTCACCGCTGCCGGGACCTTGCGGGACCTCGCCGCGCAGGGCGACGATGCGGCGTTCACCACGGCGCTGACGGACGGCCGCTCGACCGCCCGCACCTTCGAAGTGCTCGCCCGGATCCCGGCGCGCATGGTCGACGACGGCTTGCTGCCGCACCTGCGCACGATCGACGAGCGGGCGCGCGACCTGTTCGCGAAGGCCGGCACCGAGCCGGCGCGACTCGAACGACTGGTCGTGCCCCTCGCGGCGCGCCTGCAGACCGGCGATGGCAGCGCCCTCGACGAGCCCGGGTTCGCAGCGCGGCTGGCTGCGGCCGAACGCGCGCTCGGACTCGGCCCGTGGTGGTGGTACCGCGTGTTCTGCGCGGCGTCCGACGCACCGCTGCGTTCGCTCGCCGGCGAACGGCTCGCCACCATGGAGCTGCCGGACCAGCTGCTGTTGCAGGTGGCCCGCAACAAGCACGGCAGCGAACTGCCGGAGGTCGTGCAGCAGTCGATCACCCGACTCGACGACGAGCGCGCGACGGCGCGCGCCAAGGTGGTCGCAGTGCTGGTCGCCCTGATGGCCGTGGTGATCGCCGCCGGGATCGTCTCGACCTGCAGCGCGCTGCGGCGCCGCGGCTCGCGACGTTGGCTCCAGTCGGCGACGAGCCTGCTCGCCCTTTCGAGCCTCGGCGTGGTCGTCGTGCAGAGCCACTTCGGCACGTGGCGCCTGCCACCGGTGTCGTTCGGCCTCGCCGGCCTCGCGCTCACCGCGTGGCTGTTGCTGCGGGCGCGCGCCGACCGACTCGGCCTCACCAGCGCGAGCGTCGCGACCATGGCCTTCGTCGGCGGCCTCGCCGCCGAGAACGCCTGGCACCCGTTCGCGAACGCGATCGGCAGCATGGTCGCAGCGCTGGCCTGCGGTCTGCTGGCGCTGCAGGTCGCACGCACGATGCGGCGTCTGGCCGGCTTCGGCTGGATCCCGGCGCTGCCGCTGTTCGCCGCCGCGGCCGGTGGCGCCGCGGTCGGGCTCGACGTGCTGGTTCGCGGCCGCGACGTCGCGAGCTTCACGACGGCCGTGCAGCAGACGGCGTGGGCCGATTGGGTCGCCGCCACGTCCGGCGTCGGCGTCGTGACGCTGGCGGCGCTGCTGCTTCTGACGGGGCTGGCCGGCCTGCGCCGGAACCATCCCGGCACGGCGCACCCCGTGCTGTCCTGATCAGGGCTTCCAGATCTTGCGGACCGTGCCACTCGACGTGCCGACCAGGTAGAGCGCGCCGTCGGGCCCGGTCTGGATGTCGGTCACGATGCCGAAGTTGCTGCCGAACAGCAGCTCCGACTGCTCGGTCTGCCAGTCGTCGCGGCCGGTGTTGTCGGCGACCTTGTCCTGCAGCGCCGGATCGGTGAACACGAACGCGGTGCGCTGCGGGTTGAGCCGGAAGCGGTAGAGGTTGCCCGGATTGGCGAGCACGCTGGGCGGCGCAGCCACCGGACGGAACACCGCCGAGCCGACGATCAGGTCGCCGCGATAGCCAGCGCCAAGCCCGTTGCCGGCCACGAAGCCGAGGCCGGCCGGCGGCGTCACGTGCTTCCAGCTGAATTGGGGATCCTCGTAGTGCGACCCGGGCAGGTGGAGCATGCGGCTCCTCGCTTCGTTGCCGGTGTCGGCGATGTTGGTTGCCGGCCAGCGCAGCTGCTGCAGTCCCACCGGCCCGGTGGCGCCGATGCCGACGCCGACCTCGATCGCCTGATAGTCGGTGATGCGGCTCGTCGGCCCCATCGCCTGGATCCAGCCGCCGTTCCAGCCGCGCGTCACGCGGTTGATCTCGTCGAACGCGCGGCCGCCGTTCTCGGTGGTCCACAGCGAACCCGACTGCGGATCGAACGCCATGCCGAAGCTGTTGCGCACGCCGTAGCCGTAGAGGCGCTGCAGCGTGGTGCCGACCTCCTGGCCGGTCGTGGTCTGGTGGAAGATGCGCACCAAAGCACCCAACAGGTAGAACGGGTTGGTCCACGGTGCCGAACCGTCGGCGTTGAGGCGCAGCACCACACCGGTCGTGTGGGCTGCGTCGGGCAGCGGGCCGCCGAACTCGTCGTCCGGCGACGGGCCGTCGAGGTTGTTCTGCAACAGGCCGCGCCGGCCTTCGTCGCCGACGATCACGTAGAGCTTGCCGTCGGGGCCGAAGCGCAGCACGCCGCCATTGTGGTTGCCGCGCGGCAGCGGCAGCGGGTTGTTGGTCGGGTTCGCCAGGTCGGTGACGCTGTTCGCGTCGTTCTGCAGCGCGCGCAGCCGCACCAGGTTCCTGTCGAACACCAGCGTGCTGCCGTTCCAGACGAAGCGGTCGACGCGATTCCCGAGCAGCGGCACGTCGGTGACGAGGCCACTGTCGGCGCCGGTCGAGCTCTCGGTGTGGAACAGGTAGACGCCGGGGTTCTGCGGGAACTGCGGGTGCAGGGCGATGCCGAGCAGGCCGCGCTCACTGGTCGAGTTGACCGCGAGGTCGAGCACGACGCCGGTGACGGCGCCGTTCTGCACGCGCTTCACCTGACCCGTGCCCTTCTCGGTGACGAGGAAGTCGTCGGCGCCGAGGAACGCCATGGCGATCGGCTGATTGAGGCCGCTGACGACCGTCGCCACGCTGAGCGTCGGGTCGACGAGCGTCTGGGCGGGCAGCGTGGCGAGCGCTGCGCAGGTGGCGGCGAGCGAGGCGAGAGCGCCTCGGGATGCATGGTGCGAGTCGGACGAGCGAGAGTGCATACGAACCTCGTGGAGCCGCGGGCATCGTTCGCCGCGGATTGCGGCGATGTCGATGCGGCGAGCGGCCGCGCGATTCGATGGGCCCGTCGCATGCACGGCAACCCCCCATCGCACCGGCGCGACACCGACGCCACCGTGCGTCTTCGCACACGCCAGCGCACACCTGATGCCGGATGTCCGCTTGCCGAACACGCCTCGCGCGAGAAGCGGCGCAGCGTCCGGCAAGCGGACGCGTCCCCCACCCGCCCACCCACTCGCTCACCAGCGCGAGCGCAGCACCATGCGGCCGTCGGTCTTGTAGGTGACGGTCACGGCCACGTCCGCCCCGTGCTGGAGCAGGGCCGGCCGCAACCGCTTCAGCGCCTCGCCGATCGGCAGGTAGTCGGCGAACACTTCGTGCAGCTCCGCGTCGTCGTCGGCCAGCGCCTCGTCGGCCAGGGCTTCGATCTGTGCGAAGTAGCCGAGCATGCCAGCCACCGCATCGGCCAACGACGCCGCGTCGATGTCGCTCCAGCCGTCGGGCAGCCCTTCGAGGCGCGACTGCACGACCGTCGGCAACGACACGGTCGACGGGCCGGTGGCTTGCGCGGCCGCGGCGTCGAGCACGCTGCGCAGGTTGCGCACCGTGCCGTCGCGCCCGCCGAAGCCGACCACGAGGAGCTTGTCGGTGACGGCGTACTCGACGACGTAGCTGCCCAACACGACCACTCGATGGACCTTGGTGCCTGCATACTCGTCGCTCTTGCGCGCCGCGTGCAGACCGAAGGCGCGCACCGACTTCTCGAGGGCGGCCGCGAAGCCCTGGCCGTCGCGCAGCGGCAGCACGAAGCAGCCATCGCCGTACTCCGTGTCGAGGCGATCGAGCCGCGCCGCGAGTTCGTCCTCGTCGACGCCTGCGGCGGCCGCGGCGAGATCGTCGATGCGCAACATCTCGCCGGTGAGATGGTCGAGCACGTCCTCCTTCAGGCGCAGCTTCAGCTTCTCGAGCAGGAGCTCTTCGAACCCCGCGCGCGACATCGGCACCGCCTCGCCCAGGCCGTCGAAGATGCGCACGTAGAGGTCGTGGAAGGCCCTCGGATCGAAGACGCTGGTCGCGAACGTGGTCGCGGCTGCCGGCAAGTACTGGAGCACGGCCGCCGGCGCTCCGCGTGGCGGCATCAACACCTTCCACACACCGCGCAGTGGCCCGGCGAGGTCGACCACGGCCTCCTGCCCGACGTAGGTCCCGTCGGCGAACAACCGCCAGCTCAAGCGCCGCAGTGCCGGCAGCTCGAGCATCGGCAGGACCTTGGCCAGGCTCTCGGCGTCGTCGCCAGCACCTTCGAGTTCCGAGAGCTGTCCCTGCAGCGAATCGAACGTCGCACCGACGTCCAGCACGAGCGCAGTCGCCGCCTGGCGCAACTCCGGCGACAACGAGAACCGCTGATCCGCCGGCACGTTGAAGAACCGTTCGGCATCCCGGTCGAGCCGCGTGCCGAACAGCATCAGCAGGTTGCCGTCGCGCACCACGGGCATCGACAGCTGGCCGAACGGCAGCTGCAGCATCGCCAGCGGCTCCCCGGCGACGGTGTGCTCCTGCATCGCCCCGAGCTCGGCGCGTCGCAGCAGGTCGCCGATCGAGGTCGCCAGCTCGGGCAGGTCGCTCGCGGCCTCGCCACCCAGCACCAACGCGGCGACGAACGACGGCTTCTCGTCGGCGGCGAGCTTGGCCACGAGGTCGTCCACCTGCAGATGCACCGCCAGCACGATGGGACCACGCTGGGCCGCGAGCGTTCCGAGCAAGGGACGCAGGCCGCGCC
>JAEUHU010000038.1 GCA_016793305.1 Planctomycetota bacterium
TCTCTGCGAGCGGTGTCCGGATCCCGGGCGGTGTCCACGCACCCAGCCCATATCTGGGGTGGAAGGACACGGCAAGTGCCGCGCGGGTGCCCGCAGCACCCCTTCGGCTGGCGATCAGTCCTCGACCCAGGTCCCGACGAACCGGTGCGCCACGTAGGTGGTGAACTTCGTCGGCGCGAGCAGCGTCAGCTCCCAGCCGTGCAGGTTGCCGTCGTCCTGCTGCGTCGCCTCGACGAAGTGGCGCAGGTCGCTGATCGTCGAAAGGTCGTTCGCGTCGTAGATCGCGTCGACCGCCCAGATCGGCGAACCGGAGTGCACCGACACCAGCTGCGTGCGCAGCCCGAGATGTGGGGGCGTGTAGGCGCGCCACGACGTCACCGAGCCGAGGAACAGCCCGTCGAGCGAGTAGCGATTGCAGAGCCTGACCATCGCCTCGGTCGACAGGCGGCCGCGGCTGAGCGAGAAGTTCAACTCCTCGTCCTCCTGCGCCTCGCTCGGCAGCGGCACGACCTCGAAGCGGCGCAGCTTCTGCAGTTCGGCGACGAACGCGTCGCGCACGCTGTCGCAGTTGATCGTGACGCCCGCTTCGTGGGCGAACGGCAGCACCATGATGCGCCGCACGTTGGCGAGGTCGGCGCGCTCGGCGAGGTAGCTGTTGACGACCTTGGGCCGCGGCGGGGCCTCGATCCGGCAACCGGCGGTCGCCAGCAGGGTGAGCCCGAGCACGACCGGGAACGCGGAGGGAGCGCGCATCAGCGGTTCCGCGGCGGCGGGGCCGCGGCCTCCATGGCGCCGGAGTTGATCTCCTCGAGCGACGCGCTGAGCGCCTGGATGCGCGACGTCAACGTCGCCTGCTCCAGCTTCGCCTTCTCGATCGAGAGACTGAGGATGCGCGCCTCGAGGTCGCGGCGGCGCTGCCGCAGCTGCTCGGTCTCGGCCTCGGCCTGGGCGCGCAGCGCGCGCTCCTTCGCCAGCTCCGAGCCTTCCTTGCCGAGCTGCGACAGCAGGCTGTTGTTCTTCTCCTCGAGTTCGCGGCAGCGCTCGACCAACTTGGTGTTGGTCTCCGTCAGCGCCGTGAACTTGCTGAGCAGCAGTTCCTGCTTCGGCCCGTAGTCGAGTTCGGTCTGGATGCCGGAGCGCGGCAGGATGCCCTCGTAGCCGTCGAGTGGATCGGTCGGCGATGGCTCGACCAGCAGGCGGGCGGCCGAACGGCAACTGCCGAGGGTCACGGCCGGCAGCAGCACCATTGCCAGCAGGACGAAACGCAGCACGGGGTTCATGCGGGGGACTCCTTTCCGTAGACGCACTCGACGACGGCTGTGGCGCCGCAGCCACAGCGGATCTCGAAGCCGGCGATGCGATCGCCGTCGAGCAGCGGCACCACCGCGATCGAACGCGCCGCGTGGCCTTCGCCACCGACACCGCAGTCGATCAGCGCTGGTTTGGCCACCAGCTTCACCGCGTCGCGGCGGATCACGCCGCTCCTGTTGTTGCTCTCGGCCATCGTCGGGGGAGGCCGCTACGCGAACACGTCGACGTGGCGGCCCTGTTGCAGGTCCTTTCGGTCGTCGGCCGCCCGGGGCTGTAGCCCCGTTCGTATGGCCTGTTGGGCTCTGCCGCCGTCGTCACCCGCGGCTGCCTCGCCGCGCCCGTCGGTGCCCTGTTGCAGAGCCTGGCGGAACCGCTCGGCTTGCTTCTGGCCGCCCGCCTGCCGTTCCCCGACGCGGATCGAACCGGTCACCGGCGACATCGCGCGCAGCGGGTCCACGGCTCACTCCTGCTCCTTCATCTTGAGCCGCAGCCGTTCGGTCGCGCGGGTCAGGATCTGGCTGACGCGCGACTCGGTGACGCCGAGCACCTGCCCGATCTCCTTCAGGTAGAGCTGCTCGTGGAAGTAGAGCACCACGACGTGGCGGTCGGTGTCCGGCAGCTCGGCGATCGCCTTGGTCAGCAGCTCGAGGCGTTCGCGCTGGGTCGCGGCGGCGGCCGGATCGGGCGAGTCCTCGGCCTGCATCAGGCTCGCCAGCGACGTGCTGCCCTCGTCCTCGGAACCGTACGGCTCGTCGAGCGACAGCGTGCGGCTCGTGTGCAGCGCCTGCAGGTCGTCGTCGAGGTCCTGTTCGCTGCAGCCCATCGCCTTGGCGAGCTCGGCCAGGGTCGGTTCGCGGTCGAGCGTCGCGTAGAGCGCCGAACTCGTGCGGTCCATCTGGCGCAGCCGGTCGCGGCGGTTGCGCGGCACGGGGTCGTGCTTGCGCACCTCGTCGAGGATGGCGCCGCGGATCGCGGTGTAGGCGAACGTCTTGAACGAGGCGCCGCGCCCCGGGTCGAACGTCGAAGCCGCGTGCATCAGCCCCATCACCCCGACCGAGTAGAAGTCGTCGCGGTCGAGTGAGCCCGGCAGCGTCACCGGCAGGCGCGCCACCACGTAGCGCACCAGCGGCAGGTACTGCTCGATCAGGCGGTCGCGATCGACCACCGAGCGCAGCATCCTGGCGGTGTCGCCCCTCAAGCGTCCTCCTTGGCCTTCTCGGCGGCGCGCTTGGCTTCTTCGCGGGCGATGGCGGTCAGCACGGCGTCGACGACGGGCGGGGCCAGCAGGTTGCCGGCGACGAGAGCGATGCCGGCGCTGACGATGCTTCGCCAGAGCGCGGTGCTGCCGTCCACGCCGACCACCGTCGCGACCAGGAACGTCGTCCCGAACGCGATGCTGGTGAGGTAGGCCGTGATGAGGCGCGTCAGTTCTTGGCTGCCGTTGCCCGACTTCATTGCTTGCCGGCCTCGCTATCGGCAAGCCGTCTGCCGCAGGTTGAGACCGGAGCACGGAACCTCCGGTCGGATCGGGCTTTCCCGTAGTCCTGGCCGGTGCCGGCTGGCGGGTTCGTGGGCACGTTCGACGGTTTCCGCACAACGGCTGCCGCACTTCCCGACACCGGTCCACCTTGTCGCTCGCGGCAGGCGGTCTGCACGATGGCGGGATGCGGATCGCCCGGGCCGGGTTCGTCTACTTCGCGTGCGTGTTCGCGGTCGGGTTCCTGCTCGGCAGCGTGCGGGTGCCGCTGCTGGTTCCGCGGCTCGGCGAACGCACGGCCGAGCTCGTCGAGCTGCCGGTGATGGTGCTGGCTTCGGCGGTGCTGGCCCGATGGCGCCAGCGTCGGACCGCGGACCTGACGGTGCGCGAGCAGCGGCTCGTCGGCGCTGTGGCGGTCGCCTTGCTGCTCGTCGCGGAGTGTGCGCTCGGCGGACTGCTCGGGCGAACGCCCTGGCAGGTGCTGTTCGATCGGGACCCGATCGCGGGGCCGGCCTACTACCTGGCGTTGGCGGCGTTCGCCGGTTGGCCGTGGTTCTGGGCCCGGCGGGCGGAGCGGCGCCGCCGCAACCTGCCGCAGGGATAGCCCTGCCGCGAGCCCGTCAGTGCGGCAGCAGCGGCGTGAAGTTCGTCACCTGCAGCTGGAAGATGTCGACGATGTAGCCATCTTCGACCGTCGGAGCGACGGTCAGGGTGCCGGTCAGCAGCACGGGCTCGAACGTGTAGTCGACGGTCTGCCCGGCGGGCATCACGCACCGCACGACTTGGTGCAGGTCCGGCGGCGTGCCGTAGCAGCACGACCACAGCGACTCGACCAGCAGGAACTGCGTGACGTTCTCGACCTCGTCGATCGGCAGCATGAAGCCGACCAGAGTCACGTCGGTGTCGGCGAGACTCCGCACCGACGCGGGCATGCCGGTCAGACCGTCGGTGTATTCCCAGGCCGACAGCGAGGCGAACGGCACCAGCCGCGCTGGCAGGCGCCCTTCGGCAGCCATCACGGCGACCCGTCGTTCGGCGGCGAGCATGGCTTCGGCACCCCGCGCGGCGGCGAGGTCGGCCGGGTCGGTGCCCTTCGGGTGTTGCGGGGCAGCAGGCGTCGCGGGCGATTCCGCCTTCGCCGGCGGATGCTGGGCCACGGCCGTCGACCCGGTCTTCGCGTCGCCTGGCACCGGAGCCCGCGGTGTCGGCTCGTGCTTCCACAGGGCGACGGCGACGACCACGCCGGCTGCGGCCAGGGCCACCAGCGGACCGACGAGGCGCCGAGGCGCCGTCCGCCGAGGGACTCCCGTCGACAGGGCTACGACCACGCGTTCGGCGCAGTCGATCGGCGAACGGCGTCCACCGAGTTCCTCCAGCAGCAGCTCGAGATGGCGATCCTGGACGGCTTCGAGGGTCTTCGGGTTCATCGGTTCTGCTCCTTGCGGTCGTGGCGTTCGAGGCAGTCGCGCAGCAGTCGGCGGGCGCGCTGCAACAGGGACTTGGTGCCTTCGTCGCCGAGCCCGAGCCGCGTCGCGGTGTCGCGGCGCGACAGGCCCTCGACGTGATGCCACTGCACGGCCTGTCGCGCGCGCTCGGGCAAGCGTTGCAGGCAGTCGCGCAAGGCTTCGACCTGGGTGTCGGCGAACGCGTCGCCGTGCTGCTCGGCGAGCTGGTCGACGGCAGAGGCCCAGTCGTCGGTCGGGGGCCGGCGGCGGCTCTTGCGTCGGGCGGTCAGCAGCAGATTCCTGGCGATGCCGCGCAGGAACGCACCAGGGGCGGCGAGTGGTCGTTCGCCGGCGCGGGTCGCGAACGCGACGAAGGTGTCCTGCAGCAGGTCGTCCGCTTCGTCCGGGTCGGCGCCGAGCAGGCGCAGGTAGCGCCACAGCGGCCGCTGGTGCTCGGCGAGCAGCGCCGTCAGCGACGGGGCGACTTCGCCGGCCCCGGCTGCCGAGGTCGGTGCCATCGGCGTCGAGGCCAGCTCTGGCGGCGGTGGGGACGAGTGCATCTGCAGGATCAGTGTCCTCGGCGGCGCCACCGGGTGCAGGAAAGTCGGCAATCCCCCGAGGCCCGGCGGGGGGATGGCTTTGCAAGGCAAAGTTCATACGCTGCCGCCATGCGACTGCAGGAGATGTTGTCCACTCTGGATCGGGTGCTGCGCGGCGATGCCGGCGGACCCGGTCGCGAACAGGCCCCCGAACCGCGGGCGACCGCTCGGCTGATGGTGGCGCTGGCCCTGCTGCTCGGCGGCATCTACGGGCTGTCGCTCGGTGCGTGCAGCCTGTTCCGCGGCGCCGACCACGCCTGGCTGCAGGCGTTCGCGTCGGCGATGAAGGTGCCGCTGCTGTTCCTGCTGACCCTGCTGGTCACGTTCCCGTCGTTGTACGTGTTCGCCGCGCTGAAGCGGCTGCCGCTCGGCCTGCGGGCGACCCTGCGGATGCTGCTGACCGCGATCGTCGTGCACACCGCCGTGCTCGCCGGGCTGGCCCCGGTGTTCGCGTTCTTCGCCGCGAGCACCGACAGCTACGAGTTCATGCTGCTGCTGAACGTCGCCTTCTTCACCATCGGCGGGCTGCTCGGCTTGTCGACCCTGCGCCGCATGACGGCGGCCGTGTTGCCGATCACGAGCGTGGTCGGTCCTGTGGCGGAGGCTGGCCCCGAAGCGAAGCCCGTGCGGCCGGCCGTGCCCGTCGCCGAACTGGAGGCGCATCGGCTCCTCGGGCTTTGGGGCTTCGTCTACGGCGTCGTCGGGGCCCAGATGGCGTGGCTGCTGCGGCCGTTCGTCGGCACCCCGAACCTCGAGTTCGCCTGGTTCCGGCCGCGCGAGGACAACGTCTTCCTCGGGCTCGTGCGCGTGATCGGGGCCCTGTTCTCGTGATCGCCGCCGCCGAACGGCTGCTGCGCGGGGACCTGCCGGGGACGCCGGACGCACGGTCCTGCCTCGCCGTCGGTGCGAGCGGCAGCGCCCTGTTCGGGCTCGTGCTCGGCGCCTCGTCGGCCGAACCGTGGCTCGCGGTGTTCGCCGCCGTGAAGTTGCCCCTGCTGCTGGTGGCGAGCTCGCTGCTGTGCCTGCCGAGCTTCTGGGTGATCGACGCCGTGCTGGGCCTGCGCGACGACTTCGCCGCTGCGATGCGCGGCCTGCTGTCGGCCCAGGCGGTGCTCGGGCTGACGCTGGGCGCTCTGGCGCCGTTCGCAGTGCTGTCCCCGCTCAGTGTCGCGGACCCCTACGCGCTGACGCTGTTCGACGCGGTGCTGCTCGGCGTCGCCACGCTGGCCGCCCAGCAGGTGCTGGCGCGCCACTACCGCCCCCTGATCGCGCGCGACCCGAGGCACCGCCGCACGCTGGCCAGCTGGCTCGTGCTCTACGCGTTCGCCGGCGTGCAGCTGGCCTGGGTGATGCGGCCGTTCCGCGGCACGCCGGGCTACGCGGTGCAGTTCCTGCGTCCCGAAGCGTTCGCGCAGAACGCCTACGTCGTGCTGTTCGAGCACCTCGGTCGGCTGTTCCGGTAGCGCGCGGGAAAATGTCGGGAACGCCGAACCCTTTGCCACGGGGTCCCGCGATACCACGGACGATGGCGCAGACCCGCGACAGCCAGGCTCCTCCCGGCACCCTCGAACTGGCCCCGCACGCACCGATGCTGCGGCGCTACCTGTTCGTGCTCGGCGCCGGCGTGGATCGCCTCGACGACCTGGTGCAGGAGACGTTCGTGCTGGTGTTGCACAAGGGGCTCGAGGACCGCGGGCCACGCGCGGTCGGGGCGTTCCTGCGCGGCGTCGCCAAGAACCTGCTGCTGCGGGAGCGGCGGTCGCGGCACGCCCGGCGCGAGGTCGAAGGGGCCGACGAGGTGTGGCAGCGTGAATGCGGCGACGACGGCGACGCGCGCATCGACGCGCTGCGGGCGTGCGTCGGCGAACTGCCGGAACGAAGCCGCGACCTGCTGCACCGACACTATGCGGATCACGAAGGCCGCGCCGAGATCGCGGCGGCTCTGGCGATGACGCCCGACGGCGTCAAGACGGCACTGCGACGGCTGCGCGATGGTCTGCGCGCCTGCATCGAACGACGACTGCGGAGGCAATCATGACGACGGAACGAGACGACGGAACGGGAGTGCACGCGCGCGCGCGCGAGCGGTTGTTCGCAGCCGAGATCGCGGTGGTGCTGGACGCGCCGCTGCGCGCCGACGAAGCGGCCGGCGGGAGCCGTTCGGTGGTGGGCCAGTGGCTGATGGCGGCCATGATGCTGCTCGGGCTCGCGGTCGCCGTCGGGGTCGGCTGGATGCGGCGAGAAGGGTTGGACGAGGCGCAGCAACCTGGCGCGTTCGACCCGGTGTTCCCGGCGGCGGACGACGACCTCTTCGGCGCCGACGTGTTCTCCGTGCCCGCGGACCTCGAAGCGTTGGCCAAGTTGCCCGAGCGTGGCGTGCGGCGTCTCGCGGTCGGCGCGTCGCGCCAGGGCGGCGGTCCAGCTTCGGTCGAGTTCCTGGCTGCCGTGGCGCGCATCCAGGACCTGCAGACGTTGCTTTTGTCGCACGGGGGGGTGCCTTCTCCCGAGGCGATCCGCGAACTTCGGGCGGCACCACAGCTCCAGACCCTCGCCTTTGCGGGGGAAGACGACGTTCCCTTCGATGCGGCGATCGGTGGTGCGTGCGCCGAGCTCGTGCAGCTTCGCCTGTTTGCATTGTCCGGTCTGCCCGTGACTCGCGAAGGCCTGCAGGCACTCGGCACCCTGCCCCTGCTCGACCGCTTGTGGATCGACAGCGTGCCGATCTCCGAGGAGGTGGCCACTGCGATCGGTGCGCTGCGGCAGCTGCGGTCACTGGATCTGATGTGCATGCCGGGTCAGGGGCGGCAGGTGCCGCTGACCACTTCGATGCTGCGGTCCATCACGGCAGCTCCGCGCCTGCTCGACCTGGGACTCACCGGGTTCGCCGGCGAACCGGGGGCGTTGGCGGCCTTGTCGCCGCGCCTGCAGGCCGTGCGGCTCACGGGCTGCGATTGGGCAGGAGCGGGCGAACTCCGCCTCCTCGCAGCGCTCCCGGGGCTGCGTTCCCTGGCGTGGAACGGGCCGATCGACGCCGAGCGGGTAGAGGCGCTCATCGACGTGGTGGGCAAGGTCCCCCTGGAGCAGTTCGAGGCGAGCGTGCCCGTGCCGCCGCGTTTGCTCGAGATCCTGGCGGGTGCGCCCCGGTTGCGCGGTCTGCGCCTGCAGGTGGGGAAGGATCCCGGTGCGCTGGTCGCCGTGCTGCCGCGCCTGGCGAAGCTGGAGCTGTTGCGGCTCGTTTGCGAGCCAGCTCCCACCGCGAACTCGCTGCGGCCGCTCCAGGCGCTCGCGAACCTGCGTCGGGTCGAGCTGGTGCCGAACACCGTCACGGGTCGCGAGAGCCTCGACCAGCTGGCGACGGAGCTGCGGGCGATGCTCGGCGAACGTGTCCAGGTGGTCGTGAAGTGACCCTCAGGTCGCGGCCGGCCGCAGCCGCACCGGCCGCGGCACTGCCACCGGGGCTGGCAGCGTGCGACGCACCGGCGGCAAGGCCGCCAACGCCGCCGCAGCGAGGCTCTGCAGGTCGTCGAGCCCAGGTCCCGTGCCGAACAGCGCCACCGGCTCCTGCGCCAGCACCGCGTGTTCGACCTTCGCGTCGCGGGCGACGAAGCCGCACAGCGTCAGGTCCTTGCCGAGGAACTTGCGCGTCACACCGGCCAGCTTCGCGGCCGTACGCATCGCTTCTTCGCGCGTCTGCACGCGGTTCGCGACCAGCTGCGGCAGCGGCCGGCCGCGCAGGTGCAGCACCTTGCAGAGCGCGTAGGTGTCGGTGACCGCCGCCGCGTCGGGCGTCGTCACCGCGAGCACGAGGTCGGCGCGTTCGGTGACGGCGAGCGTCGCCTGGCCGAGGCCGGCACCGGTGTCGAGCACCACCACGTCGAACGAGTTGGCCACGGCGGTGAGTTCGGCGATCGCCCGCAGGCGCGGCGCCGGATCGTCGCCGAGCAGCAGCGTCGGGCCCGAACGCCCGAGCAGCACGCGGATCCCGCCCGGGCCGTCGAGCAGCGCGTCGGCCGCCGAGCAGGTGCCGGCGGCGACGTCGTCGAGGTCGAAGCGGCCTTGCAGCCGCAGGTGCACCGCGACGTTGCCACAACCGGGATCGAAGTCGACCAGCAGCACGCGGTGGCCGGTGCGCGCGAGCAGCACCGCGAGGTTCACCGCGAGCGTCGTCTTGCCGACGCCGCCCTTGGCGCCGGCGAGGGCGAGCCACGGCGTCGCGGTCGGGCGCGGGATCTGCAGCGCCTGGGCCTGGTGCGGGACCGACGGCTTCGGCGGATTGGCGGGCAGGAGGCTCATGCCGACGCTCCGGCGGGCTCGAGGTCGAACGCGGCGCGGGCCAGCTGGTACGCTTCGGCGCCGAGGATGTCGGCCGGCACTTCCTGGCCGATGCAGAGGTGCGAGAGTGGCAGGCCGGCCTCGACGACCGCGCCGAGCGCTTCGCCGGGGGCCACCGTCTCGTCCCACTTGGTGAGGCAGACCGCGTCGATGCCGAGCGGCTCGTAGGCGTCGAACACGACGCGGCAGTCGCGCGCACGCGTGCCGGCCGACAGGCACAGCAGCGTGGCCGCGCCGCCGGCGCGCAGGTTGCCCTCGAGCAGCGGCATCGCCGCGCGGTCGCGCGGGCTGCGGCCGGTCGTGTCGATCAGCACGCGGTCGAGGTTCTTGTGCTGCTGCAGCAGGCGGCGCACGTCGGTGGCCGTGAACGCCACGTCGAACGGCACCGCCAGCAGGTCGGCGAACGCGCGCAGCTGCTCGACGGCGGCCATACGGTAGGTGTCGAGCGTGACGATCGCGACCCGTTCGCCGCGGTCCTTGGCGCGGGCGGCGAGCTTGGCGAGCGTCGTGGTCTTGCCGACGCCGGTCGGCCCGACCACGGCGAGCGTGCGGAACCGCGGGTCCTGGCTCTCGAGCTGGGGCTCGGTGCGGACCAGTGCCGCCAGCACGCGCGCCGCGAGGTTCGGCAGGGCCGGGTCGCCGGGACGGCTCATGTCGACGCGCGTGCCGAGCAGCGCCTTCTCGACGGCCGAGAGCACGGTGGCCGACAGGCCGAAGTCGGTCGCCTTGTCGGCGAGCGGCTGGAAGCCGCGCGTCCACTTCGACAGCAGCGAGCTGCCGCCGGCTTGGTCGCGGCGCGGGGCCGGCGTCGGGATGGCGGTCTCGGGGCGCGCGGCGACGACGAGGTAGCCGCCGTGCGTCTGGCGCGTCTCGACCAGCAGCGCGTCCTCACCACATTCGGTGCGCACACGCTCGAGGGCCTCGGGCAGGGTCTTCGCTTCGAATCGCTTCAGCAACATGGCAACAGGGGCGGCGAGCAGGGGGATGTCGTGGGTGGGTTCTCGGGATCAGCCGGCGACGGCGATGCGCTGCGTGGTCTCGACCTTCTTCGCCGGCGTCGTCTCCTGGTAGCTCAGCACCGCGGCGTTCGGGATCACGCCGGCGATCGCTTCGGCCAGGAACGGGCGCAGGCTGGCGCGCGTGACCAGCACCGGGTCGCGCCCGGTGCGCACCATCGAGGACAGCGCCTCGGCGGTGCGGTCGACGAAGCGACCGAGGAAGCCGGTCGGCAGGTTGGCGACGCCGTCGTTGCCGGCCAGCGCTTCGGCGAGGTTGCGTTCGAGCTCGGGGTCGAGGAACGCGGCGTGCAGCGTGCCGGTCGGGTCGAGGTGCGGTTCGACGATCGTGCGGCACAGGCGCGAGCGCACGTGCTCGGTGAGCGCGCGCACGTCCTTGGTCTCGAGGCACGCGTCGGCGAGCGCTTCGAGGATCGTCTGCAGGTTGCGGATCGGCACGCCTTCCTTCAGCAGGCCGGCGAGGATGCGCTGCACCTGGCCGAGCGTCAGCTGGCCCGGGATCAGCTCCTCGACGACCGCCGG
>JAEUHU010000075.1 GCA_016793305.1 Planctomycetota bacterium
GCCGGTAGGCTCTTCGCCCCCAACTGACGAGGTCGCCCGCGCCCTTGCGGCAGCGCCTCACGCGAGTGCCGCCATGAAGCTCAAGGTCCGTCGTTCGAAGGTCAAGCGTTTGAAGAAGGTCGGGTTCCGCACCCGCAGCAAGACCGCCGGTGGCCGCAAGGTCATCAAGAGGAAGATCAAGCGCGCGGGCAAGTTCCGCGTCGGCTGATCGCTGACTCGAGGCGGTCCTCGTTTCTGCGGCGCATACCTATGCGCCCTCCGCGCCGGGTGGAGATCGCGTCTCGGGCCACCACTTCGTCTCCACCATCTCGTCCTACCTGGTGGGGTCCTACTTGGTGGGTCGAGATTCTAGGTGGGTCGATGGCTTCGGCTCCGCCGAGGGCCTCGCTCGACGGTGGAACCCTGCCTTGGAACCCGGCCTCGGTCGATCGATGTGTCCGTCGATCGATGTGTCCTCCGTGACGATCGATGCGCCTCCGTGGCGGGGACGCGGCACGCGACCGCGGTGCTGCTTGCCGGGCTCAGCTGCTTGCGAGGCTCACTCGGAGCTCACTTGCCCGGCAGCTGTCGCTTCAGGAACGCCATGTCGGCCGCGTACTGGGTCAGCAGCTGGCGGTCCTTCTCGTTGAACTTCTTGGGAAAGCTCGCCGTGACCCGTACGCCGCCTTCGGCGCTGCCCTCGACCCACACGACGGTCGCGGTCACCTGGAACGGCTCCTGACGGATCATCTTGACGTGGAACTTCAGTTGAACTTCGCCGCCCGCGAAGAACAGCTGCTTGGCCTGATCGCCGGAGATGCCGTGCTTCTGGCCGTCCCAGAGGAACTGCACCTTCTCGCCGTCGACGTTGGACATCAGCCCGAGCAGCACCTTCTTGCCGCCGAGCATCTTGGTGCGGATCTCGTCGGCGAAGCTGATCACGACCTTCTCCTGGTCGACCGCGATGTCGCCGGCGAGTTCCCGCTGGTTCAGATGGCGGATGATGGCCTTGGTCGCCTCCTTGTCGCTGTCGCAAAGCTGGACCAGCTTGTCGATGCCGACCTTGGTCATCACGTCCCGGACCACGGGCGACGGCTGCGAGATCACCAGCTCGCCGCCTTCGGCGCGGCACATCTTGTGGGCCTTGATGACGGCGCCGAGTGCGGTCGAGTTGATGAACTTGACCAGCCGCATCTCGAGGATCAGGTGGCTGATGCCGCGCTGGACCAGCGAGTCGACGTCCTGCATGAACGCCGAGACGTAGAAGGTGTCGAACTCGCCCTTCAGGGTGAGGGTCGCGTAGTCGTCGTGCAGGGACTTGTCGATTTTCATGGGGAGTGCGCGGCGCTCGGTCTTCGCTCGAGTTGGAGAGGCGCCGGATTCTGGCCTCGGTCCAGTCCGAGTGCAACGTGTAGCCGCCCTACATCGGTTTCCTCGCTCGACACTCGCCGATTCGGCTCCTACAGTCCGGCCGCGGCATGAAATGGCCTTGGTCCAAGAAGAGTGGTGACGATGCCTCGGCAGGCAAGCCAGCACCCGCGGGGCGGCGGCCGGAGCCCCTTGGGGGAGCTCCCCGGAGCGATCGCGAGACCTCGACGATCCTGACCGGCGATGCCACCCAGGACTCGCGGTCGTTGCAGATCCTGCTGGACACGATCGCGGCGGTCACGGCCAACATCGACCTCGACACGGTGCTGCGCGACATCGTCGACCGTTCCCTGCAGGTGACCAGCGCCGAGCGCGCGATCCTGCTGCTGGGTGAGCAGTCCGAGGACCTGGTGGTCCGCATGGCGATGGACCGCGAGGGCCGGGCCCTGGAGGGCGAGCTGCAGTGGAGTCGCAGCCTCGTGCGACGCTGCCTCGAAGAGGGCGTCGCCGTGCGTTCGGTCGTCCAGTCGGACCAGGAAGCACTCGAACTAGGCCAGTCGGTCTACGACCTGAAGCTGCGTGCGGTGATGTGCGCACCGATGCGTGCCCGCAACCGCACCGTCGGCGTCATCTACGTGGACTCGCGCGCCGTGCGCCGCGAGTTCAGCTCGCGCGACCTCGCCTTGTTCGGGGCGATCTCGGCGCAGCTGGCGATCTCCGTCGAGAACGCGCGACTGCACGCCGACTCGCTCGAGAAGGTGCGCCTGCAGAAGGACGTCGAGATCGCGCGGCGCATCCAGCAGCACCTGTTGCCGCCGGTCCCTAAGGGGCTCGGTGGGCTGCAACTCGGCATGCGCTATGTCGCCGCCGAGCAGGCGTCGGGCGACACCTACGACCTGCTGCCGCTCTCCGGCGGCCGCCTGGCGGTCGTGATCGGCGACGTCACGGGCCACGGCGTCGGAGCCGCGCTGTTGACACACGCCGTGCAAGCGGCCTTGCGCAGCTACCTCGAACTCATCGACGACGCCGCGACGGTCGTGACCCGCATCAACCAGCGGCTGGTCGCCGGCGTCGAGACCGGCAACTTCATGTCGTTGCTGCTCGCGATCGTCGATCCGCGCGCCCGCACGCTCGAGTACGTGAACGCCGGTCACCCCGGCTTGCTGCTGTGCCGGGAATCGGGTGTGACCGTCCTCGAGAAGACCGGCATGGTGCTCGGCGTGGTCGGCGAGCAGGTCTATCGCGCGAGCCCGAAGATCGAGCTGGCGCCTGGCGACCTGCTGTTCTTCCACACGGACGGAGTCGACGAGGCGATGTCGCCGCGGCGCGAGATGTTCGGGGTCGAACGGCTCCAGGCCGTGCTGGCGCGCGCCCGTTCTCTGCAGGCAGAAGAAGTCGTCGGCGCCGTCGAAGAAGCGCTGTGGCAGCACGTCGGCAACGGTGCCGTCGAAGACGACTTCACGATGATCGCGTTGCAGGTGACGTGATCCGCGAGGTCGCTGCGCCACGCCAACGCCGCACGCTTCCGTCGCATCATGCCGCAACGCTCCTCATCGTTCGTAGTCCCGGTGGCCGCTGTGGGCGCCCTGTTGGTGCTGGGGGGTGGCTGGGCTGCGTTCGCGCACTTCCGCGGCCAGGCGGCCCTTCGGGAGGAGCGCCAGGCGGCCTTGCTGGCGATCGACGCCGCGGTCGCCGTGCGGCCGCCCGACCTCGACCAGCTCGGCCGCTGCATGGCTGCGCTGCGCAAGCTGCCGGACGTCGACACCGACCGCGAACTGCGCCTCGCCGCGGCGCGTATCGAGTTGGCCCGCGATCGAGCCGAGATCGCCGAGGATCTGTGCGGGTCGCTCGCGGCCGAGCCGGCTGCTTCGGTCGCCGAGCAGCGCCTGGCGGCGCGCATCCTGTTGCGTCGCCACGAAGCGGACCTGGGCGACGCTGCGGCCGGCGCCCTGCGCGCGGCCCGACAGTACAGCGAACGAGCCTACGCCGCGGACCGACTGCCCGGCGACCTGTTCCGCGTCTGGCTCGCGGCGATGCGCGCCGAGCAGTTCGAGGACGGCAAGCGCTTCGCCGAACAGCTGCAGCAACAGCACTCGGACAGCGCCGAGTGGCGGTTCGCGGACGTCGCCCGAGGTGGGCCTCGCGCGGCTGGCGTGGCCGGGGTCGAAGCGTGTCGAGGCGGGCTCGACGACCTGCCGGGCGAGTACGGGGCGATGCTCGCCAATGCCCAGCTCGAGGCCGGCCAGCTGCCACAGGCGGTGGCGTCTGCCGACCTGGCACTCGCGCGGGCGCCTGGCCTCGTCGTGGTGCGACGCATCGCCGCGGTCGCCTACCACACCTGCGTGCTGGGCTCGCCGGCCGACGGTGCCGACCGCGCCGACTGGGTGCGGCGCCGGGACGCGCAGATCGACTGGCTCGAACGACAGACGCAGGTCGACGACTCGCAGCGGGCGAAGCTGCGCGAGATGCGCGCGGTTCGTTAGTCCAGCCGCACTCAGCGGCGGGGAGCGAACCCGCCGGACACCACGACCGCCAGCAGTGCCACGAAGGCGAACAACGGCGCGATCGCGCGTTTGGGTATGCCGAGGTTGTGCACCACGTGGGTGAGGTGTCGGCGGTCGCCGACCCAGGGCAGCAGGCCGAGCCAGAGCCGCGCCACGACCACCTGCACGAAGTCGACCCACTGCACCAGCACGGCGGCGAGCTGCGGCCAGCCGGCGGTGGCGCTGTGCGCACCGACCAGGATCCCGAGGCAGTAGGCGCCGCCGTCGCCGAGGAACAGTCGGGGTCGCGGCCAGTTCCACGGCACGAACGCCAGCGCCACGAATGCCGGCGCGTCGGCGCCGAGTGCGAACAGGCTGACCGCCGACAGCAGCGCCGCGACGCCGTCCATGTTGTCGAGGAAGTTGGTCGCGTTCGTCAGCACGAACACCCAGACGAGCGCGCCGAGGAAGGGCACTGGTTCGCGCCACGGGTCGACGAACGACGTCGTCGCCAGGGCGGCGGCGACCACGAGGCCGATCGCCTTCGTACGCCAGTCGAGGTCGTGGCCGCGTTCCTTGCCGCGGTCGTCGACGTAGCCGAGCGCCGTCGCGAGCAGCACGGCCACCAGCAACCCGGTCGGGCCCGGCCAGAGCCACGGCAGCAGGACTGGCGCCAGTAGCACCCCGGCGAGCGGGATCGGACGACCGTGCTGCTTGCGGCCGGGTCGCGGCGGGTCGTCCGGCAGCCAACCTCGGACTCGCCGGTTCACGAAGTCGCCGACGGCCAGCGCGGCCGTCGCGGCGAGGGCGGCGAACGCGTCGGCGATCATCGGTAGAGGTGGTGGGCCCGGATGTACGCGCGCACCTCGGGGTGGAGTTCGGCGAGGTCCTGCTGCCCGGCCCGCCAGCGCCGGCGCAGCTCGCTCGCGGCGATCGCATCGGCGGGCAATTCGAGCACGTGGTCGCGCAGGCGCTTCCGCAGTTCGGCCGGCAGCGGCAGGGCGGCGAACGCGGCGTCGTCGAGCGGGTGGCCGAGCCGCGGGTAGGTGACGACCTCGCACAGCGTGAGCAGGCGTTCGGGCTCCCGCCAGGTAGGCAGCAGCGGCAGGTTGTCGCTGCCGATCAGGAAGTAGAGGCGGCGGCCTGGGTGCTCGCGGCGCAGGGACGCGAGCGTGTCGACGGTGAACGACGGCCCGGTGCGGCGCAGTTCCCGGTCGTCCACGGTGACCTCCGGCAGGTCGGCGAAGGCCAGCCGGCACATCGCCAGACGGTCCTCTGCGGGCGCCATGTCGCTGTTCCGCTTGTGCGGGTGGTCGCCGGCGGGGATCACCAGCACCCGGTCGACCGGCAGCCCGGCCAGGGCCGCCTCGGCGAGCCGACGGTGGGTCGCATGCGGTGGGTTGAACGAGCCGCCGAGCACGGCGAGCCCCGGGCGCTCGTGCGGGGCAACGGGAGGGCTCGCGGGGGCTGCCATGGCCGGGCAGACTAGAGCCGGCGTTCCTGCGAGCCAACGGCGGCCAACACGGTGGGTTGGGTGAAAAGTCGGTTGCAGGGTCCGGACCACCTCGCTAGCGTTCCCGCCAGCCGACGCCCTCTCCCCAGTCGGTTGGCAAGAGACCCCTCACCCGCACCCGTCATGCGCAAGCTTGCACTCGTCCTCACCCTGATGCCCCTCGCCGCGTGCTCGACCTTCGGTTGGGAAGGGCAGAGCCGCAACAACCTGTCGCAGTCGGGCATCGAACTGGCGAGCCCCGCCGCGCTGAGCAGCGAATACAACTCGCAGCAGTTCTTCCGCGAAGTGCGCCGCCGCAGCGATGGCCGCAACAACGCGTTCGGCCGCGACCT
>JAEUHU010000077.1 GCA_016793305.1 Planctomycetota bacterium
CGCGAGCCGTGGTGCCGAAGCGATGGCGGTGAGTGCCCGCCGACTGCGTCCGCTCGCCGCTGCCGCCCTCGTCCTGGCGGCCACGGCGTTGCGCCCGCCGGACCCGGCGGTGCTCGGCGAGTGCGCCGACTGGCTGCTGCGTCCGGCCCTGCTGCCGTTCGCGTGGCGCGGCTACGGGGAAGCGCGCCGGCACGGCACGCCGGCCGAGACGTTCGCGCGCGCGCGGCAGATCCTGCGGCTGGTCCCGGCCTGGACCGACGGGCACCTGGTGTTCGCGCTCGGCTTCGTGATGGCCCCGCCGACCGACGCGACCACCAGCGACGCGGGCCGGGTCGACGACGCCTGGCGCCGGTTCCAGCTGGCGCAGGGCTGGCTCGAAGCGGCCCGCGACGGCGCCGGCCGCCGCGAACTCGGCCTGCTCGAGGCGCTGGCGGTGCTGCCCCGGGCCGCGGTGCACGCCGAGCCGGGGCTCGCCGTCCGGCTCGCCGAGCAGGGTGGTGCCGCGGCCCTGACCGCCCGCTACTACGCCGAGATCGAACGGCGCTTCCCGAGCCAGGCGGCGCGCGAGCAGCGCACGTTCCAGCTGCCGTCTGCCGCCGCGGCCCTGCTCGACCTCGGCCAGCGCCGCGAGGCGATCGAACTGCTGCGCCATGCGATCGAGCGCAGCCGCGACGTCGTCGATCGCGCGGTGGCAGCGGAGTGGTCCGCGCGGCTGCAGGAGATCGTGCGGCACCTCGACGGCCAGCCGGTCCCGCTCGACGCCGTGTTCGCCGACCCGCGCTTCGAACCGTTGTTCCCCCACCTCCGCTGACGGCCATGTTCGACGAGATCCTGGCCTTCCTGCGCGTCTATCCCTACCTCGGGCCGGCGATCGTCTTCGTGCTGTGCGGCATCGGCCTGCCGGTGCCGGAGGAGATCGTGCTGCTGGCGGCGGGCTTCCTGTGCGCCGAGCTGCCGGCCGAGACCTCACTGCCGATCATGATGGTCTGGTGCGGTGGTGCCATCCTGGTCGGCGACCTGATCCCGTTCCTCGGGGGCCGGGTGTTCGGCGTGCGGTTGCTGCGCCTGCGCTGGCTGCGCTACTTCGTCACCCGCCAGCGCCTCGCCAGCTTCGACCGCTGGTTCCGCCGCCGCGGCGACCTGGTGATCATCATCGCGCGCTTCCTGCCGGGGCTGCGCGTGGTCGCGTTCTTCACCGCCGGCACGATGAAGATGGCCTGGCGGCGCTTCCTGCTGCTCGACGGCCTCGGCATCGCCCTGATCGTGCCGCTGCTGACCTGGCTCGGGTACCGCAGCGCCGGGTTCATCCGGAAGATGGCCCAGACCGTCCAGGAGGTCGAGAGCGGCATACTGTGGGGTGCCCTCGCGGTCGCCGTGCTCGGCACCTTGTGGTGGTGGCTGCACCGACGCCGGCAGCGGCGGCTGCAGCTGCTGCGGCGGCCGACCGAGACGTTCGTGCAGCCGCAGGTGCCGGTGCAAGGGCCACCGCTGCCACCGTGCGACCCGGCCCAGCCGGCAGGCCCCGCGGCCACGGCCACACCGGGCGAGCCGGCACCGCCGGAGTCCAGACCGCCGACCGGCGGCCCGGACGCGCCCCCGACAACTCCGCCGCAGTAGCCGAGCCCGCGCTTGCTCCCGGGGTGAGCCCGCGGCTAACGTGCCGGCCCGCTTTTTCGCGTGCTCGGGCCCCCCGCCCGGCCATCACGACCCTCCATGTACATCTTCTGGAACCTCTTCTCCCTCGTCATTGCGGCGGCGGGCATCGCCTACGCAATCAACCTCTTCAAGCAGATCATGGCGAAGGACGCCGGCGACGAGCGCATGCAGAAGATCGCCGCCGCCGTCCAGGAGGGTGGCCGCGCGTTCCTGCACGCTGAGTACAAGTGGCTCGCGGTGTTCGTCGCGGTCGTGTTCGTCGGCCTGTGCCTCGGCCCGGACGACGGCAAGACGCAGTTCCTCGGCTGGCGCACCGGCGTGGCGTTCCTGTTCGGCTCGGTCGCTTCGGCCGGAGCCGGCTACTTCGGCATGCACTGTGCCACGCGCGCCGCGGTGCGCACGACGCAGGCCGCGAAGACGAGCCTCGGCGGCGCCCTCGACGTGGCGTTCAAGTCCGGCACCGTGATGGGCATGACCGTGGTCGGCCTGGGCCTCAGCGGCATCTGCCTCCTGATGCTGGTCTTCCAGGGCAACCTCGACCCGAGCTCGCCGAACTTCATCAACTACGTGCTCGGCTTCAGCTTCGGTGCCAGCTCGATCGCGCTGTTCGCGCGCGTCGGCGGCGGCATCTACACGAAGGCGGCCGACGTCGGTGGCGACCTGGTCGGCAAGGTCGAAGCCGGCATCCCCGAGGACGACCCGCGCAACCCGGCGGTCATCGCCGACAACGTCGGTGACAACGTCGGCGACGTCGCCGGCATGGGTGCGGACCTGTTCGAGAGCTACGTCGGCGCGATCGTCTCGACCGCGATCATCGGCTTCGCGCTGGTGCCGCTCGG
>JAEUHU010000464.1 GCA_016793305.1 Planctomycetota bacterium
GCGGGCGGTGCGCCCGGTGCCCCGAGCCACAGCGGCTGCGTCAGCCAGGCGAGCAGCAACAGGGCCACGGCACCGCCGATCGCGCGCAGCGGCCAGGCGACGCGCAGCAACGCGCCGAGCCCGGGCGTCCCCGGCGTCCCCGATGCGCCGAACCAGCCCGCCAGCGGCGCTGCCCACGCCGCACGCCGATCGCCGTGCAGGGCATCGAGCCGTTGCCGCAACTGGGCGAGCGCCTGCTGCAGCTGCGCTCGCACCGTCGAGGCCGGCAGCGCGAGCCGCTGGCCGATGCTCGCCGAGTCGAACCCTTCGAAGAAGCGCAGCAGCACGACGCGGCGCAGCTTCTCGGGCAACTCGACGACCGCGGCGACGACCCGGCGGCGCACGTCTTCGCGTTCGAGGATCTCCGCCACCGAAGGGCCCGCGACGTCCGCCGCACCGGCGACCGCTTCGCGCTGCTGCCGCCGCGCGGCGGACCGCCGGTGGTTTCGCCACAGGTTGGCCACCACCGTCGCCAGCCAGCCGCGTTCGCTGCGCAGGTCGGTCGGATCGGCCGCCAGCGCCTGCACCCAGGTGTCCTGCGCGAGATCGTCGCCATCCTGGCCAGCGAGCCCACGCGCGAGCCGCTGCACGAACGAAGCGTGCACGAGCAGGGAATCCACCTCAGGGTTCGCGCTCATCGAGGTGCGGGACACCGCCGCGGTTGCGGGTGACGGAGCATTCTGCCGGAATCGGGGCCGACCCGTGGAAGCAGGAACGGGAGGAGCAAGCTGCGGGCGAGGCCCCCGTGCGTCCACGGTGGCCGACCACCTGTTGGGGAGCCACCAAGTGCCGACCCGGCCCACATGGCAGGTAGAGCCGCGCCGTTCGAGGGCTAGCCTGCAGCCCCGTGCCCAGCCCCCCCGAACCGGATGACGTGACCCGCTTGATGAGCGCCGCGGCCTCTGGCGACAAGTCGGCGGCCAACGAACTGCTGCCGCTGGTCTACGAGCAGCTGCGTCGAGCCGCCGAGGCCGACCTGCGGCGCGAACGCCCGGACCACACGCTGTCGGCGACGGCTCTGGTGCACGAGGCCTACCTGCGGCTGGTCGGGCCGCGCGAGCTGGCCTGGGCCAACCGCGCCCATTTCTATGCCGCGGCCGCCGAGGCCATGCGCCGCATCCTGATCGACCACGCCCGGGCCCGCGGTCGCCGCGGTGGCCAGCACGTCCGCTTGGAGGAGTGCCCCGACCTCGCCAGCCTGGCCGGGGCCGGGGCCGAACAAATCCTGGCAGTCGACGAAGCGCTCGGGCGCTTGACGGAGCAGGACCCGGAAGCCGCCGCCATGGTTCGACTGCGGTTCTACGCGGGTCTCAGCGTCGACGAAGCAGCGGCTGCCATGGGGCTGTCGCCACGCACGGCGGCGCGGCTGTGGACCTATGCGCGGGCCGCGCTCTACCGCGACCTTCGCCCCGACACGTGACGGATCATGACCGACGCCGACAAGCTGCTGGTGCGCCGCCTGTTCCTGGAGATCGCCGAGCTCCCGGCGGCGGCCCGTGCGGCGGCTCTGGACCGTGCTTGCCAGGGCAACGCGAGGCTGCGCACGGAAGTGGAAGCCCTGCTCCGAGCCGACGCCGCGGCCGGGCAGTTCATGGCTTCGCCGACCGCGGACGGGGTCGCGCGCAAGGCACCCGAAGGCAGCTCGTCGTCGGAGCAGCCGGGCTCCTCGATCGGCCGCTACAAGCTGCTCGAGCAGATCGGCGAAGGCGGCATGGGCACGATCTGGATGGCCGAGCAGCGCGAGCCGGTGAAGCGCCGCGTGGCACTGAAGATCATCAAGCTCGGCATGGACACGAAGCAGGTGATCGCCCGCTTCGAAGCCGAGCGCCAGGCGCTGGCGATGATGGACCACCCCAACATCGCCAAGGTGTTCGATGCGGGCACCACGGACGCGGGGCGGCCGTACTTCGTGATGGAGTACATCAAGGGCATCCCGATCCTCGAGTACTGCGACCAGCAGAAGGTCGACACGAAGTCGCGGCTGGAGCTGTTCCTGGCGGTGTGCCACGCGATCCAGCACGCGCACCAG
>JAEUHU010000087.1 GCA_016793305.1 Planctomycetota bacterium
TTGGGGCGGGGGCGCAGGCCGGCGTGGCGGATGCGCGGGAGGTCGCTATCGTGCTGGCCGTCTGCGCCCGTAGCTCAGTTGGATAGAGCACCGGTTTTCTAAACCGGCGGTCCCAGGTTCGATCCCTGGCGGGCGTGCCAGCTCCGCGGAGCGAAGCTGGCGCCGCCAGGGCCCGGGCACGTCGCCTGCGCCGCGGCGCGGCGCAGGCGACAGCGGCGATCCAACTGCGGCGGCCGTCGGTCAGGGCTGGCACACGCCCGACCGTGCACCGCCACCCAAGCGCCCTGTGTCGTTTCCGCCGCCACGCCGCTGTACGAGTGACGTTCTCGTCGCCTCCCGATCCGAATGACCAAGTTCCCCCGGCGTCCTGGTTCCCTTCTTTCCCTGGCTGTGCTCGCCGCTGCGTGCGGCGGCGGCGGCGGTGGTGGAGCCGCCACCGCGTCGGTGTCCGGCTCGCTGCGCGTGCCCGAAGTCGCCCCGGCGACCCTCGACACCACGAGCGAAGTCCTCTACCCGATGCGCGAAGGCGAAGTCGTCGTCTGGCTCGAGCCGGGCACCGATCCCGCGACGCTGGCGATGGACGGCTTCGAGCTCGTGCGCGGCGGCAGTGGTTCGATCGCCGTGTTCCGCGCGCAGGCCGCGGCCGGCAAGTCGTCGCTGCGCTATGGGACGGCCACGGCCGACAGCGCCGAGAAGGCGACCAAGGACGCGTGCGACGAGATGAAGAAGCGCGCCGGCGTTCGCTGTGCCACGCCGAACTACCTGCTGAAGGCGTGTGTCGAGCCGAACGACACCTACTTCGACAAGCAGTGGCACTACCCGCAGATCAACCTGCCGCAGACCTGGAACCTGACCCAGGGCTCGGCGAGCGTGATCGTCGCCGTGCTCGACACCGGCATCGTCTCGGCGCACCCGGACTTCGCCGGCCGCCTGATCCAGGGCATCGACATGATCAGCGACCCGACCGCCGCCGGCGACGGCAACGGCCGCGACACCATTCCGGAGGACGAAGGCGACCTCGAGACCCCGCAGGGCAGCAGCTTCCACGGCACCCACGTCGCCGGGACCATCGGTGCCAACGGCAACGACGGGGCCGGCGTCGCGGGCGTCGACTGGAACTGCAAGCTGATGACCGTGCGTGTGCTCGGCCGCGGCGGTGGCACCATCGACGACATCGCCAACGGCATCCTGTGGGCCGCGGGCCTGCCGAACGACACCGGCACCGTGCCGGCGCAGCGCGCCGACATCATCAACATGAGCCTCGGTGGCCCGGGCCTGAACAGCGTGCTCGAACAGGCGTGCAATGCCGCCGCCAACGCGGGCGTGCTGCTGGTCGCCGCGGCCGGCAACGACAACACCAACCAGCCGGGCTCGCCGGCCGCGTTCGCGTCGGTGCTCTCGGTCGGGGCCGTCGACATCCTGCGCCAGCGCGCCCCGTACTCGAACTTCAACAGCACGATCGACATCTGGGCGCCGGGTGGCGACATGAGCCAGGATCGCAACGGCGACGGCTTCGCCGACGGCGTGCTGTCGTGCATGAGCAACGACCAGGGCCAGCTGTTCTTCGCGTTCGAGAACGGCACCTCGATGGCAGCTCCCCACGTCGCCGGCGTCGCGGCGCTGGTGAAGGCCGCGAACCCGGCGCTGACCGCGAGCCAGATCCGCACCGTGCTGCTGAGCAACACCCAGGCCGGCGTCAGCCTGCCGAACAGCGGCCGCGTGCTCGATGCGCTGGCGGCGGTGCAGGCGGCGAACGGCGGCGGCGGCAGCGTGCCGCTGCTGGTCGCGACCCCGCAAGTGGTCGACTTCGGGGCGAGCACGACCACCTTGACCGTGGCGATCGAGAACCGCGGCAGTGGTTCGCTCGTGCAGACCACCTCGTCGGCGAACCCCACGGCCACCTGGCTCGGTGGCAACCTGTTCGACACCATCGCCAGCAACGGCCTCGACTTCGACAGCCTCGAGCTGACCGTCGACCGCACGGGCCTGGCGAACGGCGTCTACCAGACGACCGTGACCGTCAACTACATCGATGGTTCCACCCCGGTCAGCATCGACATTCCGGTGCGGCTGCAGGTCGGCGCTTCGACCCCGACCACCGACACGATCTTCGTGCTGCTGCTCGATCCGGACACCTTCGCGACGCGCTACCAGACCTCGACGGCGAACGGCAGCTCGTTCGTGTTCTCGTTCGGCGGCGTGGCGGCGGGTGAGTACCTGCTGGTCGCCGGCACCGATCGCGACAACGACGACTTCCTCGGCGATGCCGGCGAGCTGTTCGGCGCCTGGCCGGATCTCGACGACGCACAGGTGATCAGCGTGGTCGGCGGCGTGAACAGCACGGGCCTCGAGTTCGGCATGCAGGACCTCGTCACCGTGACCTCGGCCGGTGCCGACGCGGTGCGTGGTCGGGCGATCCGGAGGCTGCGGTGAAGCGTCGGCGTTGGCTCGCGGTGGCCGCACTGGCTGCCGCGGCCTGCCGCGGAGGTCCCATGCCGGTTGGCAACGAGTCGCTTGGTTGGCCCGACTGGCGTGGGCCGGTGGTGCAGTGCCGCCATCTCGGCGATGGCGGTCTCGCCGTCGACCTGATCGCGCCGACCGCCGGGCACACGTTCGCGCTGCTGCGCGTCGAACCGCGGCAGGGTGGTGTCGACGTCGTCTGTGCCCACACGCCGCCGAAGGCGGACTTCGTCGCCCAGGTGATCACCCCGCACACGATCGAAGTGCCGGCCGAGCGGCTCGGCGCTGTGCGCGCGGTCGCGGTCTACGTCACGCAGGTCGATGGCGGCACGCGGCTCGCACTCACCACGGCGCGACCGTGAACCGGAGGCCGGCGCTCAGCCGAGCCCGGCCGCGGTGACGTTGGCGAGGAACTGGTCCTTCCAGTGGTACCCGTCCAGCAGCGACGGGTCGTCGTCGCCGAGCAGGCGCCGCGCCACGTAGAGCGCTTCGATCGACGCGAGGCCCGCTTCGGGATCCTCGAACACCTTGCTGACCCGCGGGTAGGCGGTGCGCAGGTCGCCCGGGATCGAACGTTCGATCGGCGTGCCGATGACGCACGCGCGCAGCTGCGGCAGCCAGCGCCAGGTGGCGTCGAGCAGCAGCAGTGGGTGGCCGGCGTCGGCGCGCGACAGCGGCGGGGCGTCGACCGCGAGCAGCACGAAGCCGGTCGCGTCGAAGCGGGTGCCCGGCTTGCCGCGCAAGAACGTCATCTCCGGGCGGTCGTGCAGGAAGCGCAGCGAGCACTTCGCGATCCGTTCCTTCGGGTGGCGGATCACCGTGGTCGGGACCGGGCTCATGGCGTGACCCCCGCGGGGCGGGCGTGCCGGGCCGTGCGTTCGAGCTGGCGCAGCACGGCGGCCTCGGCCGCTTGCACCGGGATGCCGAGCACGCACTGCGGCGTGACGCAGGTGCGGCGGCGGCACGGCCGGCACGGCACCGGGTGGAACAGCACCTCGTGCGGCTCGATGCCGTGCGCACGCGGGCCGTAGCGCAGGTGGTCCTTCGGACCGAACAGGGCGACGCAGCGTGCCCCCATCGCCGCCCCGAGGTGCAGCGGTCCGGTGTCGGCGGCGACGACGACGTCGCACTGCTGCATCACGCCGGCGAGCCCGAGCAGTCCGAGCTGCTTGCCGTCGACGGCTCGCGCGCGTGGGGCGGCGGCGAGCACCGGCGCGGCGAGTTCGGCTTCGCCCGGGCCGAAGCCGACCAGCACGGCGATGCCGCGGGCGTCGAGGGTGCGCGCGAGCTCGGCGAAGTGCGTCACCGGCCAGCGCTTGAACGCCGCGAACGACGACGTGCCTGGATGCAGGAACACGCGCGGACCGGACAAGCCGGCGAACAGTTCGGCCGGTGGTGCGGGCACGGCCAGCACGGGCGCCGCCGGCACGCCGGAGAGACCGATCGCGGCCAGCAGCCGGTGGCCGATGTCGGCGCGGTGTGGGATCGGCGTCGGCATCGGCACGGCGAGGTGGTAGGCGCGTTCGGCGCCTTCCCGCGCGGCGGGGGCATCGGGACCGACCTTGGTGGTGGCCCGCAAGCAGCGCACGTGCAGCACGCTCTTCTGGATGCCGTGCACGTCGAGCACCACGTCGAAGTGCTGCCGGCGCAGCCGCCACAGGCTGCCCGGGATCGCCGACCAGCGCTGGCGAGGGTAGACGTGCACCCGGTCGAGCTGCGGATGGCCCACCAGCAGCGAGCGGAACCGGTCCTCGACCAGGAAGTCGACCACCACGTCGGGCCGTTCCCGCTTCAGTGCCGCCACCGTCTCGAGCGCGAACAGCACGTCGCCGAGCGCCGACAGCCGGATCACCAGCACGCGGCCGCCGTGAGGCAGGTAGCGGCCACCGGGCAGGGGCGGCGACGAGGCTTCGGGTGCTGGGCCGGACATCGAGCCGGCCAGCATCGCGATCGCCCGGCGGAGTTCCAGTGGGGCCGGGACGGCCCGCTGTCTATCCTTGCCGCGTGGGCTCCTTCGACGAGTTCGTCGAACTGCGCGCGCGCGGCGCGATCGGCTGGGTGCGGGCGGACGTCGCTGCACACGGCCTCGAGGCGTTCTGGGCGGCGCTCGAACCGCTGCCCGGGGCCAAAGGCCGCGGCGGCGTCGGCCGCTTGGACCTCGGCAGCCTGCAGATGGTGGTCCGGCCGTTCCGGCGCGGGGGTGCACTCGGCACGCTGCTGCGCGATCGCTACCGCTCGCCGCAGCGGGCCCGGGCCGAACTCGCGACGCTGGCCGCGCTGCGCCACGAAGGCGTGCCGGTGGCTGTGCCGGTCGCGGCGGTGGCGCGGCGGCGCGGGGCGTTCTGGCGGCTGCGCCTGTGCACCGAATGGCTGCCCGATGCCGAGCCCGCGCCGGCGTTCCTGGCGCACCATCCGGAGCTGCGTCGGTACGCCGCGGGAGCGATCGGCACCGTGGTACGGCTCGCGTTCGCCGCGGGCCTGCACCACCCGGACCTGCACCCCGACAACGTGCTGTGCGTTGCGCGCGGCGACAAGGTGCGCGCCGTGCTGATCGACCTCGACCGGGCGACGCTGCGCGCCCCACTCGACGACGGCGAACGCGACGCGATGCTGGTCCGCATGCAGCGCTACCTGCTGCGGCATCGCCAGCAGCTCGCCGCCGTGCCGACCCGCCCCGAGACGATGCGCTTCCTGCGCGCCTTGTGGCCCGAACGGGTAGCCAGGCACGCGGCGTGGCGACGCCTCGCGGCGAAGCTGCGCACGGCGCTGCGCCTGCGTGGCTGGTTCCGGCGCGGCGGCTGACGGAGGCCGGCCGCGTCAGCGAGAGCCGTTCCCGCCGTCGTGCCGCAGCACGGCGCCGGCGCGCACGCCGGTGTACTGCCCGCGGTCGACCGCGAGCTGGCCGTTCACGAACACGGCGCGGATCCCGACGGGCGGCTCGGTCGGGTCGTCGTAGGTGGCGCAGTCGGCGATGGTGGCCGGATCGAACACCACCAGGTCGGCGCAGGCCCCGACCCGCAGTTCGCCGCGGTCGACGAGGCCGAACGCACGGGCCGGCACCTGCGTCATCTTGTGGATCGCCACTTCGAGCGGCAGCACCGAGCGCTCGCGCACGTAGCGGCCGAGCACGCGCGGGTTGTTGCCGGCACCGCGTGGGTGCGGTTTGTCGACGCCGTCGCCACCGAGCAGCCGGGCGTCGCTGGCGACCGCGATCCAGTCCTCGCGCAGGAAGCGCTCGACGTCGGCCTCGGCGAGCGTGTGGTAGATCATGCCGACGCGGGCTGGCGCCGCCGCTGCGAACAGGTCCATCGCCAGCTCCGCCTGCGCGTCGCGGTCGGCGCGGCCGAGCCGCCGTTGTGCGGCCTCCGGCAGCAGCAGGCCGTTCAGGTCCTCGTTGCCCTTGGCGGTGGCGATGCGCGCGAAGCGGAAGTCGCCGAAGCCGACCTGGTCCATCTTGCGCAGCAGGGCGGCGTGGATCGTCGCGCGGTAGGTGGGGTCGTCGCGCAGCCGACGGCCGAACGCTTCGCGGTCGACCGCGAGCTCGTCGGCGGGGAACAGCACGTCGAGGCCGGTCGAGCTGGCGTCGTAGGCGTACTGGTCGACCCCGACCCGCTGGCCGTTCCGGCGGGCTGCCTGCACCGCGGCGAGCACCTGCTCGGCGCGGCCGTGGTTCGGCTTGCCGGTGCACTTCACGTGGCTGATCTGCACCGGCACGCCGGCCTGCTCGCCGATGCGCAGCGCCTCGGCGACCGCGTCGAGCACCTGGTCGTTCTCGTTGCGGATGTGGCTCGCGTAGAGCCCGCCGTGGGCGCCCACGACCTTCGCCAGCGCGATCAGTTCGTCGGTCTCGGCGTAGGTGCCAGGCACGTAGATCAAGCCGGTCGACATGCCGAAGGCGCCCTCGCGCATCGCGGCGGCGACGAGCTCCTGCATGCGCGCGAGTTCGGCTGGGGTCGGGGCGCGGTTCTCGGTGCCGAGCACGGCGCGGCGCACGGTGCCGTGGCCGACCAGGCTGGCGTAGTTGGGGCCGATGCCGCCACGCTCGAGCCGGGCGAAGTGGGCGCCCAGGTTCTCGACCGAGCTGCCGCAGTTGCCGGTGACGAGCGTGGTGACGCCCATGCGCAGGAAGTTCTCGGCGCCGGGCTGCCGGACGAGCTCGGCGTCGACGTGGGTGTGCACGTCGACGAAGCCCGGTGCCACGACCAGCCCGTCGAGGAACAGCTGCGGCGAACCGGCCGGCACGTCGAACTGGCCGAGGGCGGCGATGCGGCCGTCGCGGATCGCGAGGTCACCGCGTTGCCCAGGGGTTCCCGAACCGTCGAGCAGGGTGACGGAGCGCAGCACCAGGTCGAAGGGGGCTCGTGCCGGCGCTGCGATCTCCGAGGTACTGCAGCCGGCGAACATCGACGCGAGAGCGAGAGTGGCGAGCGCACGAGGCAGACGACCGGGAACGCGCAGCATGCCCGTGATGGTAGTGGGCGTGTTCGTGGCCCCGAACCCTGCCGACGTCGCGCGTCGGATTTTCCGCAGCGCGCGAGAAACCACGCGCGGGACCGCTGGTAGTTGCAGTGTCCTCGCTGCGGAGTGATCCACGGCGAGCCACACGAGGCTCTCCACCGAGGAGCCGCCAGCACGTCGCCGGCGACTCCGGGGGCGAGGTGGAGAGCCTCTTCCTCCCTCTCACGTCCCGCCTCTCCCGTCGCTCCTCTCCCTGGCGCCGAGTGCCCTCCGGCGGCCGCCCCCGTTCTCGCGGCGTCGCGCGTCCGCGAACGCGTCTCGCGCCGGCAGCTGCCGCGGCGTCAGCGCACGCGCGCGAGCCACGCGTCGACGCGCGTGGCATCGCCGCGGAACACCGTCGCCAGCACTTCGTGCAGCTGCGTGCGATCGGCCCCGAAGGAGATCGCACCGCGCGCGTGGGCGACGAACTGCCGCGGCTGGTCCTGCGCCGCCAGCAAGGCGACCGCGAGCAGTTCGCGCCGCAGCGGCGACAGGCCGGGGCGTGCCAGGATGCGCCCGTAGGCCGACTCGAGCACGAAGTCGTGGAACTCGGCGTGGAACGAGGCCAGCATCGCTCGCACTGCGACGTCGTTCTTGCCGTAGATCGCGGCGAACAGGGCGCGCCCGGCGGTGCTGCGTTCGGCCTCGGGAACGGAGCCACCGCTCGGCGGGGTGGCGACCGGCCAGGCGGCGGCGAGCTGCTCGAACGCGGTCACCACCCGGGGGAAGCCACAGAACAGCACCGCCTGCAGCAGGGCCTCCTCCAGGTCGGCCCGCGGCAGTCCGCGCGTGCGGGCGGCCTCGGCGGCGGCGCCGAGTCGCGGCCAGTCGGCGGACCAGACGGCGGCGCCGGTGATCACCAGCAATCGGTCCGCCACCGGCAGGCCGTGTCGCCCGAGCTCTGCATCGAGGGTCATCGGCGCAGAGCGTAGGGATGCACCGGCTGGCGTCGACGGCGCGGCCGAGGTCTCAGGCCATCGCGGCGAGCTGGGTCGCGGCCAGGATCTCCTGGTCCTGGGCCGGGGTCAGGCCGAGCGCCAGCAGCGTGTCGTTGTCGCACAGGTCGCCGCGGTAGCCGCCGTTCTTGTCGCCGGCGGCGCGGTGGGCGTAGGTGTTGGCCGCCTTGACCAGGAAGCCGCGCGCCCAGTCCTCGGCGTTGGTCGCCGGGCTGTGGTGGTACATCACCGCGGCCTGCACCGCGGGGGCCAGCTTCCAGCGGTTGGCGAGCAGGCCGCCGACGTGCGCGTGGTTGAAGCCGAACACCTCGCCTTCGGCCTTGGCCAGCGGCACCGTGTTCTTCTGCGACAGCTGCAGTGCTTCGCCGAAGCGGTCGGCCTGCGAGTCGATCAGGATCAGCTTGCCGATGTCGTGGATCAGCCCGCAGGTGTAGGCGTCGTCCTTGGCGAGTCCGTTGCCGACCGGCGAGCGCTCGGCGAGCATGCGGCAGGCCACCGCGGTCTTGAAGCTGTGGTCCCACAGCCACTGCGCATCGAAACCGGCCACCGCTTCGGTCTTGCCGAAGGTCTGCAGCACGGTCGCCTGCACGACCAGGTTCTTGATCACCTTCAGGCCGAGGATCGAGCAGGCCAGGTTGATGTTCGAGACCGGGTTCTTCAGCCCGTAGAACGAGCTGTTGACGAGGCGCAGCACGCGCGTCGCGATCGCCGGGTCCTTCTCGATGACCTTGGCGGCGTCCTTCGCCGAGCCGTCGGCGGAGTGGAAGATCTCGGTGATCTCGGTCAGCACCGTCGGGATGGTCGGGATGCTGACGGTGCCGTCGATGAGCTCCTCGAGTTCGGCGGTGGTGCTGATCATGGCGGCACCGCCTGTTTCGTCGCGCCCGGCGCGGCGACTTGATGGGCCGCTGGTCACCGTCGTTGCAGTCGCTGCGGGTCCTCGTGCCGTTCGTGCCGGAGCCGCGTTGCCAGCGCGTGTTCGGCGGGAGTCAAGGATCCGGGGCTCGGTTCCAGGCCGAGAACTTCGGCGAATCGCGCCACCAGGCGTTGGGCCAGTTCGTGGCGCAAGGCGTCGTCGACCGGGCGGACGTCGGCGACCGCGGCCACGAACGGGGTCAGGGCCGGGGCGTGCAGCACCAGCGAGCCGTGGTGAAGGACCCGGGCGCGATCGGTCTGTACGCGCCGCTGGGCCGAGCCGAGCAGCTTGCCGCGCTCGGTGACCAGGTCGTCGCGGCCCGGGTCGGCGAAACACCACGGCGAGTCCGGTCGGGGCCGTTGCGCATGGCCGGCCGCGAGCCGTTCGCAAGGTACCGAACAATCGGCCAGCGCCTGCCGGACCGCATCGTGCAGCCGCGCATAGCCGGCGGCGACGTCGCCTGGCAGCCGCTCGGCGTCGAGGGCGAGGCTGAACGTGAGCTCGTCGCCATGGTGGATCGCGCCGCCGCCGGTCGCGCGCCGCACCACCGGCGTGCCCGGCGGTAGGTCGGCGAAGTCGGCCCAGGGCTGGAACCAGCCGAGCGACACGGCGTGCGGGCGCCAACCGTACAGGCGCAGCGTCGGCACGCTGGCGAGCTCGAGCAGGGCGTCGTCGACCGCCATGTTCCAGGCGGCCGGGCCCTCGGGATCGCGCAGCAGCCGGAGGCGGCGTTCTGCGCCGATCGGCACGCTCAGCCTTCGGCCTTGCAGTGCGCGTCGTAGGCCTTGACGTCCATCAGGTCGGGCGACTGGGCGCTGACCTTGACCTTCAGCATCCACGCCTTGCCGAACGGGGCCTCGGCGAGCCACTCGAGGTGGTCCGGCAGGTCCTTGTTGACGGCAGTGACTTCGCCGCTGACCGGCGCGTAGAGGCTGCTCACCGCCTTGACCGACTCGATCTCTCCGAAGCTCTCGCCGATCGTCACCGAGGCACCCTGCTTCGGCAGGTCGAGGAACACCAGGTCGCTGAGGTGCGAGACGGCGTAGTCGGTGATGCCGATGGTGGCGACACCGTTCTCGATCTTGCACCACTCGTGGCTCTTCAGGAACTTGCAGTCGTTGGGACGCATGGGAAGGAATCGGCGGTAGGAGTCGGAGAGGAGGGCTGAGAGGGGAAGGAGGCGAGCGTCACTTCGCGCGCTTGTAGAACGGCAGCTCGCGGACGGTGCAGGGCTCGGCCTTGTCGCGGACCAGGAACTCGAGCTGCGTGCCCGGGGCCGCGAACTCGGTGCGCACGTAGGCGGTGGCGATGTTGGTGTCGAGCGTCGGCGAGATGTTGCCCGAGCAGACGTGGCCGATCTGCTGGCCACCCTTCACCAAGGGGTAGCCCTGGCGCGGGCAGCGCTTGCTCGGGGCGACCAGTCCGACCAGCTTGCGGCCGGTGCCGCCCTTCGCCAGGACCTGCTCGAGTGCCTGCTTGCCGACGAAGTCGTGGTTCATCTTCACGGCCCAGTCGAGCCCGGCTTCGAGCGGATTGGTCGTCTCGTCGATCTCGTGGCCGTAGAGCGGCATGCCCGCTTCGTGGCGCAAGGTGTCGCGTGCGCCGAGGCCGATCGCCGTCAGGCCGTCCTTGGCGCCGGCCTCGAAGAACGCGTCCCAGACCTTCTTCTCGTGGCCGGTCGGCACGTAGACCTCGAAGCCGTCCTCGCCGGTGTAGCCGGTGCGCGACAGCGTCATCGGGATGCCGCAGACGGTCGTGTCGATCCAGCCGTAGTACTTCACCGTGGCGAGGTCGCCCTTGGTGAAGCGCTGGGTGATCTGCTGCGACAGCGGGCCCTGGATCGCGATCATGCCGAGCGAGTGCGTGCAGTCCTCGACGACCACGTCGAAGCCCTTGGCGACGCTGCGCATGATGCCGAGGTCGCGATCGGTGTTGCCGGCGTTGATCACCACGAAGAAGCCGTCGTTCTTCGGGTTGCGGTAGACGAGGATGTCGTCCTGGGTCAGGCCCTGCTCGTTCAGGATCATCGCGTAGCGGATCCGGCCGGGCGGGATCGCCGCGACGTCGTTGGTCTGCAGGCGCTGCAGGAAGGCCTCGGCCTGCCGGCCGTGCACCTTGACGCGGCCCATGTGGCCGAGGTCGAACAACCCCGCCTTGGTGCGCACGGTGCGCGCCTCGTCGAGGATCGCGCGGTACTGGACCGGCATGTTCCATCCGGCGAAGGGCACCATCCGGGCGCCGAGAGCGACGTGGGTCGATTCGAGGGCGGTTGCTTGCATCGGCTTCGGG
>JAEUHU010000130.1 GCA_016793305.1 Planctomycetota bacterium
ACGAGCTCGTCGCCGTCGAGCTCGGCGTCGTAGCCGAGCCAGCCGACCTGCGTCGTGCGCACGTTCCACGGCAGGTCGAACATGGCGATCCCGGTCGGGCCCGTCACCGTGGTGGACTGCCCCTCACGGACCGCGCCGACCAGCACTTCGTCGCTGCGCGTCGCCGAACCGTCGAGGTCGGCCCACGCGGTGCGGTGCAGCTCGAGCCCGTTGTCCCGCGCGCCGAGGTAGACGACGTCGACACGCAGCGCCGAACCCGACGGCCGCGCGAACACCTGCGGCAGGTGGTCGCCGCTCGCACCGAAGTTCGCCACGACCGACCAGGTGGACCCAGCGTCGTCGCTGCGCGCGAGCCGCACGCCATCGCGCACCTCGTAGGTGTAGAGGATGCGCAGCGAGTCGCCCTGACCGACCACCGCGACCGACGGATCCATCGCGAACACTTCCTCGCGATCGACCTCGACGTCGACCGGCGTGCCGAGGTGCCGCCGCGTCCAGCAGCGATACTCCGTGGTGGTCAGCCAGCCACCGGTCGTCACCGGCTCGAACATCGAGGCGCCGTAGCCGATCACCAGGTCCCCGCCTTCCGACCAGGCGATGCCGGTGGTCAGCGGCGTCGACTCGTACGGCGTCGTCCACAGCACCTGCGGTGCGTCGAAGTGGAACCACGTCGGCGAACCGTTCTCGTCGACCGCCTGCGGGCGCCCTTCGATCAGCACGAACTCGAGGCTGTCGTCCGCCGTCCGCCAGGCGGTGATCGCCACCGAGTAGTCGGCGGCCATCGCCACCTGGACGAGGCGCGACTGGCCGTAGCCCGGCAGCAGCGCCACTTCCTGGCCGAACGTGGCCCCGCGGTCGAAGCTGAGCCGTGCGCGCACGCCTTCGGCCTCACTGCGCACGACGCCGAGCACGTTGTAGAGCGCGAACACCTCATGGTCTCGCCACCAGCCGGAGTCGGCCCCCGCTTCCTGCACCGCGCCGACCGTCACTTCGTCGGTGGCATGCTCGTGCTGCAGCCGCAGCTCGTAGCGCTGGAAGGCGAACGGATCGGCGCGGTCGCCTTCGTAGCAGACGATGCTCGTGCGATCGCCCGACACGGCCAGCGAGGGCAGGCCGAATCGAAGCGAGTCGCTGCTGTAGAGCGTCTGCCGCGACGGCTGCGGCGTCGGGTCCTGCGAGACCGGACGGTTGATCGGGCTCTCCGGCCCGACCACGATCTCGACCAACGTCAGCCGATCGTCGTCGCCGCGCACCGCGAGCAGCTGGTCCTGCTTGATGCGCCCGGACAAGGTCAGCCGCGCCAGGCCATCGCCATGCGTCGCCAGCCACGGATCGGCGCTGCCGAGGCCGTGCCCCGACGGCGTCATGCCGGCTTCGCCGAGCGAAGTCGGGGTCGTGGGCACCCGATCGCCGTCGCGCAGGTGCGCGACCGAGACGACGGCGTCGCCGGACCCACCCGGCTGCCACGTCAGCAGGTCGAACGCGAACGAACGGTCGGCCGGCGTCGTCAACCGGTAGTAGCGGTCGATGCCGGCCGTGCCCGGCAGCGTGCGCGGGATCGCCGGCGGGGTCGCGGTCGTCGGTTGCAGCACGACGGTGTCGGCGCTGACGACCAGGCGCGCGGCGGCGACGTCGCCGGGGGGCTGGGTGGTGGTGGCACCACCGCCGTTCGAGCAGGCGGGGAACAGCGGCAGGCCAAGGACGAGCAGGCGAAGGCGAGAACGGATCATGGGCAGGCTCCTCGGGGGTCCGCTCGCATCGGAGCGGTGGGACCGCGCAGCTAGCCGACCTGGGCCCGGGGGGTAACCGGGCTCGGCTGGATTGCCGGGAGGATAGCGCTGCCAGGAGCCGCGGCCACGCGGCGATCCGCCGCCGAGCCACCAGGGCGGCTGGTCGGCTGCACCGGATCACCCTCGAATGCCCGGGTGCAGCCGCTCCACAGCAGGTGGGCCGCCGAGAGCCCTTGCTTGCGAGCGGTCAGGCGGCGCCCGACGACGGGACCGGGGGACCGTTCGCCCGGCGCGCGGACCAGCCTGCCAGCAGGAGCGGCAGCAGCACGGCGAACACGACGTTGCACCACATGGCCGGGTCGTCGAGGCGGCGGGCGAACGTCCACGGCAGGTAGGCGAGCAGCGACGTGCACGACGCGGCGATCGCGAAGCGTGCGAGGAAGGTGCCACGGGCGAGCAGCGCCAGCGGGATCCACCAGCAGTGGTACCAGACGCCGAACAGCGCCACACCGCCGCAGGCCAGGGCGGCGAGCGCCGCGGCGGCGGGGGCGACCAGCGGTTCGCCGGGCGACGTTGCCGGACGCCACAGCCGCACCATGCCGAGCGCCACCACCAACACCACGACGCCGCGCCCGATCCAGACGAACGGCCCGAAGCCGGTTCCAGTGAGCTGGGCACCCGCCCAAGCGAGGCTGGCACCCGAGAGTCCGCCCTGCCGCCGCAGCACGTCGAACGCCCCGTCGGCACGGAAGAACTGCAGGTAGAACAGCCCGCCGAGCAGCACCACCACGAGGCCACCGAGCAGCAGCGCACGCAGCCCACCGGTGCGCAGCGCGCGCACCAGCAGCAGCGGCCCGAGCACCACCGGCGTCACCTTCGTCAGGACCCCGAGCCCGAGCGTGACGGCGGCGCGCACCCATTGCAGCCGGTGCGCCGCCAGCACGGTGGCCGCGACGAGCGCGACCAGCAGCGGCTCGTTGTGCGCGTTGGCGACGCCTTCGACCAGCAGCAGCGGATTCCACGCCACCGCGACGAACGTGCGCGCCGCGGCTGCAGCACCACCGCTCGCCGCGGCCACGCGCGCGAGGCAGGTCGCGGCGAACAGCAGCGAACCCGCGAACAAGAGCTTCAACAGCCCGAGCGCCACGACCAGTTCGCCACGCGGCGGCAGCGGCAGCTGGTGGGCGACGAAGGCGGCGGCCGCCTGCACGTTCGCGAGCACCGGCCCGTACGGCAGCGGGAACGACTTCCACGCCTTGTCGCCGAACTGCAGGAACGGGTCGTCGGGGAAGTCGGTCGCGACCGTCACGTACGGATTGGCGCCGTGCACCGCGATCAGCCGGCCGCGCACCACGTAGTCGATCGGGTCGGTGGTCAGGAACGGCGGCACCAGGACCGCGAGCAGCAGCAACGGCACGCTGAGCCAGACGAGGCGACGCAACGGCAGCGCGTCCGTCTCGGCCTTGCCCAGAGCGCGCCACCAGGCGAACGCGCCGAGCCCGGCCGCGAGCAGCACCGCCAGCGCTTCGCCGGTGTTCAGCACCAGCAACAGCCACGGGAAACGTTCGGACTCGCCCCAGACGTAGTGGTGGCGCAGCGAGGCACCGAGCAAGAGCAGCTGGGCTGCACACGCAACCCACAAGCAGGGGCGCAGGCGGGCGAGGTCGGGAGCGGGAGCGGCCATCGACGAGGTGGCGCACGATAGCGAGCCCGGCGCGGAGCACCGACGGCGAACCAGGAAGCTCGGCGGGCCGCCGACTGCGGGGCGCAGGGCCGGGCCGCGAGAAGCGCGTCAGCGGCCGGTCAACGGCACCGCCGGCGTCGCCTTGGCGAGGAACAGCACCGCGAAGCA
>JAEUHU010000466.1 GCA_016793305.1 Planctomycetota bacterium
CTGGTGCGCGGGCTCTACGAGGAGGACGACTCGCCGCTGCAGTACCACATCAACATGCTGGGCGGCCGCAGCCACCAGGAGATGTGGATCAACCAGGCGCAGATCTTCGGCGAGGTGCTGCGGCTGATCGGCCGCAAGGACGCGCAACACCGCTTCAAGGACGGGCGCGGCTGGAGCAAGGACCGCGGCCATGGCCTGATCCGTGACGTGCTGAAGGCGCTGCGCACGGCGTTCGGCAGTGCGTGGGGCGACAACAAGAACTACATGGTGACACGTGACGTCACCATCGAGGCGTTCCTGCGCCTGTGCGGCGACGTCGCCGCGCACGTCGACGCGACGATCGCGCCGGGCCCCGACCTGGTGAAGCTGCTCGAAACACGCTTCAAGAGCGTCGGCGAGCTGACCAACGAGTTCCGCCGCGAGGGCTTCTACGAACGCTTCCCGGCGCGTGGGCAGCTCGAGCGCATCGACATCATCCGGAAGCGCGTCGCGCGCCAGGCGCGGTTCGAGTGATGCGGTGCGCGGCTGGCTCGCCGCTGGCGGGCCGGAGCCACCGCAGCTGACGAACACCGCGAAGCGACGCCGGCCACCGGCACTCAGTTCGCACGGAACGGGGCCGCGAGCCGAAGCGGCTGCGGCAGCACGCCGAACCCTGCCACCGACGGCGCGCCGACCCGTTCCCAGGCCACCGCGCGGCCGTACCGGCGGAAGTCCGGCAGCTGCACGGCGAGCACCTGCGGCACCCCGTCGACACCCGACGCGCACCACAACAGCACCACCGGGGCCGGAGTCCGCAGGCTGCTGACCAGCTCGCCGCGCTCGGCCACTTCGCCGCCGGACGTCGGCAGCGCCGGTGCCGGCTCCTCGGCCGGCACCCACAGCTTCGCACGCAGCTCCTTGGCGGCGATCACACCCAAGCGATCCTGCGCCGCGGCGAGGTCCGGGTGCCAGTCACGCGGCAGCGCCAGCACCGCTTCCTGCTGCAGCACGAGCTGGCGGGCGATGCGCAGATCCTCGAGCCCCAGCACCCAATCCTGCACGCCCAGCACGAGCAGGGCGCCGAACGCGACGCGCAGCATGCTGCGTTCGAAGCGGCAGGCGAGCAGTCCGACCATTCCGACCGGCACGAAGAACGAGCCGAACAGCGCTTCGCGCCAGCGGCCGACCGGCGGTCCGGCGTCGTAGCGCAGCACGTCCCACAGCACGAGCGCGAGCCCGAACCACAAACAGCTCCACCACGTGGCGGCGCGGAAGCGCGACACCTGGGAACGGTCGCCGACGAACAGCAGCACGAGCGGCAGCAGCCACGACACGGCACCGAGCACCACGCCATCGAGCCCGTGGCCGGGGATCAGGTCGAGCCACGCCGCTCCGGTGTGCTCGCACAGGTCGAGCAGGAACGCGCCGATCGGCTGCACGTCCCACATGGCGCGTCCGGCGGAGACCCCGTGGGCCACGATCGGTTCGAGGCTGAACCACGCCCCGGCGAGCGCCATCGCGACCACGAGCCCGAGCCAGAAGAACGTCGCGCGGCTTGCGGCACGGCGCGCCGTCGCGAACACCGCGGGCAGCAATGCGAAGCCGACCAGCACCCCGTGCGTGTGGCAGAACGGAGCGATGCCGGCGAGCAACGCCACGCCGAGGAAACGCAGCGGCGCCCGTTCGATGCGCACGAGCCAGCCGAGCCCGACGACGAGCAGCAGCGGCGCCAGCACGAGGCCGAGCCGTTCGCCGCGCAGCCAGACGAGCCCGAAGCCGGGACTGCAGACGAGCAGTCCCGCGGCCAGCAGCGTCGCCGGCGCCGCGAGGCCGCGCAGATCGAACGAACGGCGCAGCAGCGAACCGAGCGAGAGGGCCAGCAGGATCGCCAGCAAGGCCGCGATCCACGCCACCGACGCGACCGTGGCACCCGGGATCTCGAGGGCGGCGCGATGCAGCGCCTGTGCCACCACGTGCCGTGGACCCTCGTGCGGCTCGAGCAGCGTGTCCCAACTCCACGACGGCACGCTCTCGCGCAGCGCCAGACGGTCGCCCGTAGGTTCGGGCCAACGGCCGGCGAACGACACCCACCAGACCACGGCGGCGGCAGGGACGGCGGCGAGCAGCCACGGCAAGGCCTTGGCCAGGACCAGGCGCCGACTCGGTGCAGGATCGTCCATGGGTGGCGACGGTAGCGCGCCGAGGATGGCGGGCCATGGGCCAGCCGTTCCTGCCGGCCGATCAGAAGCGCACGCCAACGTAGGCCAGCGACTCGATCAAGGTGCCATCGGTCGCGCCCGGTGCCCCGAAGGCGTCGGCGGCGACGGAACACCCGACCAGCAGATGGTAGGCCAGCTCGCACTCGACCCCGAGCACGATGCCGCCGGTGAGGTGGTGGCCGCGCTGGTAGGGCAACAGCTCGTCGAACTGGACCTCGAGGTGGCCAGCAGACACCCCGAAGAACGGCCGCAGCGTCCCGGTGCCGAACAGGTCGAAGGGCGTGCTGAGCAGCAAGGAGGCCCGCTGCGTCCGGACCTCGCCATCGGTCGCGACTCCGGCGATGCTGCCGCTGCCCTCCTGCGCCGACAGCCTGAGGATCAGGTCGGCGGAGTTGCCGGTCGCCATCACCTCGACGAAGCCACCTTCGCCGCGTGCGTCGAACGACAGCGAATCTGCACTGGAGATCCCGCGGGCGTCGACATCGATGGGGCTGAGGGTCGCGCCAACGCCGGCGCCGATGCGGAACGCCTGGTCCGCCGTGCACGACGCGAGCGACACCAACGCCGCGGCCGCCAGCGCCTGCGCCCTCACCCGCCCCCGGCGATCGTCTGCTGCACGTGCTTCGCCCGCTCCTGCCACGTGCCGAGCGCCTGGCCCTGCCGCGACGGGCAGATCTCGAACAGCGGGCAGTCCTCGCACTTCGGGCCCTTCGCCAGGCACATGTAGCGGCCGAGCAGCAGCAGCCGGTGGCCACCGTCGATCCACTGCTCGCGCGGGAACGCGGCGCAGAGATCCTGTTCGAGCTTCTCGGGCGTGCGCGCCTGCGACAGCAGCAGACGCTGGCTGGTGCGCATCACGTGCGTGTCGACCACGATGCCGGCGGCGATCCGGTAGGCGACGCCGAGGACGACGTTGGCGGTCTTGCGCGCGACGCCGGGCAGGGTCAGCAGCTGCTCCATCGTGCGCGGCACCTGACCGCCGAACTGCTGGTGCACGGCGAGGCTCGCCCCCTGGATCGCCTTCGCCTTGTTGCGGAAGAAGCCGGTGCGGTGCACGACCGCTTCGACGTCCTCGCGCGGGGCCGCGGCGAGCGCTTCGGGCGTCGGGAACTTCGCGAACAGCACCGGGGTCACCGTGTTGACCGTGCGGTCGGTGCTCTGGGCGCTCAGGATCGTCGCGATCAGCAGCTGCCAGGCGTCCTTGTGGTCCAGCTCGCAGCGCGGCTCGGGGATCGCGACCGCAAGGCGCATGGCGACCTCGACGGGACTCGCGGGCGGCCCACTCGGAGCCGGGCTCGGCGGGCTTGCAGCAGCGGGCTTTTTCCGGGTTGCCACGGTCCGGCAGGGTAAGGAACGGCTGCCCGGCACTCAACCACGCGCGCCGAACACACCTGTGCCGATGCGCACCAGCGTGGATCCAGCGGCGATCGCCGCGTCGAGATCGCCGGACATGCCGAGACTCAGCACCGGCAGTGGCAGGCCGCTGGTGGCGCGCAGCCGTTCGCGCAGGGCCGCTGCCGCGGCGAACGCGGGCGCCGGATCGCCTTCGAGCGGTCCCATCGCCATCACGCCCTGCACGGCCAGCAGCGGCGCGTCGTGCAGCACCTTGTCGAGCAGGGTCATGGCTTCGGCAGGTGCCACGCCATGCTTGCTCGCTTCGCCGGTGACGTTCGTCTGCAGCAGCACACCGAGACGCCGGCCGGTGCGTGCCAGCTGGCGCTGCAGTTCGTCGGCGAGACTCACCCGGTCGAGGCTGTGCACGAGTTCGAGGTTCGGCACCGCCAGCAGTTCGCGCACCTTGTTGGTCTGCAGCGAGCCGATCAGGTGCCAGCGCACGTCGGGCAGCTCGGCGAGCTCGCGCGCCTTGGCCACGAGCTCCTGAACGCGGTTCTCGCCGAACGCGCGCTGGCCCGCCGCGTGGGCCTCGCGCACCGCCGCCGCCGGATGCGTCTTGCTCACCGCCAGCAACGCCACGGAAGCACTCGGCCGACCACAGCGGGCCGCCGTCGCGGCGATCTGCCTGCGCACGGCGGCGAGCCGATCGGCGATCGTGCTCACCGGTCGTCCCAGTGCGCGGTCATCGGCCCTGGGAACATCACGCGGCCGCGCCGGATCAGCACGTCCCGCCCGTCGACGTCGAAGCCGCTGAGCAGCGCGTCCCAGGCTTCGTAGTGGTCCGACTTCAGGATCCACTGCTGCAGCGCGTAGCCGACGCGGGCGTCACCGGCGTGCCGATCGCCGAGATGGCGCGCGAAGCCGCGCATGAACGACGCGACCTCGTTGGCGAACGTGTCCGCAGTGGTCTCCTCGTCGCGGAAGCCGAAGTCGCGCAGCAGGGTCTCGCGGTACTCGGCGGCGATCTGCGCCAGCGACGCGCCTTGCAGCACTTCCAGGGTGGCGGCCTTGTGGTTCATGCGGGCGCTCGCGAACGGGTCAGTGGCGGAAATGGCGTTGCCCGGTCGTCAGCATCGCCATGCCGTGCTCGTCGGCGGCGGCGATCACTTCGTCGTCGCGCTTGCTGCCGCCCGGCTGGATCGCAGCCGTGACGCCGGCCTTGGCGCAGACCAGCAGGCCGTCGGCGAACGGGAAGAACGCGTCGCTCGCGACCACGCTGCCGCGGGCGCGTTCGCCGGCCTTGTCGACGGCGATCTTGGCCGAGTCGACGCGGCTCATCTGCCCGGCGCCGACGCCGACGGTGTGGCAGGCGCCGTCGTCGGTCGTGCGCGCCAGCACGATCGCGTTCGACTTCACGTGCTTGCAGACCTTCCACGCGAACGCCATCGCCTTCTTCTCGGCGTCGTTCGGCGCGCGCTTGCTGGCGACGTCCTGCTTCGGCGCGTCGGACGGGAAGTCGGCCGTCTGCAGCAGGAAGCCTCCCGACACCGGCCGCGCGACGAAGCGCTGGCGCAGCGCCATCGTCGGCATGCCGCCGAGGTCGATGACGCGCACGTTGGGGCCCCACTTCGCCGCCTGCAGTGCGGTGACCGCCGCCGGCTCGACGTGCGGCGCGACGATCACTTCGAGGAAGGTGCCGCTCTGCACGATCGCCTGCGCGGTGGCGACGTCGAACGTGCGGTTGGTGGCGAGGATGCCGCCGAACGCCGAGACCGGATCGCAGGCGAGCGCCAGCTCGAACGCGCGCGGCAGCGTCGCTGCGACCGCGGTGCCGCACGGGTTGTTGTGCTTCACCAACACACACGCCGTCTGCTCGAACTCGAGTGCGAGGCCGAGCGCGCCGTCGGCGTCGAGGATGTTGTTGTAGCTGAGTTCCTTGCCGCCGAGCTGCTTGCCGTTGGCGAGGCTCGGCGAGGCTTCGCCGATGTTGTAGAAGGCGGCCTTCTGGTGCGGGTTCTCGCCGTAGCGGAGGTCCTGCAGCTTCTCGCCGGTGAACGCCACGCGCGCGGGGAAGAACGTCTCGCCCGGCAGCGTGCGCCGTTCGCAGTCGAACCACTGAGCGATCGCGGCGTCGTAGGCGGCGGTATGCGCGAAGGCCTTGGCGGCGAGGCGGCGCAGCACGTCCTGCGGCAGCTTGCCGCCGTGCTCCTTCAGCGCGCGCAGCACGGTCGTGTAGTCGCCCGGATCGACCACCACGGCGACCGACTGATGGTTCTTGGCCGCGCTGCGGATCATCGCCGGCCCACCGATGTCGATCTGCTCGACGATCTCGTGGCGGGCGATGCCAGGCTTCCGCACCGTCTCGCGGAAGCGGTAGAGGTTGACGCACAGCACGTCGATCGGGTCGATGGCGTGCTCGACCATCGCCCCGCGATGGCCCTGGTCGTCGCGCTTGCCGAGCAGGCCGCCGTGCACCTTCGGGTGCAGCGTCTTCAGGCGCCCGTCCATCAGCTCGGGAAAGCCGGTGTAGTCGGCGACCTCGGTGACCGGCAGGCCGGCGTCGAGCAGCGCGCGAGCGGTGCCACCGGTCGAGAGCAGCGAGAAGCCGGCGTCGGCGAGACCGCGGGCGAACTCGACGATGCCTTGTTTGTCCGTGACCGACAGCAGCGCGCGTCTCATTTCTTCGCCTGGTCCTTCTTCTGCTTCAGGTAGCCCTCGATGAACGGGTCGAGCTTGCCGTCCAGCACGCCGTGCACGTCGCTGGTCTCGACCTCGGTGCGCAGGTCCTTGCACATCTGGTAGGGCTGCAGCACGTAGCTGCGGATCTGGTTGCCCCAGCTGATCGAGCCGCGATCGCCGTAGAACTTCGCCAGCTCCGCTTCGCGCTTGCTGAGTTCGAGCTGGTACAGCTTCGACTTCAGCGTGCGCATCGCCGACTCGCGGTTCTTGTGCTGGCTGCGCTCCGCCTGGCAGGCGACCACGATGCCGGTCGGCATGTGCGTGATGCGGATCGCCGACTCGGTCTTGTTGACGTGCTGGCCACCGGCGCCCGAGCTGCGGAACGTGTCGACCTTCAGGTCTTCCTTGCGGATGTCGACCTCGATCGTGTCGTCGAACTCGGGCACCACTTCGACCGAGGCGAACGACGTCTGCCGCCGACCCTGGCCGTCGAACGGCGAGATGCGCACCAGCCGGTGCACGCCCTGCTCGGCCTTCAGCTTGCCGTAGACGTAGGGGCCGCGGATCACGATCGTCGCGCTCTTGATGCCGGCCTCTTCCGCCTTCTGGAAGTCGGTCTCCTCGACGGTCATGTCGTTCTTGGCCGCCCACTTCACGTACATGCGGAGCAGCATCTCGGCCCAGTCCGAGGCGTCGATGCCGCCAGCGCCGGACTGCAGCGTGATGATCGCGTTCATCGCGTCGTGCTCGCCGCCGAGCATCAACTGGAACTCGAGCTGGTCGAGCCGCTCGTTGATCTTGTGCTGGTTCTCGGCCAGGTCGGCCTCGACCGCCGACAGATCCTCGGCGCCGAGTTCCAGCAGCACGCGGCCGTCCTCGATCAGCTGCAGCAGCTTGTCGATCGGATCGACGACCTGGAAGCAGACCTTCTTCTTGGCCACGACCAGCTGGGCCCGCTCCGGCTCCTCCCAGAAGCCGGGCTGGGACATCTGGTTCTCGATGTCGGCTAGCTCGCGGTGACGGCGAACGTAGTCAAAGTGACACCTTGAGCGACGCGACGCGCTCGTCGGCCGCCTGCAGCGCGGCCTTGTGATCGTTCAGACCCATGGGGGCGAGGATCTGAGCGATCGGCGCCGGAGATTTCCAGGCGCGTCCGGTCAGCGACCGGAAAAGTGGGACCCGCGACAGGCACTGCAGGCAAAGGATCGAAGTCGGCGAATCATGGCCCGTCGCGGGTTCCGTGTTCGTTCCCCGGCTCTCGCCGGTGCCTGATTCTCGGCAGCGATCGCTCTCGCCCAAGTGCCGCACTTCACGCGACCAACGACGTGCTGCTGGAGGTTTTCACCAGGGTCGCGTTCGCACCGGCGCGTGGCGTCGTCGGCCCCTTCGATCAGCGATTTTCTTTCTCTCGCACTGGGACGTCGGGCCGTTCGCGCCACCGAACGTGGCGGGAATCGGCACGTGGTCCAGCGGCACGGTGCGAAGGCCGCGATGCGCGGCTGGGGCGACGCTCAGGGCTCGAGCAGCTTGCGCAGCGAGGCGAAGAAGCGGTTCCAGCCGGCCAGCGCCTTGCCGAGGTCGCGGCGCACCTGCACGTCGCGCTCGAAGGTCTCGGCCAGCAGTTCGAGCAGGGGCACCCGCGCATGCTCGGGCGTCGCAGGATCGAGGATGGTGACGACCATCGGGCGAACGGCCAGAAGGAACCGGGGGTCCTGGTTCTGGTGGCGCTGCGAGAGTTCGGACAGCAGGGAATCGACTCGTTCCATGGGCACTTCCCGGCAGCCGAGGGGGCGACTGCCGGTGAACAGTACCACGCTGGCGCGAACCGGGTCGGCTGTCCCGCATCAGATGGGCGGCAACTGCCCATGCCGCCGGCACCGCCGGGTGACGAGCGCCGCAACCCAACAGCGAGGCTGGCCGCGGCTCTTGGTGCCTACAGGATCGTCATCGAGCTGGCCGAGCCCATGCGCTTCCTCGCCAGGGCCTCGGACGCCTTGTAGCTCTTCAGCTTGTTGTAGAGGGTCTTGGTGTCGATCCCAAGGATGCGAGCGGCGCGCGTCTTGTTGCCGCCGGTCGACGCGAGCACGCGCTGGATGTGGCGCTTCTCGACCTCGGCCAGGGTGAGCTTCAGGGTCTCCTCGATGGAGTTCTCCGCCACCATCCGATGCAGCGCCTGCGAAGGCTCCACCAGCACGAGGTCGAACTCGGCCCCTTCGAGGCGGCCGCGCAGCTCGTCGACAGAGCTGCAGGAGGTGACGAGGCACCCCCATTCCGCAGTCGTCTTGGCCAGAGCACCAGCCGCCGGATCGCGAGCGGAGTAGAGAAGCAGTCGCTTGCCGAGATTCATGAGCGATGTGTGGGAAACGCCACCATGCGCGTTGCCTGCCCGGCGAGGGGCAGGAGCGAGATTCCGCGGGGCCGGACGGAACGGTCGCTACGCAGGCGGATGCGGGACAGGTGGCCGAAAACGCCGCGGAGCTGCTACGAGAACTGCCGCAAGACGTGAGGTTCTTGCCGACATTTCCACGTCGCACCAAAACTGCGTTCAGGGACCGGCTTGGCTACCCCCATGCCCCTCGCGTGTAACCTCTCCTCCAAACTCTCCTTGGCAGCTGTCGCCAGGATCGGGGATGAGTCGCCCTGCTACGGATCGTCCTTCGGCGACAGGGCGATGTGGCCGGAGCCGCTGCGCAGGATCACCTTGGTGGCGCCGGTGCCGATGGCGCCGACCAGCACCGCCCCGAACTCCTGGACCGTCTGCGCGGTCAGCCCGAAGCCGTTGCCGATCTTCCCCTTCTCCACACGGGCGTCGACCTCGAACATCGCCGCCGTCGGCAGGTAGCACTGCACGGTGCCCTGGCCGGTGATCAGGCGGACCTTGCCGCCCGTCTCCCGCACGAACACCTGCATGTCGCCGAGGTTCGTCTGCAGGTCGACGTCGCCGCGATGCCCGAAGGCGATCACGTTGCCGCTGCCGGTCTTGGCGACGACCCCACCCGCGCAGTTCTCGAACCGCAGGTCGCCGCGCCCGGTGCGCACCTGGCTCGCTGCCTTGCGGTCACCCAGGGTGACATGGCCGCTGCCGGTGATGACGATCTCGAGCGGCAGGTCCGCCGGCAGACGCACGCCGAGCTCGAGCCCGAGGATGCCAGCGACTCCCTCGGGCAACGCCGGGCTGCGCAGCACCAGCAGCTCCGGACGCTTTGGATCGTCGACCACGCGGAACGTCAGCGGCACGGCCTCCAGGCGCGACAGCATCTCGGCCGAATCCGCGGCCCGACGGACGCCGCCATCGATCTGGATCGAACGATCCGAACTCGTCGCCACACCGATGGTTCCGTTCTCGATCTCGATCCGGATCGCGGTCTTGCCGGAGACCTCTGCCACCCGCTGGGAAAGCTCGGCGACCGAGCGGTGGCTGCAGCCGCCGAGCAACGCCAGCAAGCCACCGGCGAGCAGCGTTCCGGAACGGAGCCAGGCCGAGCGAGGGCGGCACGTTCGGACCATGGCATCGGCGGTCATGCTCGGAGCAGACATTGCCCCTGGCAACCATCGCCGTCCAGCCGGAGTTTCCTGCCGCCTGGTCCGTTTGCCGCCCCGCTCTGCCCCATGCGGAGCGGTACCAGGCGCCGATACTCTCCCGACCGCAGATGGCACAGCCGAGCCAGGACTTCCAACCCGACCCGGTGACGATGGTGGCCTACCATCGCGCCCTGGCCGAGCACGCCGACAGCCTCAAGGCCTACGCCACCCGCCTGCTCGGTGACTCGATCGCCGCCGAGGACGTGGCGCAGGACTCGTTCCTGGCCCTCTATCGCCACCTCAACCAGGTGCCGACCGCAGCCTTCCGGCCCTGGCTGTTCCGCGTCGCCCGCAACCTGTGCCTCGACCAGCTGCGACGCCGCAAGTTCAAGCTGAGCCTGTTCCGCGATCTGCAGAAGGACGAGGAGCAACCGTTCACGCCGTCGGACCTGCGCAGCGTGCGCCCCGACGAGGTGATCGAGTCGCAG
>JAEUHU010000175.1 GCA_016793305.1 Planctomycetota bacterium
GCTCGAGGCGAAGCTGCCGTCGGCGCTGGTCATGGAGGAGCTGAAGACGCCGCGCGAGACGCATGTGTTCGTGCGCGGCGACTACCGCAAGAAGGGCGAGAAGGTCACCGCCGGCACGCCGGCGGTGCTGCCGCCGATGGCTGCCGACCTGCCGCGGAACCGCCTCGGCCTCGCCCGCTGGCTGGTGTCGCCGGACCATCCGCTGACCGCACGCGTCGCGGTCAATCGCGCCTGGCAGCAGATCTTCGGCCTCGGCCTCGTGCGCACGCCGGACGACTTCGGCATCCGCGGGGCCACGCCGAGCCATCCCGAACTGCTCGACTGGCTCGCCACCGAGTTCGTGCGCACCGGCTGGAACCAGAAGCAGCTGCACCGCCTGCTGGTGCTGTCGGCGACCTACCGGCAGAGCAGCACGCAGGCAGCGGAGCTGCTGGCGAAGGACCCCGAGAACGTGCTGCTGGCGCGTGGCCCCGCCCAGCGCCTGTCGGCCGAGATGGTGCGCGACCAGGCGCTCGCGGTGTCGGGCCTGCTGGTGCAGAAGCTCGGCGGGCCGAGCGTGAAGCCGTTCCAGCCGCCGGGCCTGTGGCAAGCGGTGCTCGGCACCGGCGACTGGCGCCCAGGCACAGGCGACGCGCTGCACCGCCGCGGGCTCTACACCTACTGGAAGCGCGGCGTACCCTACCCGTCGGCGACGGTGTTCGACGCGGCCAAGCGCGAGACCTGCGCGGTCGGCCGGCCGCGCACGACCACGCCGCTGCAGGCGTTGGTGACGCTGAACGATCCGGTCTACGTCGAGGCCGGACGTGCGCTCGGCCTGCGCATGCACAAGGAAGGCGGCAAGGACGACGACGCACGGCTCGCGTTCGGCTTCCGGCTGGTGACGTCGCGTGCGCCCGATGCCGACGAACTGGCGATCCTGCGGCGACTGCTCGCCGAGCAGCGCGCGCACTACGCCGGCAAGGTCGACCAGGCGAAGCTGCTGCTCGGCATCGCCGAGCCGAAGGGCAAGCGACGCGCTGCTGGAGGCCAGCCGGGTGGGAAGCCTGCGGGTGGCACCGCAGACGAACCGGCGGCGCCTGATGCAGCAGGCAAGGCCGAGATGGCGAAGCCCTCGGCGAAGGGTGGCGAGGCGGCGGACGCCGACGAGTCACCGAAGAAGCCGAAGCCGAAGTCGAAACCGGTGACGGAGCGAGCTCCGACGGAGGCGAGCCCCGACGCGGGCAAGGCGTCTTCGGCCGACGAGCCGAAGAGCGACGAAGCGCCGGACACCGCGAAGCCCAAGCTGGCGAAGGCCAGCCAGGCGAAGCCCGACGACGCCACGGCCGACAAGCCGAACTCCTCCGTTGAGAAGCCCGCCACCAAACCGCCGACCGAGGCTGCGAAGCCGGGCTCGGCCCCGGCGACCGGTGCCGACTCCGGCAAGCTCGATCCCGCGAAGGCCCCTGCCGAAGCCGCGGCATGGGCGCAGGTCGGCTGCACCTTGTTGAACCTCGAAGCCGCGATCCGCCGCGGGTGATGCCATGAACGTTCCCTTGCACGATCTGCTGTGCCGTCGCGCCTTCCTCGGCCGCTCGGCGTTCGGTCTCGGCGGTCTCGCCGCGACGTTGCTGCAGCAACGTTCGCTGGCGGCGAGTTGGCAGGACCCGTCGCCACGCCCGAGCTGGCAGCTGCCGACCGCGAAGGCCAAACGCGTCGTGGTGATCTTCCTGTCGGGCGGCCTGTCGCAGCTCGACCTGTTCGACGAGAAGCCGCTGCTGAAGGAGCGGCGCGGTGAGGAGCTGCCGCCGTCGGTGCGCAAGGGCGAACGCATCAGCGGCCTCACCGAGCGGCAGGGCGCCTTGCCGGTGGTCGGCAGCAAGTTCGAGTTCCAGGACTACGGCAAGAGCAAGCTGCGCATGTCGGAGCTGCTGCCACACCTCGGCGAGGTCGCCGACGACCTGCTGCTGATCCGTTCGCTGCAGACCGACCACGTGCTGCACGAAGCGGCGATGACGATCCTGTTCACCGGCACGCCGCTGCTGGGGCGGCCGTCGTGGGGGGCGTGGACCTCGTATGCGCTCGGCTCCGGCACCGGCAACCTGCCGGAGTTCGTCGTGCTGCTGTCGAACCCCGACCCGGGCACGCCGCTGCATCCGCGGCTGTGGCACAACGGCTTCCTCGCCGGCCGGCACCAGGGCGTGCCGTTCCGTTCGGGCAAGGAGCCGGTGCTGTTCGTCGACAATCCGCCGGGGGTCGACAAGGCGGCGCGCGAACGGCAGCTGCAGGCGCTGCGCGAACTGAACGAGCGCGAGGGCAAGCGCACCGGCGATCCCGATGCCGATGCGCGCCTCGCCGCCTACGAGACCGCGGCGCGCATGCAGACCAGCGTGCCCGAGCTCGCCGACCAGAAGCAGGAGCCGCCGGAGCTGCTCGAGGAGTACGGCGCCGAGATCGGCCGCCCGAGCTTCGCCAACAACTGCGTGCTGGCCCGGCGGCTGCTCGAACGCGGCGTACGCTTCGTGCAGGTCTGCGACGCCGGCTGGGACCATCACTACAACATCCCGCGTTCGTTGCCGACCAAGGCCGAACAGGTCGACAAGCCGACCGCGGCGCTGCTGAAGGACCTGAAGCGCCGTGGCATGCTCGACGACACGATCGTCGTGTTCGCCGGCGAGTTCGGCCGCACGCCGTACTGCGAAGGGCCGCTGGCGTTCGACACCTACGGCCGCGACCACAACGCGCTGGCTTGTTCGGTGCTGGTCGCCGGCGGTGGCTTCAAGGCCGGCCATGCGCACGGCAAGACCGACGACTGGGGCTGGTCGGCGTGCGAGGACATCGTGCACGTGCACGACCTGCACGCGACGATCCTGCACCAGCTCGGCATCGACCACCAGAAGCTGACGGTGCGCGCGCAGGGCCGCGACTTCCGGCTGACGGACGTCGCCGGCAACGTGCTGCCGGCACTGCTGGCCTGAGGCGGCGCTGGGCCGTGCCGCGGGCGCGGCCCGCGCCGCGCGCCGTCAGTGCGCCTTGCCGGCGTCCATCGCCACGTGCACCGCAGCGGCGCCGAGTTCGGTCAGCTGGCGGGCGAGCTGGCGCCGTTCCTCCTCCGCCTGCTGCAGGAACGCGTCGGTCGAACCGCTGTGCCTGATCATCGTCTCCTGCAGCGCCGCGAACTTCGGCATCCAGGTCGCGTACGGGTCGTGCTTGCCGGTCCACAGCGGCTGCGGCAGGGCCGGGGCTCCGTCGTTCACCATCGCGACCACCTTGCCGAGGTCGTGGTCGAGCACGGCGGCGACCATCACCACCTGCTGGCGCAGCGAGTAGGACCCTTCGGCCTTCGCTTCGTAGCGGGCGAGCCGCGGCGGCAGCGGCACGTCCGGCGGCAGCACCAGCGACCAGGCGACGGCTTCGCGGAACGCGCGGTAGTTGCGGTACACCAGGAACGCCTCGTGCAGCGCGTCGTGGGCTTGCTTCAGGCTGGCGGTGACCGCCGCGGCTTCCTTGCCCTTGCCGAAGTGCGTGCGGAAGTCGCCGAGCATCACGTCGTAGAAGAACACGCTGTCCTTGCTGCCGGCGGTGCGATCGAGCGCTTCGTAGAACGACTCGTCGCCGTTGCGCCACGACTGCAGGAACGCCGCGAACGCGTCGCCGCCCTGGTCCTGGTCGAGCTGCTGCAGCAGCACGGCGACCACCTTGTCGGCGTCCGGGCAGCCACCGAGCAGCGCCTGGTGCAGCGGCACCAGGTCCACGCCCTTCCCGTCGGCGGGCTTCTTCGCCGGCTTGCCGGACGCCACCGGCGTGCCCGCCACAGGCTTGCCGGAGCTGCGCACGATCGTGCCGACCCCGAACAGGTAGTCGACGCGGCGCGGCAAGCGGTCGGGCTCGTTCGGGAACTCGGTGGCCTTCTTGGGCCGCTTGTGCGCCTGCACCTTCTGCCGTTCGTGCTGCGGCTGGTCGGCGGCCGGGGCGAGGGCCTGCCATGCGGCGACCAGCGGGTGCTCGGGCAGGTGGTCACGGAGGTGGGCGAGGGCCTGCTCCTGCCGGGCCTGGGGGAGCTTCTGGGCGTCTTGCCACAGCGGCGCTGCCCCGTTCGGGTCGACCTGCGCCATGGGGGCGGTCACCAGCAGCAGGAAGGTCCAGGCGAACGGCAGGATCTTGTTGGTCATCGTGGACTCTCGGATCGACTTCGGATCGGGGCCGTGGCGCTGGTTCCCATCGACGCGCCGCGCGGGGACAGCCAAGGTGGCCGACGAAGCATCAAGAACGTCTCCGTCGCCGGTTTCTCCACCACACGACGAACTCGACGAGGCCGCGGAAGCGGAACTCCGGGTCGACCCAGTGCTGGACGACGTGGAACACGAAGTAGTAGGCGCGCGCACTGGCCCAGCCCAAGGCCAGCGCGCAGCCGGCGGTCGTCCAGGTCGGCTGCTGCAGCACCAGGATCGCGAAGGCGAGCAGCGCCAGCAGCACGAACAGGCCCGCCTTCACGAAGATCCAGCGCACCGGCAGGTCGGGGTTCATCGCGCCATCGACGGCTGCACCGGCCGAGGCTTCCCCGCTTGCCGGGGAGGGTGACCAAGGCCAGCATGCGGGCTACCCACGGGAGACGTCATGCCCTCGAACCGACCTGCCTCGATCCTGGCGATGCTTAGCCTCGCCGCCACGTTCGCGTCCGCCAGTTCGCTCCGCGCCCAGCACGGCGACGGCTTGCCGACCGAGTACGTGCTGCAGGTCCCGCCGGGCGGCTTCGTCGACCTCGACAGCGGCGTGATCCTGCCGGCCGCCGAGCTGCGCCGCGTGCGTGCCGACCTGCGCTTCGGCCGGGACGGGAACGGTTTCTACCTCGAGCCGCTGCATGGCGGCGGGCGCGCGATGCGCGACGACACGGCGCCCCCGGACACGATGGCGAAGGACCGCGTGCGCATCGGTCGCGACGCGCCCGGCGCGCTGGTGATGTTCGCGCGCACCGACCTCGGCATGGCGCGCGTCGAACTGATGGTCGTCGACCCGTATTCGACCGCGTCGGCGGCGCTGCGCTGGGTGGTCGTGCCGCCGAAGGATCCGGTGTTCCTGCCGGCCCCGAACGAGCTGGTCGCCGGCTGGCAGGACGGTGCGTTGGTGGCGTCGTGGAGCGGGACGCACCCGCGCTACCTCGTCGAGCTGCAGACCGGCGAGACCACCAGGAAGAAGACCGTCGACGAGCCGCGCGTCAGCTTCCCCGGGCTCGACGGCAACGGGCACCACCGGATCGTCGTGCGGGGCCTGTCGAAGGCGGGCGAGGTCGGCATGCCGGCGGCCGTCGTGCAGTCCGGACCTCGGCGTGCACCGGAGCTCGGCATCGCCGTCTACGAGGACCACTGGTACGACGACGTCGGCGGCCTGTCGCTGACGACCGGTGCGGTCGCGGGCGAAGCGGCCGAGGTGGTGTTCTACCTCTACGGTGTGCACGTGCCGGGCGGTGGCGTGCGGAAGTTCGGCAACGGCAGCGAAGAGGACTTCGAGGCCCTGACAGCGCTGCCGGAGGGACCGTTCCCGCCGACCTACGGCAGGCTCGACGACTTCGACATCCTGGTCGTGCAGCTCGCCGACGGCCGCTACGCGAAGCTCTGGCTCGAGCCGCTGCGCGGCAAGGACGTGCGCAGCGGCATGAACGTGCACTACCTGCTGCTGCCCGACGGCCGCCGCACGCTGCTGCCAGCACCGCAGGGGGTGTCGGCGACTCGGACCGCGGGTGGTCCGGAGCTGAGCTGGCAGGCGGTCGACGGGGCGGCGAGCTACCGGATCGCGGTCGACGGCGGCGCCCCCCGGCAGACCAAGGACCTGCGGTTCGTGCTCGCGGGCCTGCCGCCCGAACGGCTGGTGACGGTGCAGGTCGCCGCGGTGACCGCCGACGGCGAACAGTCGGCATGGGTCCGCCTGCAGGTGTCGACGCACGCGCTCGAAGTGCGCAGCGGTCGCGGCGCGCTGACCGCGCAGCAGGGCGGCTTCGACTTCGCGACCGGCACCCGCACGGCGAACGGTGCGCCGAGCGACTTGCAGCTGGTCGGTGGTGCAGGTGGCGCCACGGTGCTGCAGTTCGCAGCGGACGGCATCGCTGCGGCGGGCACGGCGGCGTTCGGCGAGTTCGCCGCGGCCCAGCGCCTGGAGATGGAGCCCGACCTGCGCAGCGACGCGAAGAAGCCCGGCCACGACGTGTTCTTCGTGCGGTGCCGGGACGGCAGCCTCGCCTGCGTGCGCCTGCTGGACCGGGACTGGCCGACCACCACCTTCGAGTACGTCTGGCAGCAACGGCCGTGAACGGCAACTGGCGGAAACCGGCCGCCGGATGCGCTACGAACGGGGCGTGAGCGAAGCCCGCCCGACCGACCCGAACCCGCCCGACCGCGACGCGGCGATCCGCAGCGTGCTGCAGAAGTGGTTCGGCTTCGACGCGCTGCGGCCGATGCAGCGCGAGGCGATCGACTGCGCGCTCGACGGGCGCGACGCGCTGGTCGTGATGCCGACCGGCGGCGGCAAGTCGCTGTGCTACCAGCTGCCGGCCCTCGTGCAGGACCGGCTCGTCGTCGTCGTGTCGCCGCTGATCGCGCTGATGCAGGACCAGGTCGACGGCCTGCGGCTGCTCGGCGTGCCGGCCGCCGCCGTGCACGGCAACCTGACGGCGAAGGGGCGCGCCGAACTGCGCGAACTCGCCGACTCGGGGGCCTTGCGGATCCTGTTCGTGGCGCCGGAGCGGCTCTTCTTCGACGGCTTCGCCAACTGGCTGCAGGCGCGCGACGTCGCCGCGTTCGCGATCGACGAGGCGCACTGCATCAGCCAGTGGGGGCACGATTTCCGGCCCGAGTACCGCCGGCTCGCCGAGCTGCGCGAACGCTTCCCCGACGTGCCGTTCCAGGCGTTCACCGCGACCGCGACGCCGCGCGTGCGCGAGGACATCGTGGCGCAGCTGCGGTTGCACGAGCCGCGCGTGCTGGTCGGCACGTTCGACCGGCCGGAGCTGACCTACCGGGTGCTGCCGCGGCAGGATCTCGAGACCCAGGTCACCGAGGCGATCCGACGCCACCCCGACGCGGCGTCGATCGTCTACTGCATCTCGCGCAAGGACACCGAGGCGATGGCGAGTGTGCTGCAGCAGCGCGGCATCGAAGCTCGTCCGTACCACGCCGGCTTGTCGGCCGGTGAACGCACCAGGCTGTCGAGCGACTTCCGCGCCGAGCGTCTGCACGTGATCACCGCGACGGTCGCGTTCGGCATGGGCATCGACCGCAGCGACGTGCGGCTCGTGGTGCACGCCGGCATGCCGAAGAGCCTCGAGGCCTACCAGCAGGAGACCGGGCGTGCTGGCCGCGACGGGCTGCCGGCCGAGTGCCTGCTGCTCTACTCGGCGGGCGACGCGGCGAAGTGGCGTTCGCTGATGGAGCGCAGCGCCGAGGAGGGCGACGGCGACGCGGCGTCGTTGCAGGCGCAGCTGGCGTTGCTGCAGGACATGCAGCGCTTCGCCGGCGGCGTGCGCTGCCGCCACAAGGCGATCAGCGAGTACTTCGGCCAGGCCTACGACGAGCCGAACTGCGGGGCCTGCGACGTGTGCCTCGACGAACTGGTCGAGGTCGACGACGGCCACGTGCTGGCGCAGAAGATCCTGTCGGCGGTGGTGCGCACCGGCCAGCGCTTCGGCAGCAGCCACGTGATCGACGTGCTGCGCGGCAGCCGCGGCGAACGGGTGCTGCAGCGCGGCCACGACCAGCTGCCGACGTTCGGGGTCTGCAAGGGCATGCCCGCGGGCCTGCTCGGCAACTACGTCGACCAGCTGGTCGACGCCGGGCTGCTGGTGCGCAGCGAGGGCGAGTATCCGACGCTGTCGCTCGGGGCCGAAGCGATGGCGGTGCTGAAGAGCCAGCAGCGCGCGGTGCTGCGCATGCCGAAGCAGGCGCTGGCCGCGCGCGGCAAGCGCAAGCGCGACGACAGCGGCCGCGGCAAGGCTTCCGTCGAGGTCGCCGACCTGGCACCGGGCGAACAGGCGCTGTTCGACGCGCTGCGCGCGCTGCGGCGCGAGGTCGCGCGCGAGCTGTCGGTGCCGCCGTACGTGGTGTTCCACGACAGCACGCTCGCCGACATGGCGCAGCGGCGACCGCGCACCACGAGCGAGCTGACTTCGGTGCGCGGTGTCGGTGCGCGCAAGGCGGCGACCTTCGGCGAGCGCTTCCTGGCGCTGATCGCGAGCCACGGGGCTGCGGCCGGCGGCGCGTGAGGCGATCGGCGGCGGCTCGGGCCGGGCCGGGTGCGGGCTCGGGTTCAGCGGGGCTGGTCGAACTGCAGCAGGAACGCCTTGTCCCGCGCCGTGAGCGCGGCATCGCCGGCCTGCCGGCGGTTGGCGTAGGTCGAACTCGCCGTGGCCCGAGCAGCCCACTGGCCGCCAGCCCCGCCGAGCAGTTCGACCGCGTCGATCTCGTCCCAGCCGGCCGAGCGGTTGGTGTCGAGCACCAGCCGGATCGTGCGCACGGCGAATCCGGTCGGCGCCCACGTGAGCAGCCGTGGGGAGCCACCGGCGACCTCGGTCGTGCCGCGCCACAGGGTCGTCCAGCGGCCGTCCGGGGCCTTCGCGAGCACCTCGACCAGGGCCCCGGTGGCGTTGACCTCGAACACCCGCACGCCGTGCGCGACCATCGCGGTCGGGAAGCTGAGCTGCAGCCATTGGCGGCCCATCTCCGCCTCGCGTGGGGCCCACGCGTTGGGATCGTCGCGGTTCGGCGTGGCGTCGGGGGCTCCGGTCGCCTTCGCGGCGCTCCAACCCTCGGCTTGTGCGGCGTTCCGGCTCGCGTCGAGCGCCTGCTGGACGGCGGCGTCGGTTTCGACCGGGCGCCACCGCTGCGTCAGCGCGTCGACGCC
>JAEUHU010000212.1 GCA_016793305.1 Planctomycetota bacterium
CGCGCGCACGCCCTTCTGCGCCGCCTGGGCGAGGCTCTGGCCGAACGTGATGCTCTTCACCAGCAGCGAGTCGTAGTGGCCGCTGACCACCGTGCCGGCGAGGCCGTCGCCGCCGTCGAGGCGCAGCCCGAAGCCACCGGGTGCACGGTAGGCGACGATCGTGCCGGTGTCGGGGAAGAAGTCGTTCTGCGGGTCCTCCGCGGTGATACGGCACTGGATCGCGCAGCCGCGCGGCTGCACGTCCTCCTGCCGGCCGAGGCCGATCTCGGGGTCGGAGAGGCGGTAGCCCTGTTCGACGCGGATCTGCGCCTGCACGAGGTCGACGCCGGTGATCTGCTCGGTCACGGTGTGCTCGACCTGCAGCCGCGGGTTGACCTCGATGAAGTAGTGCCGCCCCCCGGCGACCAGGAACTCGAACGTGCCGGCGTTGTGGTAGCCGGCCGTGCGCGCGAGCTTCAGCGAGTCGTCGAACAGGCCCTGCCGCACTGCGGCGGGCAGGTTCGGGGCCGGAGCGATCTCGACGACCTTCTGGTGGCGGCGCTGCACCGAGCAGTCGCGTTCGTGCAGGTGCACGACGTTGCCGTGCTGGTCGCCGAGGATCTGCACCTCGATGTGACGCACCTTCGACAGGTACTTCTCGACGAACACCACCGGGCTGCCGAACGCCGCCAGCGACTCGCTGCGCGCCTGGCGCAGGTAGGGCACCAGGTCCTTCCGGTCCTCGACGACGCGCATGCCGCGGCCGCCGCCGCCGTGGGCCGCCTTGAAGATCGTCGTGCCGTGCTGCGCGAAGAACGCCTCCGCCATCGCGATCGCCGCCGCTTCGTCCTGCGGCAGCTCGCTGCCTGGCACGGTCGGCACGCCGAGCCGCTGCGCCTCGTTGCGAGCCAGCACCTTGTCGCCGAGCCCCGAGATCACCTCGGCGCGCGGGCCGATGAACGCGATCCCGGCGGCGCGCACCGCGGCGGCGAACGTGTGGTTCTCCGACAGGAAGCCGTAGCCCGGGTGGATCGCGTCGACCTTCGCCTTCTGGGCCACGGCGAGGATCTCGTCGCCGCCGAGGTAGGCCGCGACCGGCGCCTTGCCACGCCCGATCAAATAGCTCTCGTCGGCCTTGTAGCGATGCTGGTTGGTCGCGTCCTCTTCACTGAACACCGCGACGGTGCGGATGCCGAGTTCGGCGCAGGCGCGGAACACACGGATCGCGATCTCTCCGCGGTTGGCGCAGAGGATCTTGTGGAACGGACGGATCGTCATGACGAACCTTGGCGACGAGAGAGGCGAAGCACCCGAAGTCTATGCGGTGCCGTGATCTTCGGCAGCCCTCGAGAAGTCCTGTAGAGGAACGAGCCAGGACTCGCCACTGGCATGGACGATGCGTCAACTTGGTTGCCCGACCGGACGCCGCAATTTGCCCAGGGAGGCCTCAGCCGCGGTGGGATCGCACCGCTCGACCCGCGACTGGCTGCGCGGACCATCAACAACAGCGCGGCATTCCGATCGCCGGATCGGCAGGCAGGGTCGAGGCACTCCACGCCCCCCCTCCAACCTGACCCCCTCCCGCCACAGATATGCGCATCGAGACTGATGTTTCGCTCGCAAGTATGGTAATATGAGGTC
>JAEUHU010000213.1 GCA_016793305.1 Planctomycetota bacterium
CATGTTGCCGGCCCCGCCTCGGTTGTAAACTCCGCGCCTCGATGAAGAGCGAACGCACCGTGGGCTTTGGCACCAAGGCGATCCATGCCGGCCAGACGCCCGATCCGACCACCGGCGCCATCATGACGCCGGTCTACATGACCAGCACCTACGTGCAGGAAGCACCAGCCAAGACCAAGGGCTACGACTACTCCCGCTCCCACAACCCGACCCGCACGGCCCTCGAGCAGAACCTGGCCGCGCTCGAGGGCGGCACGTTCGGTCTCGGCTTCGCCAGTGGCATGGCCGCGATCCACTGCGTGCTCAACCTGCTGAAGAGCGGCGATCACGTGGTCGCCGGCAACGACCTCTACGGCGGAACCTACCGGATCCTGCGCACGCTCTACACCAAGTTCGGCGTCGACACGACGTTCGTCGACCTGACCGACCTGAAGCAGCTCGAAGGCGCCTTCCGGCCGAACACCAAGCTGGTGATGCTCGAGACGCCGACCAACCCGTTGTTGCGGTGCTTCGACCTGGCGGCGATCGGCAAGCTCTGCAGGAAGCGCGGCCTGCTGACCCTCGCCGACAACACCTTCGCGACGCCCTACCTACAGAACCCGCTGGCGCTCGGCTGCGACCTCGTCGTGCACAGCACCACCAAGTACCTGGGTGGGCACAGCGACGTCGTCGGCGGCGTGCTGGTCGGCAACGCTCCGGACCTGCACAAGCAGTTGATGCACTTCCAGAACAGCTGCGGCGGCACGCCGGGCCCGATGGACTGCTTCCTGGTGCTGCGTGGCACCAAGACGCTGCACGTCCGCATGGAACGCCACTGCACGAACGCGCTGCAGATCGCCAAGTGGCTCGAGGCGCACCCCAAGGTCGAGCGTGTGCTCTACCCCTGGCTGCCGAGCCACCCGAACCACCGCATCGCCAAGCAGCAGATGCGCGGCGGCGGCGGCATGGTCTCGGTCGAGCTGAAGGCCACCGTGGCCCAGGCCAAGAAGGTCTGCTCGTCGTTCCAGGTGTTCTCGCTGGCCGAGAGCCTTGGCGGCGTCGAGAGCCTCGTCGACCACCCGGCCTCGATGACGCACGCGTCGATCCCGGCCGCGGAACGACGCGCCGCCGGACTGCAGGATGGCCTGATCCGCCTCAGTTGCGGCATCGAGGACGCCGACGACCTGATCGCCGATCTCGACCAGGCGTTGCGCAAGCTGAAGTGACGGAACGACCTGGCGCACGGCGCGAGCCTCGCTTGCCCGCCTCCTGGCTCAGGCGTGCGCTTCGCTCTCGCCCTTGCCCTTGCCAGGACGCTGTGACTTGGGGGCGGGCGTATCGTCGTCGTCGTGGTCGTCGAGTGTCAGGTCGCCGACGTCTTCCCCGGACACCTTCTTGCGCATCAGGCGGCCGACCTTGAACTTCACGATGCGCTTCGCCGGCACCGGCACCTTCTCGAGGGTGCGCGGGTTCTGCGCCAGCCGCGCCGCTCGTTCGCGCGACTCGAACACGCCGAACTCTCGGAACTCGAGCCGATTGCCTTCGGCCAACTCGTCGATGATCGCATTCAGGAAGTGCTGGATGACCTCCTTCGCGATGACCTTGGTGACCTGGGTCTTCTCGGCGATGCGATGGACCAGCTCCTTCTTGGTGATCGTCTTCAATGGACCTCCTCGGGTGACTCCTCCTCGGGAACCAGGCAGCACCAGACCTCCGACCGGCGTGCCCATCTTCGTTCAAACCATACCCTTGCGATAGCGTGTCGACAAGGATCCACAAGCCGCCAACACTGCAGCGCTGGGCTGCCGACTGGCCGTCGTGGCAGGCGCAACTGCCGCTGCCAGCGGAGTTGTCGCGCCGCGACGTGGGTGGCGTGGTCACCGATCACCGCACCTCGTGGGTCCGAAGGCTCGGCGAGTCTCCCAGTGAGGTATTCGTAAAAGTCTATGAATACAAGTCTTGGGGACACATCGCCCGCACCCTGGGAAGGCGGACCGCGCCCTGGCAGGCATCCCGCCCGACCCGCGAGTTCGACGCCCTCACGTGGCTCGGCGCGCACGGGCTGCCGGCGGCCGAACCACTGGCGGTCTTCGAGTGGCGCCGGTTCGGCTTCGTCCAGAAAGCCGTGCTCGTGACGCGCGCCTACCCGGGAGAACCTGCCGACCAGGTGCTCGCTGGCCTCGCCCCCCTGGCCCGATGCGAGGCCGCGGCGGCGATCGGCCGCTTCGTGGCGCGCCTCCACGCCCTCGGCTTCCGCGACGGCAACCTGGATCTGCGCAACCTGCTGCTGCGGCGAAGCGAAGCCGGGTGGACCGCGACCAAGATCGACTCCCCGCGGCACCGGCTCGTGCGCCCAGGCCCGGCAACCGACCGCGCCGCTCGCGCCGACTGGTCGCGACTCCTACCGCAACTGGAGTCCTTGCAGGTGGCCGACGTGGCCCGCGAGGCGGCCACAGCGACGCCTAGCGAGCACCCGGCCAGGCGAGATCCGCAAGTGTGATCGGCCGATCGGCAGCCGGGCCGAGCAGCTCAGCGATCCGCGCCAACCGGTAGGGCACTCCGAGGGTGCGCTCGAACTGCTCATGGCCGTCGACCGGCACCGGGCCACGCAGGAACCACTGGAACGCCGCCCGCGCCGCCGGCCAAAAGCGCCGCCGTTGTGCCTCGTCGGTCGGCGCCACCTCGTAGTAGAGCAGTCCGAGGTTGAAGGCCGCTCGAGGCGTGCCTTCCTGCTCGGCGAGCACGGCGAGGTAGAGCTCCGCAGCTTCCTGCAGCCGGCCGGCGCGCCAGAACGCCGCGGCGCGATCCATGCGCACGGCCACCGCGCGCGGCTCCGCGCCTTCGAGCCGTTCGAGCCAGGGCTGCGCCTCGTCGACGCGCCCCAGCCGGTACAGCAGCAGGTGCACGAACTCCCGCACCGCCGCCAGGTCGTCGGGCCGCGCCGCGAGGTACTCGCGGTAGTCCTTGGCGGCTTCGGCGAAGCGGCCGAGTTCGTTGAGCACCTGCGCACGCTCGAGCTTCGCCTCGTGCAGGTTCGCATCGTTGACGATCGCCGACGCGAACATGTCGAGCGCTGGCAGCAACCGCCCTTGCAGGCGCGTGACCCGACCCCGCGACAGGTGCGCCCAGGCGAACGACGAGTCGCGCTGCAGGATCGCATCGAGCGCGTTGCACTGCGCATACGAGGTGTCGGCGAGCCGGGCCTTGGTGTAGGCCGGCACCGGTGAAGGCCGTTCGGGCAGCGCCATGTAGTAGGCGACCATCGCCGCTTCCTCGGCGCCGCCGAGCCGGCGCGCGCAGTCCTGGTAGGCGAGGTGCGCCCGCACGAAGTCGGGGCACGCGTCGATGGTGGCGCGCAGCTGCGGCAGCGCTCGGGTGTCGTCCCCACGTTCGAGCAGGAGCCGAGCTTCCTGCCAGGCCGCTTGCCCGGCGGCGGCGCCGCACAGGCCATAGGCGCCAGGGTCGATCGCATCGATCCGACGCCGCGGCGCCTGCTCGCAGCTGGCGAGAACCGCGCTCACGGCCAGCCCGACGAGCCAGCCGGTGGATCCGCTGCCAGCTCGGGTCATGGCCGCGCCGGCACGTCGTCGGGGATCACGAACGTCCGCAGGTCGCGAGGCTTGCCCGTTCCTTCCTTCACGAGGGCGTAGCTGGTGCCAGCGGTGGCCCGCAGCGTCAGGGCGTGGCGCCCTTCGAACACCCGGATGCGCAGCTGGTTGACGACCCGGAAGCGGGTGCCGGCCCCGGCCTTCCAGCCCTGTTCGGTCAACTGGGCCGGTTCGCCGACGGTGATCACGAACGCAGCCTCGGGAGCCCCCATGCGGTTGGTCCAGACGAGATCGACGAACCCGTCGCCGACCACCCGCTCGAAGTCGTGGCGCTTCGGATCGACGGCCGGACGCGCCACGAACCCGTCGAAGTTGCCGGTCAGCTCGACGACCAGGGTGTCGCAGCCGACCTCCCGAGGGGCCAGGAACGGCGCCAGCAGCCGGGCCTCGGCGGCGTCTCGCTCGGCCTGCGTGGCCGGTGCTGCACCGCACCCACCGAGCCCGAGCAGCACCAACAGCATGGGCCCCCACCATCGGCTCGATCGCGACGTCCTGCCGTGCATCGCAGTCCTCGTCATCTCACTTCCCTCCGCCGGCCGGCCGGCGCAAGCCGATGCGCTCGCGCACCAGCACCATGGTCTCTTCGGCAGCCGCGCGGGCCTTGCTGGCCCCCGCTGCCAGGATCGCGTCCAGTTCGGCCGGCTTGCTGCGCAGCGCCGCCCCGCGTTCGCGGATCGGTCCCTTCACGCGCTCGAGGTTCTCGGCCAGCAGCTTCTTGCAATCCACACAGCCGAGCTGGGCCGAACGACACCCCGCGGCGACCTCGCTGCACTGCTCGGCCGTCGAGAAGAAGCCGTGCCACGCGAACATGTTGCACACTTCGGGCGTGCCCTTGTCGGTCTTGCGCAGCCGCGCCGGATCGGTCTTCGCCGAGCGCAGCTTCTGCAGCGTCTCCTCGGCGGTCTCGAACAGCCCGACCTCGTTGTTCAGCGACTTCGACATCTTCTTCTGCCCGTCGAGGCCGATCACACGGGTGGCCTTGCTGCGCACCGTCTGCGGCTCCGGCAGCGTGGGGCCGAACCGGAAGTTGAACCGCCGGACCGTTTCGCGCGCGAGCTCGAGGTGCTGGTCCTGGTCCTCACCGACCGGCACCTTCTCGGCGCGGTAGAGCAAGATGTCCGCCGTCTGCAGCACCGGGTAGGTGAACAGACCGGCGTTGACCAGTTCGGGCCGGTCCTCGCTCTTGTCCTTGAACTGCGTCATGCGGTTCAGGTCGCCGAGCGGCGTCAGGCACGACATGATCCAGGCCAGTTCGGCGTGCTGCGGCACGTGCGACTGCACGAACAGCGTGGCCCGCTCGGGATCGACACCACTCGCCAGCATGCCGATCGCGACCTCGCGCACGTTGATCGCCAGCTGCTCGGGCTTCCAGTCGTCGGCGCTGGCGCGCGTCAGCGCGTGCAGGTCGACCACGCAGAAGAACGCCTCGTATTGCTTCTGCAGCTCGACGAAGTTGACCAGGGCACCGAGGTAGTTGCCGATGTGCAGGTTGCCGGTCGGCTGGATGCCGGACATGGTGCGGACCATGGCGTCGGTATACGGAGCGGGCCCGGCGAACGAAAGCGCGCAGCGAGCCGCGTGGCTTCGCGCTCTGGGCGCCCTCGCGCGTGGATTGGTGCATGCGCCTTCGCTCGCCCTCGCGTATCCTCGCCCCCCTCGCATGCTGCTCCGCCCTTCGCTGGCCTGCCTCGCCGCCCTCGCGACCAGCGCCTGCGCCGTGATGCCGCGCGAACTGAACCTCGCCCCGCTGTGGTTCCACCGCTGCGACGAGCAGGGCGAGGTGCTCGAGTGGGACCTGGCCTGGCCGATCGTGCACTACGAGCGCACTCCGGCCGGCGGCGACGACTTCCGGATCCGGCCGCTCTACCGCCGCGTCACCGAGCCGGAGCCCGGCGTCGAGGCCGTCGAGCACCAGTTCCTGTGGCCGCTGGGCCGCGTGCGCAGCTACCCCGAGGAGACCTCGGCCCGCCTGTTCCCGCTGTGGAGCTGGCGCTCGCGGCCGAACGAGGACGGCGAACGCGATGTCGACTGGTACGCGCTGTTCCCGTTCCTCTGGGGCGGCTGGTCGGCCGACGACCGCGAGAACTACTTCGCGGTGTTCCCGCTGTTCGCGGACATCCCGGACTTCCTCACCTACGACCGGTTCCGCTGCCTGCTGTTCCCGCTCTACGTCAACGTCGACAAGGGCGGCCATCGCCACCACCTGCTGCCCTGGCCGCTGGTCGGCTTCTCGACCTGCGCCGAGGGCGACCACAGCTGGTTCCGCATCCTGCCGCTCTACGGGCACGACATCGAGACGGGCCGCCACGACCGCCGGTTCGTGCTGTGGCCGTTCTTCACCTGGAGCACCGAGAACGAGGACAGCACCACCGGCCCGGTGCACGCCTGGTCGGTCTGGCCCTTCTTCGGCAGGCGCTGGGGCGCCGACGTGCACGGCTGGCACGTGCTGTGGCCGCTGTTCCAGCTGACTGCCCGGCGCGACCACTTCTTCACGCTGAACGTGCTGTGGCCGTTCTTCAAGTACCACTGGAACCGCGCCACCGACAACCTCACCCAATGGTGGTTGTGGCCGTTCTACAGCCGGGTCACCAGCGACGACCAGCGCGCCTGGACGTTCGCGTGGCCGCTGGTCTGGTGGCGCGAGTACGACGATCCCGACGGCCACACCGAACAGCAGTGGATCCTGCCGTTCTTCTGGCACGTGCGCCAGGAACGGAAGGACGGCGGCGCCGAGGACTTCACCAAGCTCTGGCCGCTGTGGCACCGCACCGCCGACCACGACGGCTCGGGGCGACCGGTGCGCGGCGACTTCAGCCTGCCGTCCCCGTTCCCGTGGCGCGACGGCAACGCCTACGGGGTGGAGGAGGCCTACGGCTGGCTCTGGCAATGGGTGCGCGGGGTGCGGCGCGGCCCCGACGACGACGCACTCGACGTGTTCGGCCGCCTCTACACGCAGCGAGAACGCGCCGACGGCACCACCGCCAGCGTGCCGTTCCTCGGCAGCTACGAGCGAGATCGCAGTGGCGCGCGCACGCTGCGCCTGCTGCACTTCCTGCCGATCCCGCTCGGCGGCGGCGACGAGGCCACGGCGGAACCGAACCGATGAACGCGCTCGCCACCCTCGGCCACCTGGTGCATCGCCGCGTCGACGACGCCGGCTACGTCTGCGACCTGCTGGTCCGCACGACCTGGCAGCTGCCGCGCCTCGCCCGGCGCTGGCGCTTCCTGCTCGACACGGCCTTCAACGCCGGCGTGCGGTCGCTGCCGGTGACCATGGTCGTCGCCGCGTTCGCGGGCGCGATCCTGGCGATGCAGACCGGCATCGAACTGCGCCGCTTCGGCGACACCGCGGTGCTCGGCACGATCACCGCGCTGTCGATGTGCCGCGAGATGGGCCCGTTCATCACCGGCGTGATCCTCGCCGCGACCGTCGGCAGCTCGATCGCCGCCGAGCTCGGCACCATGCAGGTCAGCGACGAGATCGCCGCCCTCGAGGTGATGTCGATCGACCCGGTCGACTACCTGGTGCTGCCGCGCGTCGTGGCACTGGCGCTGATGTGCCCGACCTTGACCGTGCTGTCGAACCTGATCGGCATCTACGGCGGCAGCGTGATCGCCGAACACAACCTCGGCGTCTCGCCGACCCTCTACTGGGTCAGTGCCCGCGAGGCGTTGACCTCCTCGGGCACGGTGCTGCCGAAGGAGGTCTACGTCGGCCTGCTGAAGGCGTTCGTGTTCGGGGTCGCGATCGCGACGGTCAGCTGCGCCGCCGGGCTGCGCGCCAGCGGTGGTGCGCTCGGCGTCGGTCTCGCCGTGCAGACCGCGGTCCGCAACTCGGTGATCCTGATCATCGTGCTCGGCTTCGTCGTCACCTGGTTCTTCTACTTCCTCGCCGGATGATCGAACTGCGCTCGGTGCACAAGCGGCTCGGCAGCCGCCAGATCCTCGCCGGCATGAGCCTCACGGTGCCGAAGGGCATGAACTTCGTGCTGATGGGCCCGTCGGGTTCCGGCAAGAGCGTCACGCTGAAGCACGTGATCGGCATCCTGAAGCCCGACGAAGGCTCGGTGCAGGTCGACGGCCAGGAGGTGCCGACGATGTCGCGGCACCAGCTGATGGCGTTGCGCAAGCGCATGGGCTACCTGTTCCAGAACGGCGCCCTGATCAACTGGCTCAGCGTCGCCGACAACGTGGCCCTGCCGCTGCGCGAACACGCGCGCCTGCCGAAGAGCGAGCTCGACGACCGCGTGCAGCAGGTGCTGCGCCTCGTCAAGCTCGACCACGCGGCAGCCCAATTCCCGCCCAGCATCTCGGGCGGCATGAAGCTGCGCGCGGGCCTGGCGCGGGCACTCGTCACCAACCCGGAGTACGTGCTCTACGACGAGCCGAACGCAGGCCTCGACCCGATCATCAGCCAGCAGATCCACGAGCTGATCGCGCAGGTGCGCGACGACCTCGGCGTCACCGGCCTGATCGTCACCCACTCGCGCGCCTGCGCCGTGCAGTGCGGCGACCGCATCGGCATCCTCGACCAGGGCAAGCTCGCCCTCGAGGGCACCGTCGACGAGATGGTGCACAGCCAAGAACCCCTGGCCCGCGCCTTCCTCGGCGGCGGCGCCGACTGACCCCCCCCCCGCATCCGCCCATGGACCGCCTCCGCCGCGACACCCTGCTCGGCCTCGTGTTCTTCGGCACGATGGCCTTCCTCCTCTGGGCGACGGTCAACCTGACCGACGTCGCCGTCGACAACGTGCGGCTCAAGGTCGCGTTCGCGCAGGCCGGCGGCTGCGAAGCCGGCACCAACGTGATGGTGCTCGGCAAGAAGATCGGCAAGGTCGGCGCCATCGACATCGACTACGAACGCGCCGAGCAGCCGGTGCTGATGACGCTGCTGCTGCGCGAAGAGGTGCCACTGCGCACCGGCTACCGCATCCTGGTGCGCGACGCCGGCGTGCTCGGTGGCAAGCAGGTCTACATCGAACCGGGCCCCCGCAGCGGTGCCGTGGTGCCGACCGACGGCGACCTGCGCGGCGAGGTCGAGCCCGGCGCGTTCGAACAGATCGGCAACATCGCCAAGGGCGAAGGGCCGGTCGGCGACAACCTGAACGGGGCGCTCGCCGAGATCCGCGAATTCTTCGAGCTGATGACCCGTACGGAGAACGGCGGCACGATCAGCCACCTGATCCACGACGCCGAGCTCTACAACCGGCTGAACGACGCCGCGGCCCAGCTGAACCGGCTGCTCGACGCGATGAACAGCGGCACCGGTGCTTTCGGGCGCCTGATCGGCGACACCGAGGTCGGCAACGACCTGGCGATGGCGATCGCCGGCGTGCGGAAGATCGTCGACCAGCTCAACAGCGAGGGCAGCGGCCCGCTCAGCGTGCTGATCAACGACAAGGCGGCCGGGATCGCGCTGGCCTCGGCGCTGACCGACCTGGCGACGATCACCACGGACCTGCGCGAGGGCAAGGGCATGCTCGGCCGCCTGCTGCGCCCGAACGAGCTGAGCCCGCGCTTCGACGCGATCGTCGCGAACGTCGACACGCTGCTGGCCAACGCGGTCGACCCGAACAAGGGCATCCTCGGCAAGCTGACCAGCGACGCCGGGGCCGCCGAGGACTTCCGGACCATCGTGGCCAACCTGCGCGACACCACCACGCAGCTGACCCGCAACGAAGGCCTGATCGGCGCCTTGATCAACGACAAGGACATCGCGCTGCGCTTCCGCCGCATCCTGACGCAGGTCTCGCGCGCCATCGAAGACGCGCGCGAAGCCGCCCCGATCGGCAACTTCGTCCAGGTGCTGCTCGGCACCTTCTGACGCGCTGGAGCACCCCGTGAGCCAGGACCCCGACCTCGACGCCTACGGCGCGCGACTCGGCGTGACGTTCGAGCGCGCGCCGACGCTCGCCACGCTGCGCAGGCTGCTGCTGGCCCACGTGCAGGCGATCCCGTTCGAGAACCTCGACGTGCTGCTGGGCCGGCGCATCGACCTCGACCCGGCCGCGATCGAACAGAAGCTCGTCCACCAGCGCCGCGGCGGCTACTGCTTCGAGCAGAACGCGCTGCTGCTCGCGGTGCTGCAAGCACTCGGCTACGACGCCACGCCACTCAGCGCGCGGGTGCGCCTGCAGCGGCCGCGCGACTTCACCCCGCCGCGCACGCACATGTTCGTGCTGGTGCACCTCGACGGCGAACGCTGGCTGTGCGACGTCGGCGTCGGCGCCTTGTCGCCGACCGCCCCCCTGCAGCTCGACGTCGAGACGCCGCAAGCGACGCCCCACGAACCGCGCCGCATCATCCGCCACGGCAGCTGGGCCTCGGGCGACCGCCGCTCGCCGGACGCCCGGCTGTTCCACCAGGTGCAGCTCGGTGGCGACTGGCAGGACGTCTGCGAGTTCACGCTCGAAGCGATGCCCGAGATCGACCGCGAGGTCGCCAACTGGTTCACCAGTGCACACCCGCAGTCGCACTTCAAGAACCGCCTGATGGCCGCCCGCGCCACCGCCACCGGCCGCGTGACGCTGCTGAACCGCGAGCTGACCCACCGCGGCGCCGACGGCAAGGGCCACACCACGATCGTGCGCGACGAGGCCCACCTGCTCGAGGTGCTGGCAGCGGAGTTCGGGCTCCAGTTCCCGGCCGGCACGCGGTTTCCGTGTCCGTGGATCGACTGGTCGGCCCACGCCTGACCACGGTGCGGCCTCAGCGGCGTTCCGCCGCGTCGAGGAAGCGCGCCCGCAGCGCTGGTGTGGGCACCCAGCACGACGCGCGCTTGCCGAACCAGCGGTAGCGGTTCCTGGCGACGAACGCGTAGAGCAGGTCGCGCAGCGGATACGGCACGATCCAGAACACCGACCACAGCGGCCAGGGCCACGGCAGCAGCCGCGCCACCGCCAGCGCCGCCCCGGACCGAGTGCGCACCCGGCCGCGGTGCAGCAGCACCATGCTGTCCGGCAGCGGCGGAACGGCCCCGGCCGCGGCCAGCGCCTCGCGGCCCGCCGTCGAGCCCAGGGCCGCGAAGCGGAAGCGCTGCGCGTGGTCGCGCTTCAGCACGAACTGCACGGCGCCGTGGCAGAGGTTGCACTCCCCGTCCAACAGCAGGAGCGGGGCGTCTTGGGACAGCTCGGACACACCACCACGATACCGCTGCGGCTAAGGTCGTCGCCCATGTCGGTTCGCATCCTCGGAGTCGTTCTCGTGTTCGCGACCACGCAGCTCGCCGCCCAGACCCCGGCCACCGCCCCGGCCACGCCCGGCGCCACCCCGACCAGCCACAACGCGGCGACGTCCGGGCCCCAGGTCGATCCGGCCGGCGTCGTCGGCACGCGCCTGCTCGGCGGCGGCGGTCGGCTGCCGGCCCGCGTCTACGAGCGGTTCCTCGAGCTCGCCGGCGGCAAGGAGCGCGCACGCATCGTGCTGATCCCGACCGCCAGCGAGACGGTGGACGATCCAGCGGGCCTGCAGAAAGCGCTCGCCCGGTGGCAGCAGGACCACCCCGGCTTCCAGTTCGAACTGCTGCACACCCGCGATCGCCAGCAAGCCGACGACGAGGCGTTCTGTGCGCCGCTGCGCACCGCCACCGCCGTGTGGCTCGGCGGCGGCGCCCAGAAGAACCTCGCCGACGCCTACCTCGGTACGCGCGTCGAACGGGAACTGCAGGCGCTGCTGGCCCGCGGCGGGGTCGTCGGTGGCACCAGTGCCGGCACCGCGATCCAGACCCGCACGATGATCCAGGAAGGCCGGGAGAACCCGATCGTCGCGACCGGCTTCGACTTCGTGCCGTTCGCGGTCAGCGACCAGCACTTCCTGAAGCGCTCGCGGCTGCCCCGGCTCGTCCGCGTGCTCGGCGACCACCCTGGCCACTTCGGCATCGGCGTCGATGAAGGCACCGCGGTGCTGCTGCAGGGCCGCACGCTCGAAGTGCTCGGCGACAGCAAGGCCGTGCTGGTGTTGCCCGCCGCCGCGGGCCGGCCACAGCGGGTCCTGGAGCTCGCCGAGGGCGAACGCGAGGACCTCGTCGCCTGGCAGCGCGCGGCGCGCGAGCGCGCCGGTGCGCCGTGGCCAGCGACGCCGATGGCCGAGCCCAAGCTGCAGAACGGCACGCTGCTGCTCGCCGGCGGCGGGCCGCTGCCGAACGGGCTGGTCGATCGCTTCGTGGAGCTGGCCGGCGGGGCGAACGCGAAGATCGTGGTGGTCGGCGGCGCCACCGAACCCGGCAGCGACGACCACGAGCCGTTCGCCACGCTGCTGCAGCAGCGCGGCCTCGCGGCGGTGGCGACGCTCGCCCTGCGCCACCCGCGCGACGTCGACGAAGCGGCCCTCGCCGCGCTGCGCTCGGCGACCGGGGTCTGGTTCGGCGGCGGTCGCCAGTGGCGCTTCGTCGACACCTACGAAGGCACCCCGGCGGTCGCCGCCTTCCACGCCGTGCTGGCGCGCGGCGGCGTGATCGCCGGCTCCTCGGCGGGGGCGACCATCCAGGGCGAGTTCCTGGTGCGCGGGTCACCGCTCGGCAACACCGTGATGCGCTGCGAAGGCTACGAACGCGGCTTCGGCTTCCTGCCGGGCTGTGCGATCGACCAGCACTTCGTCGCCCGTGATCGCGAGCGCGACATGGTGGCGCTGATCGGCCAGCTGCCGCAGCTGATCGGCCTCGGCATCGACGAAGGCGCCGCCATCGAGGTGCGCGGCTCGCTCGCCACCGTGCTCGGCGAACGCACCGTCGCGGTGTTCGACGCGCGCCGCCCGCAGCCGGACCGCCCCACCATGCACTGGCTGTCGCCGGGCGAATCCTGGGACCTGGTCGCCGGCGCGCGGGTCGCGCAAGCCCCGCCTAGCGGCCGCTGAGCAGCTGCCGCACTTCGCCGTCGACCGGGCCGCCGGGTCCGAGGTCGAGGTCGTTGTGGCCGCGGCCGGGCACCGCGACGAAGCGCGCCCCGGCGATCGCCGCGGCGAGTTCGCGGCCCAGTTCGATCGGCACGATGCCGTCGCGATCGCCGTGCACCACCAGCGTCGGGCATCGAACCTCGGGCGCCCGCGCGAGGTTGTCGAAACGATGCCGCAGCAAGAGTCCGACCGGCAGCCACGCGAAGCGCGACTTCGCCGCCGCCACCAGCGTGGTCGGCGGCGCCCGGAGGATCAGCCGGTCGACCCCGCCGCGTGCGGCCGTGTGCACGGCGCAGAACGTGCCGAGCGAGCTGCCGACGACGACCAGCGGCACGCCGAGTTCGGCGGCGCGCCGCTTGGCCGCCTCGATCGTGCGTTCGGCCGCGGCCAGGAACGACGCGACGCCCGGCTGGCCGGGACTGGCTCCGTAACCCGGATGCTCGTGCCCCCACGCCTCGACGCCGTAGCCGAGCAGCACGCCGGCGGTCCCGGCCGTGGCATACAGGTCCTCGCCGTTGCCACCGAAGTAGACGACCAGCGCCGACGGCGTCCCTTCCGGACGCACGACCGCGAGGCGTGTTCGTTCGGCCCCTTCGCCGAGCCAGCGCACTTCGGCCGGCCGCAGCATCGCCGGCACGCCGCGGTCCGGGTAACCAGCCCCGGCGAACACCATCGCGTCCTGACGCAGCCACAACGCCAGCACGATCGCGACGTAACCACCGCCCAGCACCAGGAACGCGGACACCAAGAGACTCCTCCAGCGGGGCATCACGCCCCGAGCCCGCGCGCCGCGAGCATGCGTTCGACGTACTTGGCCAGCACGTCGACCTCGACGTGCACCGGCTGGCCCACGCGCTTCTTGCCGAGGGTCGTGTGCGCGGCGGTGTGCGGGATCACGGCGATCTTGACCCGGTCGCCCTGCTGGCCGGCGATCGTCAGCGACACCCCGTCGAGCGTGATCGAGCCCTTCTCGACGCAGTAGCGCCGCAGGTCGGCCGGCACGCTGGCCCACAGCTCGCCCCCGTGCACCGGATCGATGGCCCCGGTGATCCGCCCACAACCGTCGACGTGCCCCTGCACCAGGTGGCCGCCGAGCGGATCGCCCGCCCGCAACGCGCCTTCCAGGTTGAGCGGCGTGCCGACCGCGGCCTCGCCGAGCCAGGTGCGGGCCAGGGTCTCGGTGCTGAGGTGGAACTCGGCCACCCCGGCCTCGAGCCCGATGACGGTGCAACAGACCCCCGACAGGGCGATCGAGTCGCCGATCCGGAACGGCCCGGCCAGGTCGCCGAGCGCCACCGCGAGCCGCAGCTCGGCCCCGACCGCTCGCCGCTGGTGCACCGTTCCGACCGCCTGGACCAGACCCGTGAACATCGCCCCGAGCCTAGCCGATGCTGCAGCTGGCGCACCTGTCGTCTTGACCGACCAAGGGCGCGCCCCTAGTCTCCCCGCCCCTTGTTCGCGGCAGGGGCACCTTGCACTGCGCCATCCTGACCCTCTTTCCGGAGGCCATCCGGCCCTATCTGGACGAGAGCATCGTCGGGATCGCCCAGGCGCAGGGCAAGCTCCGGATCGACCTGGTCGACTTCCGGAACCACGCACTGGACCCGCACCGCACGGTCGACGATCGACCGTTCGGCGGCGGCCCGGGCATGGTGCTC
>JAEUHU010000230.1 GCA_016793305.1 Planctomycetota bacterium
GGATCGACAAGGCGCTGCGGGCGGCACGGCCGGCTCTGCTGGCCCATCTCGACGCGGCGGCCAAGTCGGGCACACCGGGCGAGCTGGCACTGGTGTGCCTCGCCGCGGTGCACGATGGCGTGCCGACCGACGATCCGGTGCGCGTGCGGGCGTTCGCGAAGCTAGCCAAGGCGGTGCCGGACCAGACCTACGAGATCGCGTTGCGGCTGCTGGTGCTCGAAGCGGCCGCGGACGTGCCCGACCACGCCAAGTTGGTCGAACGCGACGGCAAGGCGCTGCTGAAGCACCGGAGCCGCGACGGTGGGTTCCAGTACTTCGAAGCGCCGGTGGGCTGGGACCTCAGCAACACCCAGTACGGAGCACTCGGCCTGCGTGCAGCCGCGGCCCTCGGCGTGCAGGTCGATCGCAGGACGTGGCAGCGCCTCGCCGACCTGGTCGGCGAGCAGCAGGACAACTACGGCGGCTTCGGCTACGGCAAGCGCCACGGCGACGCCAACGACGGCTACGCCTCGATGACCGCGGCCGGCATCGCGGTGCTGGCGATCTGCCGGCAGGCACTGGCCGGCAACGACGCGCAGGACCGCGAGCTCGCCCAGCGCATCCAGCGCGGCTGGTTGTGGTTCACCCAGAACGGCAGCTGCATCGGTTCGCCGCGCGAGCGCTGGAGCTACTACTTCCACTACGGGCTCGAGCGCGCCGCGATCCTGTGCGACGTGGTCGAGATCGGCAGCAAGCTCGACTGGTACCGCTCCGGGGCCGGCATGCTGGTCGATGAGCAGCTGCCCGGTGGTGGCTGGAAGAGCCTCAGCGACGGCTCGCCCGGTGGCCACCTCGACAAGGGACGCGGCGACGCGGTGCCGACCTCGTTCGCGGTGCTGTTCCTGCGGCGCAAGTTCCAGAAGGCGCCGCTGTCGGGGCCGATCACGCCGCGCATCGTGAACCTCGCCAACCTCGGGCCCGCCAGCAAGGCCGACGACGTCGACGCCTGTGCGGCCCAGCTGGTGCAGCGCGGCAAGGCGGCGTTGGCCGACGTGGTGAAGGGCTTGCGCAGCGAGGTCGTGGCGCAGCGCCGGGCCGCGGCGAAGGCGTTGCTCGGCCTCGCCGGCAGCAGCTTCGACTTCGATCCCGAACAGGACCGCGACAGCGACGCGGCGCGCGCGGCGGTGCGGCGCGCGGAGCTGTGGGTGCTGCAGAATCGGTGAGCCGGCCAGCACGGCGCTGCGCCGTGGTCAGCGTTGGTAGAGCCGCAGCAGCGTCGGTGCCAGGTCGTGCAGCGGCATCGACGTCGCCGCGGCCAGCGGGCGATCGCCGTCGACGAAGCCGAGTTCGTGCCAGCGCGGCAACAGCTCCGGCCGGTTCGACAGCACGTGCAGCGGCACCTCGAAGCTCGTGTCCTGGCCCTGCATCGGTGGCTGGTGGTCGCCGAGCAGCAACACCAGCGACGGTCGCTGCAGCCGGCCCACGTACCCGACCGCCGAGCGCAGCGCGTACTCGATCGAGTCGCGATAGGCCGGGAACATCCGCTCGCCGCCTTGCACGTCGGCCCACGACAGCTCGTGGGACACGGCGGGTGCGGCGAGCGCCGCGTCGTTCGGCGCCCAGTCGGCGAAGAACGGCGGCGTCTCCTTCCACGGTGCATGGCTCGACGTCGACGCGAACACCAGGAACAGCGGACGCTCCGCCGGCCGCACGGTGCGCTCGAGCAACTGGTGCAGAACTACCTGGTCGGGCACGTGGCCGAACGCGAACAGGTGCCCGCCGTACGGGAAGTCGGCCTGTACCAGCGACGTGGCGAAGCCGTAGAAAGCGTCGCCTTCCGGCCAGTGGCGTGGCATCGCCGGCATCGCTTCGACGGTGTGCCAGCCGGCGGCGAGGAAGCAGCCGGGCAGCGGGCGCGCCGGCCCTTGCAGCACGCGGTCGAAGGTGCGTTGGTCGGGTACCCGCACCGCGGTGAACAGTTCCTGGTGCGCCATCCACGAGCCGCCGCCGGTGATCGCCGGGTGCACACGACCGCTCACGCTCGCGAAGCCGTTGGCGGCGAGCTGCGCCGACAGCTCGCGCCACAGGCTCTCCTGTCGGGTGGACAGGCGCGAGTCGCGCCATGCGACGGCTCCGTACGATTCGATCACCAGCACGTGCACGTCGACGCCGTGCAGGCCGGCCAGCTCGGACGGAGCCGCCTGCATGCGCGCGAAACCGGCGTCGATCCGTTCCTGGATCTCGGCGGCGATGCGGTCGCGATCGACCCACGACTGGTAGGCGGCGCGGACGGCCTGGAACGACATCGTCGCGGTCGACCACTGCCATCGGATCGGCAGTCCGAGCCAGGTCGCGAGCCCGAGCGCCATCGCGACCCCGAGACTCGCGACCAGCCTGCTTCGCGGACGTGCGAGGTGGGTGATCCGCAGGAACGCCAGGGCCAGCAGCGGCCAGATCAGCACCACGCCGGCTACGGCGAGCACCTGGAACGCGACCGACCAGCGCGACAGCAGGAGGTGGATCAGGCCCGGGAACTGCAGGACGTCGGCCAGTTCGAACGGGCGTTGGAACACGATCGGGTGCAGCTCGATTGCCGGTCGCAACAGCGCCAGCAGCCACAGCCCGAAGCCGGCCAGCCAGGCGCTGGTGCGCCGGAAACCCGCGGCGGCCCCGAGCAGCACGAGGACCAGCAACACCATCAGGTCCATGGACGGCTGCCGCACCTGCCAGAGCCAGAACTGGAGATCGCCGTGCCACGGCAGCACCGTCGCGGCATGCAGCAGCAGCAAGGCGAAGAGCAGGGACGTCGCCGTCCGGACCCGGGCCTTCACCGCAGCACCTCGCGACGTTCGCCGACCCACAGGCGGTAGCGGGTGCTGCTGCGCGCGTAGAGTCGTTCGAGGGCGAGGCCGCCGAGGAACGCGCTGGCGACGTGGCGCAGCCACGGCATCGGCGCGAACGCGCGCACGAGGCGCAACCAGCAGCGGCGGCGGCGAAGCGTGGACGGCGACCCGAACGGGACGCGGGCGGTGAGGTCGACTTCGGCCACGCGGGCGAACCCGACTCGGTCGAGAACCGCACGCACGGCCGCGAGCGTCCGCAGCGGCGGCGACGACCACCGGGTGGCGAGTTCGTCCACGTCGGCCGCCGCTGCGGGATCCCCTGGATCGTCGGCGAGCGCGTCGTCGAGCCACAGCAGGACTCCGCCGGGAGCGAGGGCACCGTGCACGTTGTGCAGCACTGCGTCGAGGTCGTTCGCGTGCGCCAGCGCTTCGATCGCGACCACGACGTCGAACGGGCCGGGCAACGGGTCGAGGAAGTCGCCGACGCGGAACGCAGCGCGTGCGGCAAGGCCGCGGCGCTGCGCTTCGCGCGTGGCCGCCGCGATCTGGGTGGCACTCCCGGCGATGCCGACGCCGGAGCCTGTGCCCGCCTCGAGCCAGCGCATCAGCGACTCGCCGAAGCCGCAGCCGAGGTCGAGCACCCGGCCACGGGCGCGGGAGCCGGCGCGCGCGAACAGCCAGCGATCGAGGCCGGCGGCTCCGTCGGCCGGTCCGTCGTCGCCGGCCGCCGCCGGCCGCAGCCGCTTGCGCAGTTCGCGGCCGCTGCCGGGCGTGGCGCCGGGCATGGCACGCCGTTGCCGGCGCAGCTGCCAGCGCGCCAGCGCCTCGTACATCGGGCCGGGGTCGCGCGAGCTCATCCGACGACGCTCCGCCGCAGCACGAACACCAGTTCGTTGCTCCATCGCGCCGGCAGCAGGCCGCGGTACACCGGTTCGTCGTGGCCCTGTCGTGGGCGCCACCACGGCAGCAGCTGGCGCCAGCGTTGCACCGGCCATTGGTCGGGCAGCGCCTGCTGCACGGTCAGCCCGCACTGCGCGAACAGGCGCTGCCACTCCACCAGCGTCTGCGCGTCCTGGTGGCCCTGCACTTCCCGGCGGCCGAGCCGTTGTCGCCATACACGCCACACCAGCGTGCTGGCGTTGCGGACCAGGAAGCAGAACCGGGCCGTCGGCTTGGCGACGCGCTGCATCTCGCGCAGCGCGGCCGGCCGATCGAGGAAGCGCTCGAGCGAGCCGAGGCAGGTGACGTGGTCGAAGGTCGCGTCGGCGAACGGCAGGTGCTCGGCGTTGCCGACCTGCGCGTCGAGACCTGGGAAGCCCGCGTGCGCCAGTTCGATCGCCGCCGTCGACAGGTCGACGCCGCTGGCCTGCACACCCCGTTCGCGCGCCGCGTGCAGCAGCAGTCCCGGACCGCACGCCACGTCGAGCAGGCGTTCGCCGGGCTTGGCGCCGAGCAGTTGCAAGAAGATCGGGTAGGCGCGGGCCGGCCGCAGGTAGCCGAGCCCCTTCCGGCGGTAGGTCGCGTCGAACCACGCGGCGACCTCGTGCTGGCCGACGGGCGGGGCGCTCATGCGCGATCGCTCGCGGTGTGGGGTGCATCGATCGTGGCCATGGTCAGCGCAGTCCGGGGAACGGCAGGTAGCGGGGCACGCGCGCAGCGTAGGTCGGCCAGTCGGCGCCCAGCGTGTGTTGGAGCTGCGACTCCTCGAGCCGCACGCGGCGATGCATGTTCCACAGGTAGAGCGGCAGCACCAGGGCCAGCAGGGGCATCGAGTAGCCGACCATCAGGCCCAGGTAACCGACGTACATGCCGACCAGCCCTGGATTGCGCGACCAGCGGAACAACCCGCCCGGCGGGCCGCCGCCGCGTCGCCGTTGCGCCCGCAACTGCAGCACCGAGCCGAACGTCAGCAGACGTCCGACGACGATCCCGACCATGCCGACGGTCGTCGCCGCCGGGTGGGACGGCCAGCACAACGTCGTCCGCCACGCCGGCACCAGGATCACGACGAGCGGCAACAGGTAGGCGACGACCCCGACGACCGTCGGCAGCGCGTAGCCGAGCAGCTTGCCGGCCAGCGAGCGGCGCTGGGCGCGTGCCAGTTCGGTGCCCTGGCTGTCGGTCTCGGGCGCCAGCAGCTGCCAGGTGCTGGCCTCGCTCGGGATCGGGAACACCGTCAGTTCGAGCAGCAGCGTCGCGTAGGCGGCGACCGCCACGACGTCGAGGGCGAGCGACAGGCTCACGCGACGCTCCGCGCACGGCGCCGCGCGAGCAGGTGCCGGGCATCCCCCGAGAACGACCAGGCGAGCAGCAGGACGGCCATCGCGGTCGCGACGTCCCCGCCCGCGCGCGGCACCCCGGGTGCCAGGGCCAGCAGCAGCGCCACCAGCACGGCGGCGCACACCAGGCGTCCGCGCCGGTTGTCGCCGTCGACCGGCTTCGGCTCGTGGGCCGGGATGCCGAGCCACCACGACGCGAGCACGAACATCCAGCGCATCGCCGGCAGGACCAGCACGTGGGCGCCGCCGCCCTGCCGCACCAGCGTCGCCGCGAGGCCGAACACCACCAACTGGTCCGCTTCCATGTCGAGCACGGCGCCGGCATCGCTGCCGCCGAAGCGCCGTGCCAAGGCGCCGTCGAGCAGGTCCGCGAACACCACCGCGACGGCGCCGCACCACCAGCCGAGCGTCGCCGCCGGGCCGGCGGTCGCCACCAGCAGCGCCAGGGCCGACAGTCGGGCGATCGTCGCGACGTCGGCGATCCGACGGCCGGCGCGCAGCAGCCCGACCAGCAGCACGAACGACAGCCCGATCCCGCCCGCGAGCAGGAGGCCGCTGGGGCCGGACGGAGGGGCCGAGGCCAGCAGCCAGGTACAGACCAGCAGCCAGGCGAGCGACTGCGTTCGCAACCAGGCATTCAAGGCAGTGACCGGCACGGTGGACTAGACTAGCCGTGGTTCGGAGAGCCGGTGACGCACTTGCGGCACAGGGCGCCATCTCGCCGAGTCCCTCGCCCATGCCGTGTGACCTGACCGACCATCCTGCCTGGCCAGCCCTGCTGGCCGCGCGTGCCCAACTCGCCAGCGGCGAACCGCGCGTCCAGTTCGCCGGTCGCAACGGCGTGTGGTCGTTCGCGCCGGAGGTTCCGCCGGACGCCGAGCAGGTCCTGACCGTCGCGGGCGAGCAGCCGCTGCAGCCAGGCGCGATCCCACAAGGCTCGATCCCGCCAGGCCTGATCCCGCCAGGCCTGATCCCGCCAGGCTCGATCCCGGCTGCGGCGCGGCATTCGGTCTTCCGTTGGCGACCGGGCAGTGTTCCGTCGGTCGACCATCCGACCGGGCGACCTTGCGAGGCCGAACTGCTGGCGCTGGCGCGGGTCTACCTGCCGATCGTGCTCGGGGCCCACGCAGCGCGCGGCCGGGGCCGGGTGTTCGTCGTGGCGCACGTGACCCAGTCGCTCGACGGGCGCATCGCGTGCCTGAACGGTCAGTCGCAGTGGATCGGCAACGAAGCCGATCGGCGGCATGCGCACCGCATGCGGGCCCTGTGCGATGCGGTCGTGGTCGGTGCCGGCACGGCGTTGGCCGACGATCCCCAGCTGACCGTGCGCCACGTGCACGGGCCGCACCCACGGCGGGTCGTGCTCAGTGGCACCGGCAGCGTGCTGCGCACCGGCCGAGCGCTGCAGCTGTTCACCGGGCCCGGTTGCGACGTGCTGGTCGGCGCGCCGCACGCAGGCCCGTCGACGGCGCCGGCGGTGCGGCTCGTGCCGGTGCCCGCCGTCGAGGGCTGCATGGCGCCGACCGCCGTGCTCGAGCAGCTGGCCGCGCGCGGGATCCACTCGGTCTACCTCGAGGGTGGTGCCAACACGCTGTCGTCGTTCCTCGCGGCGCGCTGCGTCGACGTGCTGCAGGTGCACGTGGCGCCGCGGGTGCTCGGCTCGGGCCTGTCGAGCGTGCGGCTCGCCCCGATCGACCACGTCGACGAGGGGCTCGGCTTCGTGATGGACCACGCCGCTCTCGACGGCGACCTGCTGTTGACCTGCTGGCCGCGCACCCCCGTCCGCCACCGATGAGGGCAGCATCGGTGCAGACGACCGGCTACTGGGTGCGGGCGCCCGGCCGCGGTGCTCTGCAGACGACCGAACTCGGCCCGGTCGGCGCGGGCCAGCTGCGGCTCGCGGCGCGCTGCACCGGGATCAGCTCCGGCACCGAGCGGCTGGTCGGCACCGGCCGCGTGCCGGCGAGTGCCGCCGCGACGATGGCCGTGCCGGGCATGCAGGGTTCGTTCGCGCTGCCGATCCTCTACGGCTACAGCTTCGTCGGCACGGTGCTCGACGGTGCCGAGCGCGGGCGACGCGTCTTCACGATGCACCCGCACACCGACCACGCGGTGGTCATCGCCAGCAGCTGCGTGCCGCTCCACGAAGCGATCCCGGACGCGCGGGCGACGTTGCTGCCGAACCTCGAGACGGCGGTGAACGCGGTCTGGGACGCCGAGCTCGTCGGCGGCGAACCGGCCGCGGTGTTCGGGGGCGGCGCGGTCGGGCTGCTGGTCGCGTTCGTGCTCGCCTGCTCGCACGATGGCGACGTCGTGCTGGTCGAATCCGATCCCGCGCGCGCTTCGTTCGCCGCCCGGTTGCCGTGGGTGCGGGCCGTGGTGTCCACGGCGGCACAGCTGCCGCAGCGCTGCGCCGTGGCGTTCCACGCCACCGGTTCGGGCGAAGGGCTGCAGGCGGCGATCGACGCGTGCGCCTTCGAGGGCCGGATCGTCGAGCTGTCGTGGTACGGCGACCGGCCGGTCGCGCTGCGGCTCGGCGAGGCGTTCCACTGGAACCGGCTGCGGCTCGTCGGCTCCCAGGTGGGCACGGTGGCGAAGCTGCATCGTGCGGCGGGTCGGGCCGGGCGCACCGCGTTGGTGCTGGCGCTCCTCGGCGACGAACGGCTCGACGCCATGCTGCTGCCGGCGACGCCGTTCGCAGCCTGCGTGGACCTGTTCGCGTCGCTCTACCGCGGCGAGGCCGTGCCGGTGGCACCGGTGCTCGTCCACGATCCAGACACCCACGACCCATGAACGACCAGCGCATGTTCCGCGTCGCCGTCCGCGACCACGTGATGATCGCCCACAGCCTGCGCGGGGCCGTGTTCGGCCCGGCCCAGCGGCTGCACGGGGCCACCTACGAGGTGATCACCGAGTATGCGTGCCCCGCCCTCGACCGCGACGGCATCGTCGTCGACATCGGTCTGGCGCTGCGGGTGCTCGGCGACGTGCTGGCGCCGCTGCGCTTCCACAACCTCGACGAGCTGCCGCAGTTCGCGGGCGCCAACACGACCACCGAGTTCCTCGCGCACTGGCTGCACGGACAGGTCGGCGCGGCGATGGCCGGCTCGTTCCGCGGC
>JAEUHU010000238.1 GCA_016793305.1 Planctomycetota bacterium
CTTCGCCTGGTAGGCGAGCTTCGCCGCCATCAGGGGCTCGAAGCAGACGATGTTGCCCATGTAGAGGACCTGGATGCCGGGCTTGCCGGCGTTGCCGACCTCGGTGCACGACTCGACGTGCACCTTGATGGTGGAGTTGTCTTCCAGGTCGCGGACTTCGAAGGAATCGACCGGCGTCTTGATGTTGCTCATGCCCACGTCATCCGGACGGCGGGCGGGGTGTTGCAGGGAGTTGTCGCGGGCGCCAACGTCGGCTGGCCCGGGCCCGCCCAGGCCCGCCCAGGCCAGCAGGGCTCTTGGCGGGGTGGGTCGCGGCATGACCTCTTGCCACGTGCCGCTGGCCAGCGTGGGCCCGGGCAAGTGCTTGGGCGGGATCACCGCCGGTTGCGGTGGCTTGACTCCGACGTCGGCACTAGGTTGCCCTCATGCGCCCCACGCTCGTGCCGACCCTGCTCGTCGCGTCCCTCTTGTCCCTCTGGCGGGATGCCGCCGCGCAGCTGCGTTCCGACTTGGTGCGACTGCCGCCAGACACTGTGGCGCCGACGATCTTGGGGCTCGAAGCGACCGGCGAACACCGCACACTGCGCGCCCCAGGGGACGGTCGGCCGTGCGGGCTTGCATGGTGCGGCGACACGCTGTGGCTGCTGCGCGATCGCGCCCTGCTGCGCGTCGATCCGACGAGCGGTGCGGAGCTCGAGTCCCTGCCGGCCGAGGGCTGGGTGTCGCTGGCCGCGGACGGGCGATTCCTGCTCGCCGCGACCGGGGTTGGTGACATCGTGGTGATCGACCCGATCGCCGGTAGGCCGGTGCGCACGATCGAGGCCGCTCCGGAACTGATCGCTCCGATCCGTGGTATCGCGGTCCTCGGCCAACACACGCTGCTCGCGGACAGTGAAGGCCGCGTACTGCGATTGAACGCAGGAAGGACCTCGGCGAGCGCGTTCTGGCGACATCCTGGCTGGGAAGACCCGAGCTGGATCACCGCCGATGGCAAGAACCTCGTCTTCGCGCGTGGCGGGCTGATCCACTGGGTCGACCCGAGCGACGGCATGGTGATACGCACTGCCGGCGCGGCGAAGCCCCTGCTCGCGGCCGCTCCACGAAACGGCGAACTGTGGCTGCTGCAGCCTGCTGCGCAAGGAGACGTGTTCTTCGTGCTGTCGCCCTTTCGCGAAGTCGACTGCATCGCAGTGAGTCTCGTCGGCGTCGGTGGCCCCGGCGTCGGCGCTCCCGGTGCGAAGCCCGGTGACACCACCCATTGGCTCGTCGGGCGGCACCGCGCGGACACAGCCGCCGAACTCGGCGACCTCCTGCGCGACGCACATCGTGTTGGCCGGAGGTCGGACACGGTCGACGGTGGCCGCGCTCCCACGCCGTTCGTGTTGCATGTCCATCCCGGGGTCACGGTCTCCGACATACTGAGGACCCTCGACGCTGCGGCAGCTGCTGGCATCGAGCTGCGGACGCCGGGGCTCGGGCGCTGGGCTGCGTCACGCTGACGGCCTCGCCGAGTAGAGCGGGAGGCCACCAGGGTGCCGTCGGGCTGGCGTCTCTGGCGCATGCCATGCCGCTCGGGTGCGGGTTGGTTCGCCGACGGCAAACTCGCGAGAGCTTGGGGATCGGCGGCGCGAGGCGGTTGGTCACCGACCGCCGTCGCGGAACCGGTTGCAGAGGTTCGCCATGATCCGCTGCACGCGGGCGTCCGGGCCGGCTGGCGACAAGCCAGGCTTACCGCGCATCTTGAAGGTCGGCCCGACGTATCCCGGCGGGGCGCTTAGCCCGTTGCCCC
>JAEUHU010000254.1 GCA_016793305.1 Planctomycetota bacterium
TCGCGCCCTTTCGCCAGTCCAGTCCGTGGGTTCACCATACGCGACCCCACGTCCCGTCGCCAAGGGCGGCGGCTGGCTGCGAGATCCATCCGTTCCGCGCTCCAGCCGAACCTCCCTTCCGCATGATCCGAGTCCAGGTCCGTCCGAACGAGCCGTTGGAGGCTGCACTCCGTCGCTTCAAGCGCCAGTGCAACTACGCCGGCATCTTCCGTCTCGCCAAGAAGCACGCCTACCACGAGAAGACCAGCGATCGCCGGCGTCGTGAGGAGCGCGAGCGCGTGCGCAACATCATGATCGCGGAACGCAAGCGCGGCGGTGGCCCGGTGACCGGTCGCACCAACCGCAAGCGTCGCACCACGAAGGGCAAGCCGAACGATCGCCGTGGCAACAACGACGCGCCAGACTTCGACCCGTTGACCGCCGACACGACGATCCAGAAGTCGGATTCGTGATCGCAGCGGTCGCAGTGTCGGGAATCGCCGTGCCGAAGGCCGCGAGTGGCGCATGGTCTGTGCGTCCTTCGGTCTGGCGACGATGCGGCGATTGAGGGCTGGCCGATGCTGCCGAAGTTCCCGGGGGACTCCCCGCGTGATCTCAGCCGCCCCCTCGAGCAGGTCAAGGTCCTGATCGACAACCGGCTCGACGGGCAGCGTCTCGACGTGGCGCTGACGACCGTGCTCACGTGGCGTTCGCGCGCCAGCATCCACCGGCTGATCGACGGGGGGCTCGTGCAACTGAACGGCCGCTCGGCTGCCGCCTCGCGCCGAGTCCACGTCGGCGACACCGTCGTGGTCGACGTGCCGCCCAATCCGCGCGTCGGCTCCGATCCGGGAGCGAACGTCGCGTTCCCCGTGCTCTACGAAGACGAGTGGGTCGTCGTCGTCGACAAGCCACCCGGCATGGCCGTGCATCCATCCGGTCGCCATCTCTCTGGCACGTTGATGCAGGCGTTGCACCGCCGCTACCGCAACCCGGACGACCCGTCGCGCGACGTCGTGCCGCGCCTGCTGCACCGCATCGACCTGGAGACCAGCGGGGTCGTCGCCGTCGGTCTCGACGAGCAGTTCCACTTCCAGGTGGCGCGGCAATTCGAGGATCGGCTGGTCGGCAAGGCCTACCTCGCAGTCGTGCACGGCCGTCCCGCCACCGATGAAGGCACCGTCGATCGGCCGCTCGTGCCCGACAAGCGTTCGGCGGTCCGCCTGAAGCTGACCACCGGGGAACCGGGCGAAGGGTTGCCCGCAGTGACCCACTTCCGTGTGCTACGCGGCAACGCCCGCTTCTCGCTGCTCGAAGTCCTGCCGAAGACAGGTCGCACGCACCAGATCCGGGTGCACATGGCGTCGCTCGGCTGCCCGCTGGTCGGCGACAAGCTCTACGGCGCCGACGAGACGATCTTCCTGCGACAGATCGACGGGTCGCTCGACGAAGCCGATCGGCAAGCCCTGGTGCTCGACCGCCACGCCTTGCATTCGCATTGGCTGCGCTTCCACCACCCGCCGCTCGGCCGCGAGATGACGGTCACGGCACCTCTGCCCGCCGACATGGCGGCGTTGGTCGACTAGCCGCCGCTCCCTCGGGTGACGCTCGGCGACGGAGCCTCCGCGCGTACCGCGATCCGGCTGCAGGTGCCTCCGCTGCGGATGGGCTCGGGCGGCTTCTGCCACAGCGCCACGCCACGCGCCGCTCAGCTCAGCGGGTGGGTTTCGATCGTCGCCAGCAGGTCGTCGAGGAACGCCAACTGCTCGGTCGTGCAGTCCTGCCAGTCGAGTCCGACGTCGTAGAAGTTCGTCGTGCCGCGCCGCTGCACACGCGTCGCTCGCGTCGGCAGTTCGTGCGTCGCGTCGCCCAGGGCCACCCGCAGCACCACACGCTGCCCGGTGATCGGCGGTTGCCCCGTTTCGAGCCCGATGCCGGTGCGAGAGACGTTCCGCACCGTGCCCAGGCCCTGATTGTTGGCGTTGAGCTTGCCTCGCGTCTCGATCGCTGCGATGGCGGCAATACGCACCCGAACAGCGCGGCGACGGTCTCCTTCCTCGGTCATGCGGACGCTATCGGAAGCCGCGGCAGCGCTGCTGAACGGTCCTTGGCGACTCGGTGCTCGCCGACGGTGTCACGTTCCGCTGCGGCGGGTGCGCAACTCAGAGCCCGGCGTCGAAGGGCATCACCAAGCGGTAGCGATCGGTCGCTCGCATCGGGTCCACGCTGATGCGCGGCTCCTGGTTCGTGACGCCTCTTCTGCCCGGCTCCTGATTCGCCGCGTGGTTCGTGCGCTTCGTCGTGACGGGGGCGACGGCGTTGTGGGGGCTTGGTTGCGCCAACTGGGTGGGTTCGGCCTGCGTGTCCATCGAGACCTCCTTGGCGAGAACCGTCCCAGGGTAGGAGTCCTCGGCGACCCTGGCAACCCTGGGGGAGCCGCACGCCGGTCCAGGCCCTCGGCGTTCCGCCCTGGCCGCGGGCCCGACCCGCGCCCCTGGGGGCTCTCGCCCGAGAACCTCACCCCGGTGCCGGGGCCCGTTCGTCAGGGTGCGAACGCCGAGCCGATCCACCAGGGCAGCAGGCCGATCGCCACGTAGAGCACGGCGACTGCGCGCAACTCACGATTCAAGGATGGCTTCGGAACGGGCTCCCCGTCGTCTTCCGAGCGGTCGGCCGCGGCCTTCGCCGGGGGATCGTGGCCCGGCTCGGCAGCGATTTCGACCGCGGCGCTGCCCTCCGCCGCTGGCGTCCGCCGCAGCCGGTCGAGGGCTACGGCGAGCACCAGCGCCGCCACGAGCCATCGCACCGGCCACCAGGGCAGCAGCGCCAGACCGCTGCCGAGCCCACCCAGCACCAGCGCCGCCGCGAACGCCGCGCCGAGGTCGGCGCTCGCGTCCGCTTCCTCCCCGACCGTGAACGGCACCTGCCGCAGCGTGCGCACCATCGTGCGCGCCGCCAGCACCGCGACCCCGAACGCGAACACGGAGGTCGCGACGACGTCCACGTTCCCGCGGGTCGCGAGCAGCACCAGCGCCAACGCCAGCGTGTGCACCGGCAGCAGCACGTGCGTCACCAGCGCGCGCCAGGTCGCATCCTGGATCAGGGCGGTGGTGATCCCGGGCGACTGCGCGAACACCCAGCCGGTGCCCGGCTGGTCGGCGCGCGGCAGGAACGCGACCAGGAACGGCAGGTAGATCGCCGGCAGCTGCAGCAGCAGTCCGACCAGCACGAAGCCGTCGCGCTGCGGCTCACTGGCCAGCAGCGCCGCCATGCCCGCCGGCATGCCGAGCAGTGGCAGCACACGGGCGCGGAACCCGGGGCTGCGCCAGATCGACACGGCGACGAACTCCGCCAGGCCCAGGCGCACGCCGCTGCCGCCGACCCGGCGCAGCAGCCGCCCGCACAGCCCGCCGCGACCGATGCGCTCGCGCCGCGGACCACTCGTGCGCGCCAGCAGCGTCGCGAGGCCGAGCAACAGGGCGCCGCCGACGACGAACGGCAGCAGCCGCCAGGCCTCGGCCTCCGGCGCCAGCAGCCACTTCGCCGCGTGGTAGGGCGGCAGCAATTCGGCGCCGAGCCGCCCGATCGGCAGCTCGGCCGCGGTGCCCTGCAGCCTGCGCAGGCCGAGCGCGAACGCCACGAGGCCCCCGCCCAGCGCCAGCGCCTTCAGCGTGCCCTGCAGCAGGGCCGAGCGGGCTGGCCCCGACCACACCGCGACCGCGCGCGCGATCACGCCGAGCGCACCGGTGGCGAGCCCGCTGCATGCGCACGCCGCGAGCACGTAGCCCAGCACCAGCCAGTTCGTGTGGGTCAGGTGCGCCAGCAGGATCGCCGGCGGCAGCGCCATGCCGATCGTCACCAGCATCACGTGGAACGCCGCGTGCCCGGCTCGCGCCAGCACGGCGGCGAACGCCGACATCGGCGCCGTCGCGACCAGCAGCTCGTCGGCGGCGCGCCGGTTCGGCCGGGCTTCGTCGCCGAGCGCGCCGATCGCCACCAACAACGTCGACAGGCACAGGTTGGCGGCCGCGAACGGCACCGGCGGCACGTCCGGATACAGCAGCGTCGCGAACACCAGCGCCAGGAACGACTGCGCGAAGATCGTCGTCGTCAGGCTGCTGCCGTGGCCCTTGCCGGCGCGCCGCGCGTCGCCGAAGAAATCTAGCACCAGCCAGGTGCGCGCCAGCGCCGCGACCTTGTTCATCGGCCGTCGCTCGCCGGTTGGCGTTGCCGCAGCAGGGCGAACACCGCGCTGTAGGCGTGCAGGTGCGTGCCGTCCCCGAGCGTGCCGATCTCGCCGTTGCAGTGCAGGCCCGCGAACGGCACACCCGGTGCGTGTTCGGCGAACTCGGCGTGGTCGCGGCCGTCGCGCCCGAGGCAGCGGAACATCACTGCGGCGCGCGCATCGGCGGGTCGCGCGCGCTGCAGCTGCTGGCGCAGATCGGCCTGGCCCGACGTGTGGCACCGCAGGTGCAGTTGCACGTGCCGGCCGATGCGCAGGTGTTCGGCGACCACCAGGTCGCCGTTGCCGTCGACGCCGAGGATGCTGCGGATCAGGTAGTCGCCGGCCATCGGCTCGGCCACGGCGAACGGGTTCGAGGCGATGCCCAGGAACAGAGGGCTCTGCTCGACCAGTTCGCGATCCGCCAGCGACAGGCTCGACAGCTGTTCCTCGACGAACGCGCGCGCCGGACGGTCGTCGACCGCGAGCAGGCGGTTGCGGTCGGCCTTCGTGACGCGTCCCGGGCGTCCGATCGGCCGGCAACCCTGGGCGACCACCGCGTCGAGCGCGATGTCGCCGGCGAACGACACCACGACCGCGCCGACCCGATGCGTCTGCCGCCCGACGAACAGCGTGTGCCCGTCGGGATGCCGGCTGCCGCTGGCGAAGCCGCCGACGCGGGTGACGTTCGGGAAGCCGTAGTCGAGGCCGGCGAGCAGGGCGCGCGCGTCGACGTGGAACGGTTCGCAGAGCACCATCTGGCCGCGGCATTGCCGGTCGCTCGCCGGCAGCAGCGCGCGCCACGCCGAGGGCGGCGCATCCGGGTCGGGCAGGTCGCCGTTGGTCAGCAGCACCGCGTCGACCTGCACACCCGGCAGGCGGCCGGCCAGCACCACCAGCGCGTGCCGGTTCTCGAGCCGCTGCGGCCCCGACGCCAGGGCGGCGCCGCTGCAGCCGACCAGCGTGCGTGGCCCGAGCAGCTCGTGCAGCAGCACCGGCACCCGGTCGACCATCGCGCCGTAACGCGGCGACACGAACACCATCGCGAGGTCGATCGGGCCCGGGCCCAGCGCCTGCTGGATCGACTGCGCGGCCTGGCGGCACGCGGCCTCGGGTTCGGCTCCGGTGGCGATCGCGCTGTGGAACTGCATCGAGAGGAGAAGCGACGGCGAACGTCGCCGCGGTTCTGCCTTCCTATACTGCACCGACGCACTACCGCCGAGAGTGTGTCGGCCGGGATCGTGGCGTCGATGCGCCCCGCTCGGAGCGCCTCGCCCCTCTGTTTCGTCGTCGATGCTCCTTCCTCGCCTGCTCGAACGCGCCAAGCTGTGCCACACCGCCGACCCGAACGGCTTCCTGCCGTGGTTCGTCGGGGAGCACAAGGTCGGCTTCGTGCACGGCAGCCGCGAACCGTTGCTCGCCACAGCGGGGGCTCCGTTCGTGCGCACCCGAGGCCACTGGCAGCTGGTCGGCGCGGACCTCGAGGGCCGGTCCGCGGCCCTGGCCCGCTTCGCGAACGAACTCGCGCAGGCCGGCATGGCGCGCACTGCGCTCGGCGAGCTCTACCCCGTCGAGGCGCCGACCGCCCCAGCACCGCTGCTGGCGATCGACCGCGCGTTCGTCACGTGGTTCGGCGTGCGCGCGCGCGGCGTGCACTTGAACGGCCTCGTGCGGACTCCGGCAGGCTTGCGGCTGTGGGTCGCCCACCGCGCGCGCGACAAGCGCACGTTCCCCGGCCACCTGGACAACCTGGTCGCCGGCGGCCAGCCGTTCGGCCTCTCGCCCGAGCAGACGCTCGCCAAGGAGTGCCACGAGGAAGCCGGGCTGCCCGCCTCGCTCGCCGCGGCGGCCCGGCAGGTCGCGGTGCTGCACTACACGCAGCAGGACGGGACGCTGTGGAAGCCCGACACGCTGGTCTGCTTCGACCTCGATCTGCCCGCCGACGTCACGCCGCGGCCGGTCGACGGCGAGGTCGAAGCGTTCGAGCTCTGGTCGGTGGCCCAGGTGGTCGACTCGCTGGCCGGCGACGCCCTGTGGAAGCCCAACTGCGTGCTCGTGGTGCTCGACTGCCTGCTGCGCCATGGGGCGCTGGACGATCGGCTGACCGGCAGGGAACGGCTTCTGCTGTGGCACGCCGTGCGCGGGACCAGCGCCGGCTGAGCGACCCAACCCGTCCCAACCCGTCGACCCAACCCGTCGACCCGACGCCCGGCAGCACCTACCCTCCGCGCGTGCGGTTCGTCGTCGTCAGTTCGCCTGGGCCAGGCCCACACAGCCACTGGAGCCACGCTATTGCGGCCGCGGTGGGCGAGCTGCTGGTGGCGGCACACCACGACGTGCTGTGGTTCGCGCCGATGCGCACCGGGGTCGCGCTGCCGCCGTTGCCGGCGGGCGTCGAGCTGCGCGGCACGACCGCGTGCCGGCACCAGCGCCTCGACCAGGTCGACGCCGACAACTCCGACCTCGAGCTGGAGACCTTGCTGGCGCACTCGCTGCGCGAACATCCGGCCGACGTGGTCGTGCACGTCGGTGCTGGGGCGCGTGGCTCGCCGAACGTCGCCTGGCTGGCCGAGCGCATGGGCAGTCCGGCGTTCGTGGTCGCCCGCGCCAGCGAACTGGTCTGCCATCGCGGCGACCTCGTCGACCGCGACGGCAAGTCGTGCGATCGTTTCCTCGAGCCCGAACGCTGCCGCCGCTGCTGCACCACGTCCTGGTGGCGCAGACCCGGCAGGGTCGCGTTCCAGAACCGCTCCGACCTGCTGGTCGCCAGCCTGCTGGTCGCCGAGGCGGTGTTCGTCGCGACGCCTGCCGAACGGGCAACGCTGCTCGCGTTCGGCGTGCCCGAGGCCCTGCTGGTGGTCGGCAGCGAGCCTGTGGCGATCGTGGCACGCCTGACCGCGCGCGGCTGAGGGCGCTTGCGCGCGACCCGACGACTGGGCTTGGGAGCGGGGCGTCACTTCCCCTCGGGTACGAGCTGCACGTCGATCCCGACGACGCTGGCGATCGTGCTGGCTCCGACGAGTCCCGACCACGAGACGCCGTCGGCGGTCTTCGTCGTGACCATGAACTCCCCGTACGGTGCCAGCAGCACGTCGACGCGGCCACCGGCATCGGTCTCCAGTCGCCCTGGCCTGCGGTGTCCGGAACCGACCACCTGCACGCGCACGTTCGCCAGCGGTTCGCCGTCGGGACGCAGCAGCCGCAGTCGCAGGGAACGGGGAGCCGCCGCGATGTGGAGTTCCAGCGATCTTCCCGCCGCGGCTTCGTAGCGTTCGTCGAGTGGCAACGACACGTGGCCTGGCCCTGGGTCGGAGGGGATCGCCAACATCGGGCCGAGCGTGCCTCCCGGCACGAGGGTCTCGAACCGGCCTTCGCCGTCGGTCGGCACCCGCACGGAATGCACCGGCTCGGGTTGCAGGCGGCGCAGGAAGAACTGGGAGTGGCGCATCGGCTGCCCGTCCCAGAGGACGAGGCCGCGCACCTTGGCCGGGGCCATCGCCCCCACGTCGAAGGTGCGGTCGATGCGGCCGGCGACGGCGCCGTCGAAGTCGCCGAGCCCGTACGGCAAGACCTCGTTCGACACGTTGTTGGCAGCCAGCCAGGTCGCCAGCTGCAACGCGACCTGGACCGGCGGCAACGGGCCGAGCACGAACGAGCCGTCGGCGTCCACCTCGGCGCGCGCGACCCGCTCGCGTCCCACCAAGGCGACCACGGCGAGCCGCCGTTCCCGCTTCGCCTGACCGAGCCCTAGGGCCGGCAGCAACTCCCGAGGCTGCAGGTCGCCGTGCAGTACGGCCGCGGCGGTGAGCGCGAGCCGATGCACGCCGCCGTTGGGCGAAGCGACGATGGCCTGGGCGAGCGGCTGGTGGGAGGTGCAGCGAGCGCGCAGCAGCCACGGGCCCGGAGCGGCGGTCAAGGTCGCGGTGCCGCCCGCATCGGTGGCTGCGAGGGCCACGGCGACCTGGCGCAGGCCGGGCGACGAGCCAGCGCGAACGGCCGGCAGGTCGGGGGCCGGCCCTGCTCCGTCGGCAGGATTCGCCGTCATGCTGGCGAGCAGTTCGACCGTGCAGCCCGGGATCGGCGCGCCGCTGCTGCCGTCCACGACGAGAACCTGGACTCTGGTCGGTCTGGCGACCCGCACGAGCAGTTCGCGGTCCGAGTGTTCGTCGACCGAGAACGGCAGTGGCCCGGCGATCGCCAGGGTCCGATCCTCCGGCTCCACGACCAGCGAGTACGAACCCGTCGGCAGATGGGGAAGCACGAAATGGTCCTTGCCCGCCAGCTGCTGCCAAGGTCGCCGCAGGGAGCAAGTGGCGCCATTCGCACTCACCCTTCCGACGGTCAACGTGAAGGGCCACACCGGCGAGCCGTTCGGGTCGACCGCGCGCACGACGCGATCGCCGAGCGGCCGCATGACGACCTGGACGTCGCGACGGCCCCACGCCACGACTTCGTTCTTGCGGGGGCTCGTCTGCTCGAAGCCGACTCGGCTGGCCTGCACGTCGAGGCCGGGTTCGCCCTGGTCGGGATGTGGCGGCCCCTTGTGCACCACGAACCTGCCGTCGGCGTCGCTCTCGGCGCTGCCGCGCG
>JAEUHU010000262.1 GCA_016793305.1 Planctomycetota bacterium
GCGGCCGACGGCGTGTTCGTGTTCCCGTTCTGGCCGCCGCCGCCGTTCCAGTTCGCCCTCGACGTCAGGCTGGAGGGCCGTGGGGCGAAGAGCGGTCGCTGGGGCACGATCGCCGAGGGCTCCACCAAGGACGTCGGCGACGTGGTGCTGAGCCCGGGCGTGCGCGTATCGGGCCGCGTGGTCGACGAGCAGGGGGCGCCGCAGGAGAAGGAGTACGTGACCCTGCAGCGGGAACGAACCGGCCGATGGAGCGAGGGCATGGAGGATCGCTCGAGCATGCAGGCCGCCAGCAAGGCCGACGGGTCGTTCGCGATGCGCGATTGGCTCGCCCCCGGGGACTACACGATCCGCACCAACCGCGCCGAACTGCAGTCGCCGAAGACCGTGCGGCTGACGGCCGAACGCAGCGAGGAATCGCTCACGGTCGTCGTCCGCACGCGCTCGCCGTCCGACACCATCCGCGGCCGCGTGGTCGACGAAGCCGGGACGCCGGTGCGCGGCATCGAGATCGCGGACCGTTCCGCGAGCGGCCACACCAGCACTCACAGTGGTCGCGACGGCCTGTTCGAGCTGGCGCGGCGGCGGGCCGAGGGTGGCACGACCGCGACGCTGGTGCTGTACAGCCTGGACCACGACGTCGAAGAGGCGCCGCGTGCAGTCGCCTGGGGCACGACGGACGTCGAGTTCCGCGTGCGCAAGGGAGCGTCACTGACGCTGCGCGTGACCGACGAACGGGGCGCGCCGGTCGACAGCTACCTGGTGCGGTTGGTGCCGTGCAACCGCACCCGCTTCACCTCCACGGATTCCGAGCCGCGCGCCAAAGGGCACCATGAGAACGGCACCGTCGTGATCCAGGGCCTCACGCGCGGCGACTGGCTGCTGATGGTCGAGTTCGCGACGGCGAGCGGGCTCGGCGGGATCGTCCAGGAGTTCACGCAGGACGCCGGCGACAAGCGCTTCGACCTGCGCGCGGACGCACTGCTCCGGCGCGCGCTCCAGGTCGTCGGCCCCGACGGTCCGGTCGCCGGCACGACGGTGCAGCTCTGCACGCTGTTCGGCCAACCCCTGACCGACGACCGGACGGTGATGCCGCTCGTGCAATGGCTGTGGAACGCGGGACGTCGCCACGCCCTCGTGCTGTGGGAAGGGACCACGAACGGCGAGGGCCGGGTCGAACTGGTGGGACCGCGTGGTCGCGACCTCGGCGTGTGTGTGCTCGGCGCCGGGCACGTCCCGGCGCGCCTGTCCCCCGTGGCGCTCGAACCGAAAGAAGAACTCGTCGTGACCGTGAGCCGCGGGGCGCAACTCGTCGGCACGATCGTGCCCCCGCTGGCCCTCGCCGAGTTGAAGCGGCTCGCCGGCGCCGAACCGGGCAAGGGCTTCCCCGACGGCGAGGCCCCGCGCCTGTCGCTGCGACGGGAGCGCGAAGTGTTCCCGAAGGACCACGGCCTCGCGCAGAAGAAGCAGGACCTGCAGATCCACGACGACGGCACGTTCCGCATCGACGGCCTGCCGACGGGCGCGTGGCAGGTCCAGGTCGCCTACTGGGTCGCCCACGGCCAAGGCGCCACCGGTCGCAGCTTGCCGGCCGACCACGTGACGCTGGTCGACGGCGCCACCACGACGATCGAACTCGACCTGAGCGCGCTGCTGCCCGGCGCGGTGGAAGGCTCCGTGCACCACAACGGCCAGCCGCTGGCGAACGGCTCGTTCGCGCTGCAGGGCGAACGCGACGGCAGCATCGTCAAGACGGATGCCCAGGGGCGATTCCGCACCGACATGCTGCCCGGCGACTACAAGGCCGTGCTCGGCAGGCAGAACCAGGGCAGGGGCGATCCCGAGCAGTGGACCGACATCCTGTGCGCGACGCCGGTCCGGGTCACACGCGGCCAGCTCACGTCGGTGGCGCTGAGCTTCGCGAGCAGCACCGTGCGCGCCACGGTACTCGACCACGCGGGCAAGCCGGTCGCCGGGATCGCGCTCCAGGCGCATGACGGCGAGCGCTTCGGGGCGCGCGGCGTCTCGGACGACCAGGGTGTCGCCGAGTTCCTGATCACCACCGGCACCGTGCAGCTGCGGGTGCTGCCGAAGGCGCTGTCCACATCGGAAGCACAGCGGAAGCTGTGGCAGGAAGCGCGCGCCAACGGCATCCAGGATCCGCTGGCGCAACACTGGATCACGCTGCAGACGGTGGCGCTCGTCGCCGGCCAGACGACGAAGGTCGAGGTGCGGTTGCCGGAGTCTGCCGGCTACTGAGATGAGATGAGAGGGCCGGTCCGCTCACGCAGTCCACGACAATCGCGGCTGCAAGTTCAAGGAGCGCAACCGACCCATGACTCACTCTACCTCAGTGTCCTCGATCACCGTAGGCCTCGACGTTGGCGACCGGCAG
>JAEUHU010000295.1 GCA_016793305.1 Planctomycetota bacterium
CTGACGCCGGGCATCACGCTGACCGCCTGCTCGGGGGCCAGCTACGACGGCCTGCAGGCCCGGGCGCAGCCGGTCGGCGTCGGCTGCGGTGCGGTGCCGCCGAGCCTCACGGCCACAGCACCGGTGCTCGGCGGATCGTCGCTGCTGAGCATGGTCGGCGCGCCGCCGAACCAGCCCGTAGTCCTCGCCTTGGCCGTTGGGCCAGCCATCGGGGCGCCGGTCGGTCCGTGCGTGCAGCAGGTCGACGGCAATGCGCTGTTCCTGCTCGAGTTCCTCGGGGCGAGTGATGCGGCGGGCAACTGGGCCGTCCCGCTGGCGATCCCCTACATCCCGGCCTGGGCCGGCGCCATCGTCACCGCGCAGGCGCTGCCGGTGCTGACGAACGGCCCGTTCCAAGGCCTCGGCGAACTGACCAACGGCGTCGAACTGCGGCTGGGCTACTGAGCGTCTCGCCGCCGGGACGTGACCGGAACCGATCACCCGACCTCGAGCAGCTCCACGGTGTCGAGCCGGGCCTCGCATGCGGCGGCCTGCGCCGACGCGATCCCGCTCGGCGCCAGCAAGATGCCGAGCACGTGGACGACCGACCGGTTCGCACCGACCTTCGTTCCCGCGCCCACCGACCGCTGAAGAACCGGGTCAGGTCACGGATTGCAGGCACCGCACTCGCCCGGGTCGGCCACCAGGAGCCCATCGCGGCGCCCCTGCACACGCTGCTCGGGACAACGGGCGCAAGCGAACACCTCGGCTCGGACCCGTTCGGTCGGTTCTCCGCACGCCCCACACGGCAGCCCCGGCTCGACCCGGACGAGCCCGAACCCCGGCCAGCGGCAGGCCGGGCAACGCGACGCGGTGCGTGCGGCGAGCCGCTCCGCCGCGCGCGCGATCGCCTGCATGCGCGTCGGATTGCGATCGGCGCGCATGTCGGTCGCGACCAGGGCGCGCCCGTGCAGGTCGAGCTGGCGCGTCAGCGCCGCGGCGAACGACGCCTCGTCGCCGAGCCCGCGTTCCCCCGCCTCGAGCCGCCCGGGTGGCGCCACCACCAGCTGATGCGCCGGGAAGCCGACGTGCCTGCCGAACGAGCGCGCCTCCTCGCGCGACGCGACTTCCCGGGTGGCGAAGTGGGACGCGAGACCGACGTCCTCGGCCACCACCTCGAGGCCGAGCTCGACGTCGCAGAGCAACACCAGTTCGGCGCCGATCGTCAGGAACGGCGTGGCCGGGTGCGGGCCGAACGAGCCTTCGCTGGCCACCGCGGTGGTCGTGCCGCACACCTGCAGCGCCGCGTGGGCCTTGCGCCGCGCGGCTTCGAGGGCCGTGTCACGGCGCGGCACCGAGCCGGTGAACGTGCCGAAGCGGTCGGTGTCGAAGTCCGAGGGGACGACCGGCTGCAGGCCGAAGGCGGCCACCAGCGGCGGCGCCAGCACCCGTTCCTTGCCGTGCATCGTCGCGACGGCGAGCCGGCGGCCGGCCAGCGGATGATCCGGCTCGGTGCCACCCAGCCTTGGGCCGCCGGATGCCGTCACGGTGTCGCCCAGGCCCGCAGCACCACCGCGGCGGCCAGCACGAACAACGTCGCGAGCTGGCCGCGCAGCCGCGCCCCGGCGCGATCGGCGCTGGCCGGCGCACGATGCGGCGGTGGCGCCGCGCGCTCCCCCGCAGGCATCGCCGGCAGTTGCCGCACGAACCCACCCGTGCGCTGGCGCCGCCAGCACGCTCCGTCCTCGTCGACACGGAACAGGTGCACCCAGCCGTTCTCGACCAGTTGCCGCGCGGGCTCGCTCGCAGCGAGGGCGCGGTCGATGCGGGCCGCGTCGGCGGCGACGAACACACTGAGCCGGATCGGCGTGTGCCGCCAGCGCGTGCCGTCGTGCACCGACTGCCGCGGCAGCCCGAAGCGCAGGTCGCCGCCCTGCCCTTCGCGCACGCCGAGCCGGCCGCCGACGACGTCGTGCAGCACCTTGTCGCCACCGCCGAACTGCACCGGGTCGACCACCGACGCGTAGTACTGCAGGTTGATCCAGGCGGCCACCTGCATCGGCGCGTGCAGCAGCTGCGTCAGCAGGGTGCCGTCCGCGTCGTCGTCGGCGTGGTAGTCGTGCAGGAACACCCGGCCACCGAGGTCGAGGTGCCGCGTGCGCGATCGCTCGGCGAACACCAGGGCCGCGTTGTCGGCGAGCGCCCATTCGGGTCGCACCTGCGCCCAGTCGGCGGCGCGCCGCTGCAGTGCGCGGCGCAGCGCT
>JAEUHU010000362.1 GCA_016793305.1 Planctomycetota bacterium
CGGTCGCCGGTCTCTTCACAGACCAGAAAGACGATCTCTTTCTTCTTCTTCGGCTTGGCCATGGCTGCAGGGGCGGCCGAGTCACGGCCGCAATCGGAGGGCGAGGGACAGTAGCGACTGCCGGCGACCTTGCAAGGGTCCGGCTGGACTTTGCCACTCCTTCCCCAGTCTCTCCCCAGGCCGCCCGTGGCGACCCGATCCCGGCGTGCCGTGCCTAGAAGTCCAGCCGCAGCACCGGCATCTGCGCGTAGGAAACCGGCCAGAGGGACGTCGTCCCATCCCCGAGGAAGAACGCCGACGCGCAGAAGTTCCCAGTGCCGGTGTAACCCAGGCGCAGCACGACTCCGTTGCTGACCGAGGCCTGCAGACCGGTCCGGGCATCGTCGAGCCAGGCAGCCTGGGCGCCGAGTTCGGTGCCGAGGGTCGCCGTCGTCGGCAGGGGGATGCTGGCAGCGAACGTTCCGCTCGTCCCGGCCGAGGCGATCCACAGGATGTCGGTTGCCGCCCACTGGTGGCAGCCGACCAACCCGGGGTCCAACGTCGTCAGCGAGATGCCGAAATTGGTGGCCCGCGGCGACACCGAGAGCCACTGGGCGATCGGCGTCGAGCCGCCCGGTGGCGTGCGTACGCCGCGCAGTTCGAGGGCCCCGGTGACCCCGGCAGCTGGACTGGCGCCGACCCAGCGGAGCTCGGTGGGCACGGAATGGGTCGTGCAACTGCCCGTGCCGACCGTGACCGCATAGCCGTTGTCCTGGGTGCCGACGAACCACACCGCGTCGACCCAGTGTGCCGTGCTGATCTGCAGCGGGGCGTCGTCGACCTCGAACTCGAGCACCAGCGACCCGGTGGCGTGAGGCAAAGGCGTCGTGAACGGGATCACCAGCAGGTCCTCGCCGACCGCACTCGCCACCGATGGGGCCGGCGTCGCCACCGAAGTGACGGGGCCTGGACCGAACAACACCTGCATGCCGGCCGGCCGGTTGCCGGCGAGGCTCGGGCCCATCGTCGAGGCGGTCTCAGGGCGATACCCACCGCGCACGGTGATCGTCCTGGTCATCGCAGGATTGGCGCCGTCGCCAAGCAGCGTCGAGCGACGGAAGCGCACCCCCGTCAGGGGCTGGCCGACGAGCCCAGGGGGCAACAGCTGAGGGTCCACCCACACCTGCAGGGTGCCGTGGCTCCACCGCAAGGGCATCGCCACCGCCGCGTTGCCGGGCAGCTCCGCACAGATCGGCGGCACCACCGCACCACTCTGGCAGGGAGCAGCCCCGCCGAGGACGACGCCGAGGAGGGTGGGCAAGCCCAACCAGGACGAGACGAGCGGCGACGAACAGGGACTCATGCGCATGCGACTCCTGGGAACCGCCGATGCCATCGGCCATCCGGATCGCCGAACTGGATCGATCCCACCGTTCGGAGAACCGTTGCGGCGGCGTCCCGACACCTGGCCCGGAAAAGAGAAAGGGCCCGGTTCCCGCCGGGCCCTTCCTGGGGTCGTCCGCAACTTGGCTCCCCCTGCTTCCCTGTCCTGGCCCTGCTATCGGCAGGAGCGAGCCCGAAGCCTGAGTTCGAGCTCCAATTGTCGGAACTGCAGCGCGCGGTTGCACGAAACCGGCCCTTCGCGAGCATTGCCTCCCCCATGGTCGCTCCGTCCGCAGCCCCCTTCGCCACCCTCGTGACCGGCAGCTCCCGTGGCATCGGCCGGGCGATCGCCGAAGCACTGGCCCGCGCCGGCCATCGCCTCGTGCTGACGGCGCGCGACGAAGCGGGCCTGCGCGCCACCGCTGCGGCGGTGCAGGAGCTCGGCGCCGAGGTGCTGACCGTCGTCGCCGACCTGCGCCAACCGGACGCCCCGACGCGAGTCGTGGCCGCGGCCGAGCAGCGGTTCGGCGGCGTCGATGCGGTGATCAGCAACGCCGGCACGGCCCCGTCCGACAAGGTCGAGAACACCACCCCGGCGATGCTGCAGGAGGTCTTCGACCTGCACGTCGGCGCCCCGCTGGCTTTCGCCCGCGCCGTGGTGCCCGGCATGAAGCGGCGCGGCCGCGGCTGCCTGCTGCACCTCGCCTCGACCGCGGGGCTGCGGGGCTACCCGTTCACGTCGGCCTACACCGCCGGCAAGCACGGCATGGTCGGTCTCGCGCGCGCCCTGCACGCCGAACTCGGCCCGGCCGGCATCCGCGTGCTGGCGCTGTGCCCGGGCTTCGTCGACACCGACATCACCCGTTCGGCCGCCGCCGCGATCGCCGCCCGCGGGCGCATCACCGCCGACGAGGCGATGGCGCGCATGGCCGCCCAGAACCGCATCGGGCGCATGCACCGACCGCACGAAGTCGCCGCCGCGGTGGTCGAGCTGCTGCAGTCGTCCACGACCGGCTGCGTCTACGATCTCGACCAGGAACGGCCCGGCTTCGTCGACCCGGCGTGACCCCTCGGCCTCCCGCCCACCTCCTCCCATGAGCCAATTCGACTTCCGCTTCGAACGAGGCAGCGACGGCGTCGCCGTGCTGACCCTCGATCGCCCCGAGACGCTGAACTCGCTGACGTTCACGATCTACGGCCAGCTCGAGCGCCTGTTCCGCGACCTCGAGACCGACGAGACGGTGAAGGTCGTCGTGCTGACCGGCCACGGTCGCGGCTTCTGCAGCGGCGGCAGCGTCGAGGACATCATCGGCCCGCTGCTCGAGACCGAGCTCGACGGCACGCTCGCCTTCACGCGCATGACCGGCGCCGTGGTGCGCAACATGCTGCGCCTCGGCAAGCCGATCGTCGCCGCGATCAACGGCATCGCCGCCGGCGCCGGTTCGGTGCTGGCGCTGGCCAGCGACCTGCGCGTGATGGCGGACACCGCGAAGTTCGCGTTCCTGTTCACCAAGGTCGGGCTCACCGGCGCCGACATGGGGGCCGCCTGGCTGCTGCCGAAGGTGATCGGCACCGGCCGCGCGATGGAGCTGCTGATGCTCGGCGACAAGGTCACGGCCGACGAGTGCCTGCGCATCGGCCTCGCCAACCGCGTGGTGCCGCAGGACCAGGTGCTCGCCGAAGCGATGACGCTGGCGCGGCGCCTGGCGCACGGCCCCGGATTGGCGCTCGGCATGACCAAGAAGATGGTCTGGAACGAGTGGCCGATGGACCTCGACGCTGCGATCGAACAGGAGGCGCAGGCGCAGGCGCTGCTGCTGCGCGCGCACGACCACCGCGAGTTCTACAACGCGTGGATGGAGAAGCGCGAGCCACGCTTCCTGGGCCGCTGAGGGCCGTTTCCGCACACACCGGGCAACCCGCCGCATCGCCGCAACGAAGGAGCAACCGATGAACCCCGACCTCTGGCTCCCCGACGCCGATCTCGACGACGGCCACCGCGAGTTCGCGCGGCAGATCCGCACCTTCGCTC
>JAEUHU010000382.1 GCA_016793305.1 Planctomycetota bacterium
GGGCACGCTGTGGTCGGACGAGCTGAAGAGCAACGCCGGCCACACCTACATGCAGAAGGTCGGCGACTACTTCGGCGGGAAGGGCAAGCCGAAGCAGGACAAGCTGCCGGAGGACGGCACGCTGACGTTCGACAAGCTGACGTCGGTCTACTCGTCGGGCACGATCCACGAAGAGGACCAGCCCTGCCACCTGGTGGTCACGCAGCCGGATCTGTGCTCGACGCGCTGCGTCGAGGAGTTCGGCAACCCGTGCCAGCACTTCTGTCCGGCGGCGGTCTACGAGATGGAGGAGAAGGCCGGTACCAAGCACGGCGTGGCGTTGAAGATCAATGCCAGCAACTGCGTGCACTGCAAGACGTGCGACATCATGGACCCGTACCAGGTGATCAACTGGGTGACGCCGGAAGGTGGCGGCGGGCCGAACTACACGAACCTCTGAGCCGGCTCGCCCAAGGGGCGACCCGGCTCGAGCTTGCTGGGACGCCGCAACGCGGGACCCGTCGGCACTGATGCCGAGGCCCTCAGCCCCGCTGTTGCTTCATCCCGGAACGGTTCAGGCGCAGTTGATGCCGCGCCGTTCCGCGTCGCTCAGTGCGCCGCCCGCAGCTTCGCGAGCAGCGTGCCCACCTGCTGCTCGGCGAGGCGCAGCCGTTCCTCGCTGGTCACGGCGAACGCTGCCTGCACGTGCGGGCGCAGCACCGGAAAGCCAGCCAGTTCGGGCTCGGGCGAGTCGCTGACGCGGTGGCACAACGCGCACTGGGCCCGGTAGCTGGTCAGCTTGGCGGTGCCATAGTCGCGGAACAGGTCGAGGTCGTCGGCGTGCACCGCACGGAAGAACTGGCGTGGCTCGCCGCTGCGCAGGCCGCGTCGCTGCAGCTGCCAGACGCCGAAGTCGAGACCATCGCGGGTGAACGTCGGGTTGCCGATGCCGAGCGGGTCGCGGTTGTGCAGCCGCTGGGTGCGCACGTCGACCACCAGCGAGGTCGCGCGCGGCGTGCCCTGGTCGTCGACTGCGACCAGCCCTTGCACCAGCACGGCGGCGAAGCCGATCGGCACGGTCGGGCTCGGCCCCTTCGTCGCCCCTGGGGTCGGCAGCATGGCGGTGAGGGCGGCTTCGCCGTCCGGATGGCGCAGAAACACGCGCGACCAGAGCAGCGTGTGGGCGGCGTCGAACAGCCGCGTCGATCGGCGCGTGATCTCCCGGAAGCCGGTCGCGGTGCCACCGACCTGGGTGGGCAGTTCGTGCGCCGGCAGCGCCGGGTCGGTTCCGGCAGCGGCGAGCCGCAGTGGATCGGGCAACTCGGCCAGCCGATCCGCCGGCAGCGCCAGCAACAGCGCCGTGTCCCGCAGCTTCGGCACCAGGTCGAGGTTCTGGCCGATGTCGAGCAGCCGTTCGGCGGCGCGCAGCAGGTCGTTCTGCAGGTGCACCGCCAGCACCGGGGTCCGCTGCAGCGTCGCGATCGCCGGGCGAAGGGCGGCGAGGTCGGCCGCCGCCGCCTCGGCTTGCGATGGGGACAGCCCTTCGAGGGGCAGCATGCGCCCGTCGCCGCCGTAGACGGCATGGTCCTCGGCGCGGCCGGCGCGCTTGCCGTGCACCCAGCCCTCGACCAGTTCGCGGGCAGGCTCGCCGGGGACCACGTGGGCGACTTCGGCTGGGACCAGCGCTGCGGTCCACAGCGCGCGGAACAGCCGGTTGGCCGGGTGGCTCGGGTCGTCGTCGTACGGGTTGAGCCGCTCTGGTGCCCGGGTGAGTCCCGCCCTCGTGTGGCCCGTCGGCCAGCGCTCCGCGTCCGGCGACTGCGCGAGAACGGGAGCGATGGTCAGCAGGGCGAGGGCGGTGCAGCGCACGGTGGCCGGCATCCAGACAGCGTAGGCCATTGCGGGCCGCAGAGGGAATCGGCGACGGTCGGTCGAACCCCACGAGGCCACTCTCTCGCTTCCCGGCCGCTCGTCTTCGGCCGACTCACGCAACCGACCGTCGCCGACTACTAGGGAACGCCCCCCACGAAAAACGGCTCCGAGCCCCGAGAATCTCCACGCCCCAACCTGATCCCTTGCGTGTTGGTGCGGTCGGGCTCGTGCGCTGCCCAGCCTTCCGGCGCTCGATCGACGGGGTCGACTCGCCCACGAATCTCCCCGCACCAACACGCAAGGGATCAGTTTCCTTCAGCGGCGACCGAGCAGCCGGGTGCGGTGCACCAGCACGTCGCACGGGCCCGTGCCGGAGCGCCGGCGGACCAGCGCGTGGGTCAGCTCGAGCCGTTCGGGCTCGGCCAGGTCCAGCGCCTCGGCGAACGCGAACACCAGGTCACCCGGCGTGCCGAGCGACAGCAGATGCGCACCGAGCACGCCGGTCACTTCGCGCAGGCCGGCGTTGCGCAGCACCTCGGCGAGCTGGTCGTCGGCGAGCCCTCGCAGTACTCCGCAGCGGGCGTCGGGCCAGCGCAGTTCGTGGGCGGCGGCACACAGGTCGGGCACCATGTCGGGCCCGGGCACGTCGACGACGAAGCGACCGCCGGGACGCAGGTTGCCCTTGGCGAGATCGGCGTAGGCGCCGGGCGCCAGCAGCGGCCCACAGGCCGGCGTCAGCAGCAGCGCGTCGAACGTGCCGAAGCGCTCGCCGCCGCACGTCGTGTGCGCGAGCACGGTGACCTGCGGCAGGCCGAGCTCCGCGGCGCGTTCGGCCGCGGCGCGATCGCGCAGCACCAGCGTCAGCTGGCCGCCGCTGCCCACCGAAGCCGCCAGCGCGCGCACCTGGGCGAGGCCCGGTTCGATCGCCAACAGGCGATCCTGGCGCCGCACGTCCAGCAGGGCGATCGCGGCGGCGATCCAGGGTTGCAGTTCGGGAGGCATCGCGACTCCGGCTGGCGACGAGGCAAGGGCGACCGTGCGGATCGTGGCGGCGAAGCGCGGGCGTGGCAACCCCGCAGGTCGCACCCTGGAGACCCGTGCACGGCTTTGCCATGATCGCCATGTGCGCATCGACCCACGGCTCCTGCACGAGCGACGCTTCGACCTGGTCGTCGTCGGGGCCGGCATCCACGGGGCGGCCGTCGCGCGCGACGCGGCGCTGCGCGGCCGCTCGGTGCTGCTGCTCGACGCGCGCGACCTCGCCGCCGGCACCAGCTCGCGCAGCTCGCGGCTGGTGCACGGGGGGCTGCGCTACCTGCGGCACGGCCACTTCGGCCTCGTGCGCGAAGCGTTGCACGAACGCGAACGGCTGCTGCGCACAGCACCGCACCTGGTGCGGCCGCTGCCGATGCTGATGCCGTTCTTCCGCGACGTCGACGGGTTGCCAGGCAGTGGCGCCTCCCGGCTCGCCATGCGGCTCGGCACCTGGCTCTACCAGGGTCTCGCCGGGCGCAGCACCCTGCCGGGACCGAGATCGCTGTCGGCGGACGACGCGCTGGCGGCGTTCCCGGGCCTGCGACGACGGGGCCTGCGTTCGGCGCTCGAGTTCTTCGACGCCGCGACCGTGGACGTGCGCCTCGTGTTGGCGAACGTGCTCGACGCCGTCGCCCACGGGGCCGTGCTGGCGACGCACACCGAACTGGTCGGCGTGGTCGACGGGGGGGTGCTGCTGCAAGATCGTCTCGGCGACTCGGCACCGGTGGTGCGCACCGACCACGTGGTCAACGCGGCTGGACCGCGCGTCGACGCGCTGCGCTTGCGCCTGGGCATCGACGCACCGGCGCTGACCCGGCAGAGCCGCGGCAGCCATCTCGTGCTGGCGCCGCGCGCCGGTGAACTGGCGCTGGCGGCGTTCCTGCCCGACCGCCGGATCCAGTTCGTGATCCCGCACGACGGCGGCACGCTGTGCGGCACGACCGACGTCGACGATCCGCTGCCGGGCGACGAGACCGGGCCTCCCGAGGCCGACGTCGACTACCTGCTCGGGGCGATGGCGCATCTGTTCGAGGTACCGCCGAGCCGCGCCGACGTGCGCTTCTGCTACGCCGGCTGGCGCGCGCTGCCGACCGGCCAGGGGCCGCCCGGAGCGCTGCACCGCGAAGCGTTCCTCGTGCGCGAAGCGATCTCGGGGGCGGCCCTGCACACGATCGTCGGCGGCAAGCTGACGACGCACCGTTCGTTCGCCGAGCGCGTCACCGCGGCGGTCACCGGCGACCTGACGCCGTCGCCGACGCGAACGCGCCCTCTGCCCGGCGGCGACGGCCCGCGCGAAGTCGCCGATCCGCTGTGGTGGCGCCACGGCAGCCGCGTGCAGCGCGTGCGCGACCTGTGCCGCGAGCGGCCGGAGTGGCGCGCGCCGTTGTGTCCGCACCGGCCGTTCCTCGCCGCCGAGCTGGTGCTGGCGCTGCGCGACGAAGGGGCGGCGACGTTCGCCGATGCGCTGCTGCGTCGCCTCGTGCACACCGCCGGTCCGTGCCGCGAGCCCGCCTGCCTGCGCGCGGCGCACACGCTGTTCCTGCAGGAACGCCGCTGGCCGGTCGACGACGACCCCGACCTGGCGATCGCGGCGCTGCACGACGAACTGCAGCAGCTCTGCGGCGCTCTCGAACTCGGCCAGCCGGGGCCGTCGGCGGTGGAGACCTCGTGAGCTCTGGGCTCACGCTGCCGGCTTCGCTCGACTGGCTCGGTCGGCCGGCGCTGCATGCCGAATCGGGCCTCGCGGGCCACGTGGTGGTCGTGCTGCTGTGGCGGCTCGGCTGCGACGACTGCCGCGAAGCCGCGGCCGAACTCGAACAGGTCGTGCGAGCGGTCGGCGAGCAGCCGTTCGTGGTGCTCGCCGCGCAGGTGCCGACCAATGCCGCCGAACGCGATCGTGCGCGGCAGTCGCGGGCGGCGGCCGCCCGGCCGTTCGCGGCCTGTGTCGACGCGCAGCGCGAACTGGTCGGCTCACTGCAGGCGAAGGCGCTGCCGTTCGTCGCGCTGTTCGCCGCCGATGGCGAACGGAAGTTCGCGAGCCCAGGCGTGCCGCATCGCCAGCGTCTGCGGGAGGCGATCGACGCGCTGCTCGCCGACGCGGCGCACGACGGGCGCCGTGGCGTGGTGCCGTTCGTGCCGTATGCAGAACCGCCGCGACTCGAGCCGGTGGCGTTGCTCGCCGAGCCGGATCGCCTGTGGCTCGCCGCCGCTGGTTCGCACCGGGTGCACGAACTCGACCACACGGGCCGGGTGTTGCGCACGTTCGGTTCGGGGGCGGCGGGCGGCAACGACGGCGTACCCTCGCACCAGCAGTTCGTGCGGCCGGCGGCGCTGCTCGGGCTGCCGGACCACGTGCTGGTCGCCGACGCCTCTGCGCACACGCTGCGTGCGCTCGAGCGCCGCAGCGGCTGCAGCGAGACGTGGAGCGGCACCGGCCGGCGCAGCACCGATCGCACCGGCGGTGCCTACGCCCGCGACCAGGGCCTGTGCACTCCTTCGGCGTTGCTCGCACTCGACGGCACCGTGGTGATCGCCCAGCCGCTCTTGCGCCAGCTGTGGCAGTTCGATCCGGCCACGCGCGCGGCCGCGGCGTGGCTCGGCAGCGGCGAACGGCACGCGCGCTCGCCCGAGGAGTTGGTGTTCCAGGCGCCGCACGGACTCGCCGCACCCGAAGGCTCGGCGTACGGCGGCGAACTGCTGGTCGCCGATGCCGGGGCCGACGCGATCGTCGCGGTCGATCTCGCGCACTTGCGCGCGCGGGTGCGCTGGGCCGGCGTGCCGCGCCCCGTTGCCGTGCTCGTCCACGAAGACTCGGTGTTCGTCGCCGCGTCGTTCGGGCCGGCGATCCTGGTCGGCAGCCGGCACGAACCGACGGCACCGCTGCGACCGCTGTTCGGTGCGGAGCACGGGCTGGTCGAGCCGGGGGCGCTCGCCGCGTTCGGCACGACGCTGTGGATCGCCGACGTCGGCGCCGACGTGGTCTGGGTCGCCGACCTCGCCGCGCCAGCGCGCGGGCTCGTGCCGCTGGCGCTCGCGGGCCTGCCGGCTGCTGCGGCCGAGTCGGGCTCGCGCGCCACGTTGCACGCACCGGCGCGGCTCGCAGCACACGGCGACGTCGCGCTGCGGCTCCGCGTGCCGGTGGTGGCCGGCGACGAGCGCTTCGAGATCGACGTCGTCGACGCCGGGCCTCGACGCCTCGCCGTGCCGCGCCACGCGGTCGTCGTGCCCCGCAACGGCGTCGGCGAACTGCTTCTGCCGCTCGACGAACCGGGGATCGGAGCGCTGCGGGTCCGGATGCGTTCGTCGATGGGCGCCCGGCATGTGGTCGTGCCGATCGAGGCCGTCGACGGGGGGGCGCTGGTGCTCGAGGTGGACGGAACCTCGGGCTGACGCGCCGCCGCGCCCGCGCGGTTCGGCGAGGGGGTGTCGCCGGCGGCCCAGCATCTCCGAAAGCGGGGCCCCCGATGACGGGAGAACTGCCCGGATTTGCCGAGACATCCAGCTCGTCCCGGGATCACCTTGGCGACCTGTTGCGGCCATGGGAAGGGCCCTCTGGTCCCCGCCGCGTCGGCCTCTCCCCCTCCTCACCCGAGATCACCATGAAGCTCCCGAATCCCATCGCTGCCACCTACCTGCTCGCGCTGGCCTCCGTGCTGCCGGCCCAGGTGTTGAGTGCTCCCGAGTCGATCCAGTCGGTGTCAGGCGGGTTCCTCCGCGGCCTCGAGATGCTCGACGGCAACGGCGACGGGTTGCTCGATGTCCTGCGGGTCACGACTTCGGGGATCCAGTTCCTCCCAGGCAATGGACTCGGTGGCTTCGGTGCCCCGATCGTCACGGCGTTGCCCAACCCCTTCGACGGGTTCGCGACCTCCATGCGCTGCGGCGACGTGAATGCCGACGGTCTTCCCGACGTGGTGTGGCCGGCGTTCACCGGGATCTTCGTGCGCCTCGGCGACGGGAGCGGCGCGTTTCCTGGTGCTGGCAGCGTCGACCCGAGCGTGCAGGGCAACATCAACCTCCAGCCGATCCTCATGGACTGGAACGTTGACGGGGCGGTGGACATCGTCTTCTTCGATGGCTTCGGGCAGCTCACGTTCGCCCCGGGGGACGGTGCTGGCAACTTCGGGGCATTGCAGCCGATCGCCGTTCCCGTCGGCGTGCTGCTGCCGGCGTTCGGCGCCCAAACCGCTGTCGACTTGGATGCCGATGGTGATCAGGAGTTGGTGCTGACGGGAACGACGCTCGTGATCCTGCATCCCGACGGGCTGGGTGGCGTCGGCGACGTGACGTCGATCCCGGCGGCCGTTCTCTCCCCGGGCAGTGCGACGATCCACAGCCTCGCCGGGTTCGTGGACCACGACCAGGACGGGCGTCTGGACCTGTTGCTGTCCGGCAACGCGCAGATCCTGCCGGTGCTCGCCGACGGCCTCGGTGGGTTCCTGCCCGGGCTGCCGATCCCGTTGTCCGAGGCGGTCACGCAACCCAGGGGCACGGATCTCGATGGGGATGGCCTGCTGGACGTGGTCGGCTTCGCTTCCCCGTACTCCGTGCTGGTGTTCCAGGGCACGGCGGGTGGTGGATTCGCCGCGGCCCAGTCGTTTCCGGCCTACTCGACGACGGCCTTCCCTGACCTCGACGACCTGGCTTCGGGCCTCGCCGTCGGCGACCTCGACGGCGATGGCCGAGGCGACGTGTGCACCGTGGGCTTCTCCGGAGTGCTCAGCACCCTGCGCAACATCGTGCCGCACGCGAGTGGCCTGTCCCGGTATGGATCCGGCACGCCGACCTGTCGCGGCACGATGGGGCTGACCGGTTCGCGCCGCCCGTCGATCGGGGCCAGCGATTTCGCCGTGCTGTGCAGCAATGCGCCTGCGGTGTCGGTCGGTCTGCTGGCGCTCGGCACGCGCGTCACCGACGGTTGGGATCCACTGGGCCTCGGCATCGTGCTGCACCTCGGGTTCGCATCGCCGGTCGCCGCGGCGACGAGCGACGTGGTCGGTGCGGCGCGCTTCCCGCTGCCGATCCCGGCGCTGCCGTTGCTGATCGGTTTGCGGGTGCACGCCCAGACGGTGTGGCTCGGCGAGGCGGACCTCGGCGACACGTGCAGCTCGGGCCAGTACGAGCTGGCGTCGTCGCGAGGGTTGTCGATCCGGTTGTTGCCCTGAACGAGCTGGTGCGGATGCTCCTGCCCGTCGGGTGCCGCGTATCGGCGTCCGGCCACGATCCGGGCAACGTGGCGGGAGGCAGGATCGGCTCCGCGACGTCGCCGCAACCAAGGAAGCTCCGTTGACCACGATCTCCTCGTCGTTCGCTGCGCTCGGCTCGGCTGCGGCACTCGCGCGCGCCGGCGTGCGCGGCCTGTCCCCGGCGAGCGCCATGCTCCTGGGGCTTGTCGCGATGGCCCAGGAGCCGGCTGCCGTCGGCAGCGAGGCCCGCATCGCCGACGCCGCCACGACCTCGCCGCGGCACGTCTTCGGCGATGCACGCGGCTTCCGCGCCAGGGTCACCGGCGACCGCATCGAGTGCGCCCTGGAGATGGCGGAGCCCCTGGTCGACGGCATGTTCACGTGCGCCGAGCTCTGGATCGACTGCGACGACAAGCGCACGACGGGCTTCGCTGGCCGCGAGCTGCGCTTCCGGGCCGCGGTCGGTTCGCGGTTCCAGCCGTCGAACGGGGTCTCCGACGCGGGCGAGAAGGCGATCGACCATACGCGCCTGTCGTTCACGCACATCGAGGACAACGGGTCCGGTGGCCACCGCTGGGTGCACTACGACGCGCCTGCCGACCCGCCGGTCGTCGCCGGCAAGGAGCTGCACTTCTGGGTGCCGCTCGCCAAGGTGCTGGAGCGCCGCGACCGCTACCACGGGCGCATCGCCGTGCAGATCGTCGTCGAGACCTCGTGTTCCGACCAGCCGCTCGAGCGCCTCCACGTGTGTGGCGACGAGGGCATGCCGATCCAGATCGACGGGCGCGACACCGAATGGAGTGCCGTGCGGGTGCGCGACGCGGCCGACGAGCTGCACAAGGTCGCGCAGTGCGCCGACCTGACCGGGTTGCGCGTCGACCACGGTGCGGACTGCTTGTTCGTCGCGGTCGAACTCGCGACGGCCGGGTTCGCCGGCTGGCTCGGCGATGGGGACGTGGTCGGTGGACCGCAGGTCACCCTGCTGGTCGAGCCGATGGCACCGCGTTACCAGGTGCCGTTCGAGGTGACCGTGTCGGGCGGCAAGGCCAGCAGCGCCGGGAGCGTCGTGCTCGGTGCCTGGCAGGCGTCGGCGGCAGAACGGCTCCTCGAAGTGCGCTTGCCGCGCAAGACCACGCAGAACCGCTTCCGGGTGATCGCGCAGAGCGACTACGTGCTGCGCGACACCTTCGAGACCGAACTGCGGCTCGACACGGAGGCCCGATGAAGCGCTTCGCCTGGTTCGTCGCGGCGGGGCTCTGGCCGCTCGCCGCGGTGGCGCAGCAAGCGGGGCTCGCCGGGGAACTGCCAGCCGGGGAGACACGGTGGCAGGGGCAGGTGCGCCTCGACGGCGACGTGACCGTGCCGGCCGCCGGCAAGCTCGTGATCGCACCCGGCACCGTCGTGACGATCGCTCCGCGGGACGGCGCCCGCAGCGGTTGGAACGCCGACCAGGTGGAACTGCACGTGCGCGGCCAGCTGCTGGTCGAGGGCCGGGTCGATGCGCCGGTGGTGTTCGTGCCCGACGACGGGGGTGGCCGAGACGTCGGCGAACCGACGACGAACTGGCACGGCGTCGTGTTGCACGCGCGCAGCGACGCCTCGGCCCGTCGGAACCTCGTGCGCGGCGCCCAGTTCTTCCGGGCGTTCGTCGGCATGCAGGAGCCCGCCGGTGAGTCGCTGGTCGAGGACTGCGTGTTCGTCGCGTGCTCCGAAGGGATCGAGGTCGGCGTCGCCTACCGCGACGACCGGTTCGAAGGGACGCCCGGCGGGGCTGCTGCCCCCGAGATCCGTCGCTGCCGGTTCGTCGGCTGCCACACCGGCATCTACACCGAGCAGGGTGCTCGGCCCCACGTCGAGGACAGTGTGTTCGCGCGTGTGGTCACGGGTGTGGGGTCGAGTCGCCCGGTGTTCGTCAACTGGCAGGATCGGCCCGGCGCGCGCGTGGTCGGCTGTGCGTTCGTCGACGCGCAACGTGGCGTGTTCGGCTGCGCCGTCGTGCGCGAGAGCTGGTTCCTGCGTTGTGGCTCGGCGCTGTCGCTGTCGAGCTACCACGACGCCTGGTCCACGTCGATCGAGCCCGTGGTCCTGGAACGCATCCTGGTCGAGGACGTGCCGCGCATCGCCACGGGTGACACCGGCGTGGTGCGCGAGGCGCTGCGCGGCGCCGTGCGACCGAGCGGCGACCTCGCCGAACTGCTGCAGCCGTGGCCGCCGCTGCCGCCGTGCCTGCGGCTCGCCGCCGACTCCGACGGCAAGGGGCGTGGCTTCGGTGGGCGCGACCTCGGCCCGATGGGCACCGGGGCCGGCTCGGAACCACCGCCGGAGCTGCCTTGGCAAGGCCCGGTGCGGCGCGGCTGGCTCGCCGTGCCGGCCGATCGACCGCGCGACCTGAAGAAGCTGCCCGCAGCAGAGCCCGGCGTGAAGGTCGGCGGCTCCTGGTGGGCGGTGGCGGACGCCGACGAGTACGGCGTCGTGCACTTGAAGGGTGCGTTCGGCGTGCAGCGGACCGGGGGGCTGCTGGCCCTGTCGTTCGAGACGGAGTCCGCGGGCAAGGTGGAGGTGCCGTGGACCGGCGACCTGGCCGAGTTCGTCGCTTGGCTGGACGGCCGGCAGGTGTTCGAACGCACGCAGCGCTGCCGGTTCGGCGTCGAGCAACCTGCCATGAGCTTCGATTGCCCGGCCGGGCGGCACGTGTTGCTGCTGCACGTCGCCGGTTGGGGGGTGGACCCGAAGTTCGCGCTCGGCGACGTCGCCGGCTGGCGGGCGACCAGGCCCGAGCCGACCAAGGACGGCCAGGCACTGGCGCTGCGGGCACGGGTCCAGGGTCGCGGCAAGACCCGGACCATCGAGGTCGATCCGGGTGCGGCCGTGCACTGGCGCTTGCGGCCGGGCATGGACGCCGTGGAGCTGCGTGACGCGACCGGGACCACATTCGGCATCACTTGGGAGTGGACCGCGACTGGTGTGCTGCGACTGCGTCCCGCCGTCGAGGCGCCGGCGGGCAAGGACCTGCGGCTCGTCTGGGTCGGACTGCGCGACCTGCTCGGCCAGCCGCTCGTCGTCGAGCCGACTCCCGTGCGGTTGCCGTGACCCGAATGTGCTGCAAGGCCCCGGATCGAACCTGCGGAATCCAAGGTCTCGCGCCGCTTGTCGTCACGAGCTACGACAGCGGCGCGAAGGTCGCGCGGCGGTCCGCCGCGTCGGTGATCCCGTTCCACGAGCCGAGCTACCTCGTCATGCCTCTCACTCGTCGATGTGCGCGCGGCGGCCGTGCGTGGTCCTTCCTGGTCGGATGCCTGCCGCTGGCTTCGCTGCTGCTCGGCGGTGCTGCTGCGGCGCAGGTGCCCGCCACGACCGGCGGGGGCGACGTGCGCATCACCGACGAGCAGACGACCTCGCCGCTGCACACCTACGGGGACGCGCGCAGCTTCCGCGCCAGGGTCCGCGGCGACCGGATCGAGTGCTGGCTGGAGATGAGCAAGCCGCTGGTCGAGAGCATGTTCACCTGTGTCGAGCTGTCGATCGACTGCGACGACAAGCCGGCGACCGGTCTCGGTGGTCGGGAGCTGCGCATCCGTGCCGCGGTGGGTTCTCGCTTCCAGCCGTCGGATGCGGCCCCGCTCACCGGTACGCGGAAGCCGATCGAGCACCTGCGGATCTCCGGCACCGACCTGCAACCGGACGGCCAGGGTGGCCTGCGTTGGATCCACCGCCACGTCGAGGCCGAGGCTCCGGTCGTACACGGCAACGAACTGCAGTTCTGGTTCCCGCGCCAGCTGCTGCGCGAACGTGGCGATCGATACCACGGTCGGGTGGCGATGCGCATCGAGGTCGAGACCTCGTGCTCCGACCAGCCGATCGAACGTCTGCACGTGTGCAACGACGACGGGCTGCCGATCGAACTGGATGGACGCGACGCCGACTGGAGCGCCCCCGTCGTCGCCGACGCGGCGAACGAACTGCACCGTGCCGCGCGCTGTGTCGACCTCACCGGCCTGCGCGTCGATCACGGTCCGGACTGCCTGTTCGCCTGCGTCACCCTCGCCGGACCGGGCTTCGCCACCTGGACGGTGGACGACGATGTCGCCGGCCATCCGAGCTTGACGATGCTCGTCGAACCGATGTTCCCGAGCTACCAGGACCCGTACGAGGTGCCGCTGTACGGAGTCGCGATGCGGCAAGAAGGCGAGGTGCCGGCGGGGTCCTGGAGCAGTTGCGCCGGGGATCGCCTGGTCGAAGTGCGCCTGCCGCGCCGCAGGGGCCAGAACCGCCTGCGGGTGCTCGTGCTCAGCGACCTGATCCTGCGCGACTCGTTCGAGCGTGAGCTGCGGCTCGACACGGAGGCCCGATGAAACGGCTCGCCTGGTTGCTGTCGATGTGGTGTGTCGTCACCCAGCTGCTGGCCCAGTCCTCGGCGCCGCCGCAGGGGCTGACGGGGGAGCTGCCGGAACGAACCACCTGGCGTGGACGCGTCCGGATCGACGGCGACGTCACCGTTCCGAAGGGCGGCCGGCTCGAGATCGCCGCCGGTACCGTCGTGTCGATCGCCGCGCGGGACCGCAGTTCGGCCGGCTGGCATCCGGATCGGGTGGAGATCCACGTGCACGGCCAACTGTTGGTCGAGGGCAACCTCGAGCAGCCGGTCGTGTTCGTGCCGGACGACGGGCAGGGGGAAGGGCTCGCCGATGCGACGGCGAGCTGGCACGGCATCGTGCTGCATCCACGCACCGACGCGACCGAGCGGCGCACCATGATCCACGGCATCCAGCTGTGGCGCGCGTTCGCCGGCATCCAGATCCCGGAGGGGCAGGCTTTGGTCGAGGACGGCGTGTTCCTCGCCTGCCTCGAGGGCATGGAGATCGGGGCCGCCTACAAGGACGCTCGCTTCCACGGCCATCCCGGTGGGGTCGCGGCTCCCGAAGTGCGCCGGTGCCGGTTCGTCGGCTGCACCACGGGGATCTTCACCCAGCTGCAGGCGCGACCACAGGTGGAGTTCTGTGTGTTCTCCGCGTGCGGGACGGGGATCGGGGCGAATCGGCCGGGCATCCACAGCGTGCAGGGGCGGCCGGGGCCCCGCGTGCTCGGCTGTGCGTTCGTCGATGTGACCGATGCCGTCTACGGCTGCGCCGTCGTGCGCGAGAGTTGGTTCCTGCGCTGTCGTCGAGCGATGCGCCTGTCGGCGTTCCACGACCGGTTGGCGACCACCATCGAACCGGTCGTGTTCGACGGCAACCTGGTCGAGGAAGTCGGGGAAGTGGTCGTCGGGGACTCCGGTGCCGCACGCACGGCCTTGGTCGGGCCCGTGGCGCCGATGGGCTCGCTCGATGCGCTCGCGGCTCCCTGGCCACCACTCCCCGACTGCCTGCGGCTCGGCACGGCCTCGGCCGGCAAGGGGCGCGGCCCTGGCGGACGCGACCTCGGTCCGTTGGGTGGCACCGGTCCAGCCGTCGCCAGTGCCGAGGTCGTGTGGAACGGTGCCCTGACGCGTGGCTGGCTCGCGGCTCCGGTGGATGCCGTCGATCCTCGGCGCGTTCCTCCTGTCGCACTCGGCGCCAAGATCGGGTCACGTTGGTGGGCCGTTGCGGACACGGACGAGCAGGGTGTGCTGCACCTGCGCGGCGTGTTCGGCCTCGGTCGCACCGGTGGACTCCTGGCGTTGCCGTTCACGATGGAGCGCCCGGGACGGCTCCGCTTGCCGTGGACCGGGGACACCGCCTCGCTGGAGGTGCTGCTCGACGGGCGCTCGGTGTTCCAGTTGGCGGCACGGCGGCGCTTCGGTGCCGAGGAGGCTCCGATCGAAGTCGACTGCGCGGCTGGCAAGCACGTGCTGTTGGTGCGGATCGAGGGCTGGGGCAGCGACCCTCGCTGGGCCCTCGGCAAGGTGGACGGATGGCAGTTGACGGCGCCCGTGGCGCCGCGCGAGGTGTCGGTGAAGGCGCAGGTCAAGCGCTCGTAGCGCAGCGTCCATGTCGAGGTGAAGCCGAGCGTCGCTGTGCACTGGCGCATGGCTCCCGGCGTCGATGCCGTCGAGCTGCGCGACGCAACCGGCGCCCGCTACACGGTCGACTGGGAGTGGACGGATGCCGGCCTGTTGCGCTTGCGACCGGCGGCCGAGACTCCGGGGAAGCAGGACCTGCGGCTCGTCTGGAAGGGGCTGCGCGACCTCGCAGGACAGGTGCTCGCCATCGAGCCCACGCCCGTGCGCCTGCCTTGATCCGCGTCGGAACCACGGTCACGGTCGTGCAACGGCGCCGAGCCTCGTGCGAAGGACGGGAGGTTCGGCGACTCTCGCACCACTCGTCAGCGCACGCAGCCGAACGAACCGTCGTCGCCGAGCAGCGTGAACGCGGCGCGCTTGCCGACCTGCAGTGAGCCGAAGCGTTCGCCCGTGGCACCGAGCAGCGCCGCCGGATTGGTCGACGCGACCCGCGCCAGCGTCCACGGCCCGGCCGTCTTCACCATCGCCAGGAAGTTGCGCGCGGCGAGTGCCATCGTCAGCGCCGAGCCGGCGAGGTGGCCCTGGGCGTCGCGCACCACGCCGCCGCCCGAGCGCACCGGCGCACCGTTCAGCGTGTAGGAACCGTCGGGCATGCCGGCTGCTGCGACTGCGTCGGTGACCAGCACGGTGCGGTCGGGGCCGAGGATGCGGAACGCGTTGCGGACCATCGCCGGGTGCACGTGCACGCCGTCGAGGATCAACGGGCAGCGCACCCGTTCGTCGTCGAGCGCCAGCCCCGCGGTGCCGACGTCGCGGTGGTGCAGCGGGCCCATCACGTTGAACAGGTGCGTGACGCTGCGCGCCCCGGCGTCGACGCAGGCCGTGAAACCGTCCGGGCGATCGCAGTGCCCGAGCGCCACGCCGACGCCGGCGGTGACGAGGTGCCGGGTCGCGTCGACCGCACCGGGCCGCGCGTGGGCCAGCGTGACGAGGCGCAGCGTGCCGCGCGCCGCCGCGAGCAGTTCGTCGAGGCGTGCCGGCGTCGGATCGACGAACGCGCTGCCGTCGTGTGCGCCGGCCGTGCACAGGAACGGGCCCTCCAGGTGCAGGCCGAGCGGTTCGGCGCCCTGGCCTCGGTACCCTTCGATCCAGCGGGCCACTGCGTCGACCCGCTGCAGCAGCTGCGGCCACGGGGCGGTGATCAGGGTCGGCAGGAACGCCACGGCGCCACCGTTCCAGACCGCGCGCGCCACCGTGTCGAGCGCCTCGCCGGTCGCTTCGTCGACGCTGCGGCCGCCAGCCCCGTTCACCTGCAGGTCGACGAAGCCGGGCAACAGCGTGCCGCGCAGGCGCTGCGCGTTCGGTCCGGCCGCGACCTGGTCGATGGCGACGAGCCGGCCGTCGATCGCGGCGAGGCGGGTGCCGGCGTGGATGTGACTGGGCAGCACACAGCGGTCGACGATCCACTCGGTGGCGTTCACGGCGGAACCGTAGGACGACTCGGCGTCGCCCGCCAGCGCAGCGGTGACGCTCGTCCGAGGCAGCACTAGCATGCGTCCCGATGCGACTCTCGACCCTGGCGCTGGTCTGGTGCCTGTTCTGCGGTGCGTTGACCGGTGCGTTCGTGTCCGGGCTCGTGCCGAACGGTCTCCGCCACGAAGCCCTCGAGACCGAGGACTTCGTGCTCGCGCGCCAGAAGGGCCAGGAGAAGCGCATCACGCCGTCGCAGTGGTGGCTCGAGCCGCGCCGCTACGGCGACTTCGACCTCTGGATGGACGTCGAGCTCGGCGAGAACGTCGACCTCGACGTGCTGCTGCGCCAGGTGGAGCCGCGCTTCGTCGGCACGGAGATGCTGCCGTTCCAAGGCCGCTTCTCGGTGCTGCGCGTGTCGAGCCGGTCGCGTGGCCCCGCCTGGGTCTCGCGCGACCAGGCCCTGTCGGGCCCGCACGGCGGGGGCGTCGAGGTCGCGGCCGGCATCCCGGCCAGCATCAAGATCGAAGCGCGCGGCCGCGTGCTGCGCGCGAACGTCGCCGGCCAGCGCCTGCCGGAGTGCCACGCCGCCGACGTCTACGGCATGCTGACGATGATCGCGCACGGCGGCGACGTCGTCGTGCACTCGCTGCGCATCGACAACCACGGCCCGCATCGGCCGTGGCTGTGGTCGCGCGCCCTGTGGATCGGGCTCGGGGTGCTCGGTGCCCTCTGCCTCGTCGCGATCACGTGTGGGAACGGCGCCCGCTGGCGGGATCTCGTCGCCGCCAGCCTCGCACCGCCGCTGCTGGCGTGGCTGCTGGTGCGCCGCTTCGACCTCGAGCTCGGCTGGCCGCCGGCACCGGCGATGCTGTGCCTGCTGACCGCGTGCCTCGCCACGTGGCTGCTGCAGCGGCGAGGCTTGCCGACGCTCGCCCTCGTGTTCGTGCTGGTGGTGCCGCTCTTCGGTGCCGCCGAGGCGATGCTGCACCGCGACGACCACGGCATCGACGCGCTGTTCGGCGAACGCGCCGGCTCGCAGCTCAGCGAGGCGCTCGGTGGGCTCGTGCGCGGGCCGCTCGGCCTGCACGATCCGGGCCGGCCGGGGCCGCGGGTCTTCCTGCTCGGCGGCCAACCGCTCTACGACCGAGGCGACCGCGGCGACCATCTCGAAGTGCTGCTGACCCGTGCCCTGGGCGGGGCGGTCGGCAAGCCGGTCGACGTGCCCTGCCTGCCGACGGTGCTGCCGACGCCCGACCAGCAGTGGCGGTTGTTCACGACCTGCTACGCGCACTACCACACCGACGTCGTGGTGTTCGGGGTCGGCGCCGATGCCGAGGGCGTGGCGGAGGACACCTTGCGGCGCACGCTCGACGCGGCGCGGCGCCACTGCCACGAGCGCGGCATCCGCCTGCTGCTGTTCGCCGACGCGGCGGCGCCAGCACCCCTCTGCGCGGTGCTGCAACAGGCGGCGCACGACGGGGTGACGTTCGTCGCCGGCAGTGCGGGGGCGCTGCCGCGCACGCTCGCCGACGAGCTCGCCAAGGCCATCGTTCCACTGCTGCCATGAGGGACGCTGCAGGAGATCCCGAACTGGCGAGCCTGCTCGCGGCTGCCGCCACGGAGCCGGATCCGTTGGGTGCGACCGCCATCGCGGGCCGTGCCGCCATCGTGGCGTTGCACACGGCAGGCCGCCTGCGACACCCCGGGGATCGGGTCGCCGCAGCGTCGTTGCTGCTCCAAGGCGAACGGGTCGAAGAAGTCCGCCTCGCCGAACGGCTGTTGCTCGCCGAGCTCAAGGGGCAACCGGCGGCCCGGCCGCTCGCCGCGCGAGCGTTCGATCGGCTGCGGCGGCTCGCCGGCCAGCCGCAGAAGTTCGGCACGGAGGTGGTCGCGGTCGGCGAGCGGTTCGAGCTGTGGCCGGTCGATGGCGTGACGACCGACAGCGAGCGGGCGAAGTGGGGGATCGCGCCGTTGGCCGAGCTGCAACGACTCGCCGCGGGTCGGGCTCGCTGAGATGTCGTGGTTCGGTGTGCCGGGCCGAGAGCCAACGGCCGATCGCGGGCTTCGAACGCTCGTCGGGGACCGTTACCGTGCCTTCACCCGATGTCGCACCGGTCCTGGTTCTGGTCGCTCGCAGCCGTCGCGGCCCTGGTCGCGGGGGGCCGCGCGTTCCTGGACCGTTGGACCGCCGATTCGGTGTGGCTGGCGATGCGGGTCGCGTCGCACTTCGTCGCCGGGCAGGGCCTGGTCGGCAACCCAGGTCCCGATGCCCCGCCGTTGCCGGGCGCCGATTCGCTCGTGCTCGGCATGGTGCTCGCGTGTGGCCGGCTGGTCGGTGCTGGCGACGACGCTCTCGCGGCGCTGGCCAGTGCGCTCGGTGCGCTCGCACTCGCCACCGGAACGTTGCTGCTGGCCGCGTTCGCGTGGCGCAGCAGCGGCGGCCGTGCGCGACTGCCGCTCGGATCGATGGTGGTGGCTGCTTCGCCGACCCTCGGCACCTGCGCAGGAGGTGGCCCCGAGGCTGTGCTGCTCGGTGGGTTGCTGGTGGCGATGCTGCGCTTCTGCTGCGCCGTTCGCTGTGCGCGCGAAGCGTGGCTGCTCGGCTTCCTGGCGGTCCTGGCGGCGCTGACGGCGCCGGCTGCTGGTTGGTTCGGTGTCGTCGCCTTCGGTTGCCTCGCCCACGATGCCGTGGTGCGGCGCTCGCAGCGGCTCCTGCTCGGCGCCGTGGTGCCGTGGCTCGTCGTCTACGCGCCGTACGCGTGGTGGCGGCTGCAGAACGGTGGGAACGTGCGGATCCCGGTGGTCGACGGGGCGCTCGTGCTGCAGGTGGGCCTGGCCCTGCTGCCGCTGTGGCTCGGGATCGCGCCGGCCCTGGTGTTCGCGGTTCGGGCACCGGATCTGCTCGCGTCGATCAGTCCGTTCCTCGGCCGGCGGCCCTGGTTCGTGCTGCTGGCGTTCGGCGTGGCCGGCGGCATCGGCGTCGCCGTGGCACCGTCCGAGGCGTCGGCGGTCGTCGTGCTCGTTGCCTCGGCGATGGTGCTGGCGGCGGGGCTCGACCTGCTCTGCCTGCGCTGGCGCGCTGCGGGGTTGCCGTTCGCACTGGCTTGCATGCTGGTGCCGTGGGCCTTCGTCGGCTGGGGGGACGACGCCCTGGCCGCGAGGCGTGGCGCGGCGTTGCAGCGCAGCGCGGCCGGTGCTGCAGACGGCGATGCGCTGGCGCGCGTGTTCGCGGGACTCGAGGTCGCCGTGCAGGTGGATCTGCAGTCGCTCGAACTCGGCTGTCGCGCGCAGCCCGAGATCGTCGTGCTGGCGCCCGAAGACGACCGGCGCCTGCACTTCACGTTCGCGGTGGCGACGGACGGACTGCCGCACGAAGCCTGGCGGCGCGTACAGTTCCTCGGGCGCGTGCCGGCGCGTCTGCTGCGCTACGAACCGGACCTGGTCGCCGAGTTGCGTCGTCGCGATCCGGGCTTCCAGTGCGTCGACGTCTCGTCGTTCCTCGACGACTACCTGCGACATCTCGAGCAGCGCTCGAAGGCCGAAGTCGCAGCGGATCTCGCCGCGCTCCGTCGGGTGTGGTTCGATGGCCGCGACGATGCACGGCTCGCCGTGCTGACGGCGTTCCTGCAGCGCTGAGTGCGCGGAGTTCGGCGGTCAGCGCTTCAGCGCGAGCAGGGCGGCCGCCAGCAGCGATGCCACGCCGGTGATGCCGACGAGCACGATCGGATCGCGCCAGGTCACCGACGCCTTGGAATGGTGCGGATCGGCGTCCGCCTCGCCGTGGCCGGAGTTGCCGTGCGGTTCGGCGTGCGTGTCACCGTGTCCGGAGTTGCCGTGTGGCTCGGCGTGGGCGTCGCCGTGTCCGGAGCTGCCGTGTGTCTCGGCGTGGGCGTCGCCGTGGCCGGTGTTGCCGTGTGGCTCGGCGTGGGCGTCGCCGTGTCCGGAGCTGCCGTGCGGCTCGGCGTGGGCGTCGCCGTGTCCGGAGCTGCCGTGCGGCTCGGCGTGCGCGTCGCCGTGTCCGGAGTTGCCGTGTGGCTCGGCGTGGGCGTCGCCGTGGGCAGCATTGCCGTGCGGCTCGGCGTGCGCGTCGCCATGGCCGGCGTTGCCGTGGGCCTCGCCGTGCGCGCCGTGTCCACTCGCGCCATGCTGCGGTGCCATTTCACCGGCCGGGGCCGCGGGCGTGTCCCAGTCGACGACCGGCAGGTCGTGCGATTCGTGCGCGTCGTGCGCAGCGCCGGTCTTCGGGGTGTGCGCTTCGGGCTCGCTCGCGTGGCCACCTCCGTGGGACGGAACGTGCGCCGCGGTCGGTTCGCCGACCGGGGCCGCGTCCTTGAGCCACGTGATGTCGCCGCTGGCGACGTCGTAGATGCTGGCGAGCATCGCGAAACGGCCGCTGTTCTCGAGTTCGCGCAGCAGACGCGAACGGGAGCGTGCCTCGACCAGCGTGCGCGCGGCGTGCAGGTGGGTGGCGATGCTCTCGAGCTCCCGGGGGGCGCCGGCGGCGCGGGCCTTCGCGACCGACGGCTCGATGCGCTGCAGCAACGCGCGCATGCTCGGCGACAGGTTCTGGCGCTCCGGCGCGTTGGTGGCCGCGTGGACCATGTCGCAACGCTCGTGGCCGAGCACCAGCAGGAGCGAGCAGCCGAACCGCTGGGCGGCCTGTTCGACGCTGGCCAGGGCGTTCTCGGTCAGCACGTTGCCCGGCGTGCGGACCACGAACAGCTCGCCGAGCCCGGCGTCGAAGATGTGCTCGGGGACCACGCGCGAGTCGGCGCAGGTCAGCACGATCACCGGCGGCGTCTGGCCTTCGACCAGCGCTTCGCGGCGCGCCATGCCGAGGTCGGCGGTCGGTTTGCCGTCGCCGAGGAAGCGGCGATGGCCGGCCTGCAGCATGCGCAGGGCGACGTGTGGCGGCGTGCCGGCGGGCACCGCGCCGAGCGGGGCGCTGGCGCGGGTCTCCGGTTCGGCCGGCAGCGGCCGGATCGGCAGCCATTCGACGGCACCGCTCGGTTGGTGGCAACGCGCGGCCACGACCTTGACCTTGCCGACCGACGCGAAGCGACGCAGCACGGCGCTGCGGCGCAGGCATTCGGCGACGGTGCCGTGGGCGTGTTCCTCCTCGCAGGCCGAGCACAGCTCCTTGCCGCCGAGATCGCGATGGCGGACCTTGCGCACGGCGGGCTCGATCTGCTCGAGCAGCTGCTGCAGGCTGTCGCTGTCGGCGCGCTGCTGGGTCTTGGCTTGCACCTGGTCGACGCTGGCGGCGACCGCGGCACAGCCCTCGTGGCCGAGCACGATGACCAGCGGCACGTTCAGGTCCGCGACCGCGTGCTCGAGGCCGGCCATGGTCTCGGCGTCGACCGTGTGGCCGGCAGTGCGGATCACGTAGAGCTCGCCGAGGCCCGTGTTGAAGAGATGCTCGGGCGGCACCTGGCTGTCGGCACAGCAGATCACCACCGCGAAGGGGTTCTGGCCGCGCGCCAGCGTGCGGCGCACGCCTTCGCCGAGCGGCTGCAACTGGGAACGTTCCTGCTGGAAGCGCTGGTTGCCCTCCTGCAGCGCGCGCAGCGCTTCGTCGGGCGTGCGCTGGCCGGGCAGCAAGGTGGCGGCCGTCAGCAGCAGCAGCAAGGAGCCGATCGTCGTCGAGAACTTCATGCGTCTACCCTCTCTTCCCCGGTGTCGAGCCTCGGTGTCGTAGGCGTCGTCACCATCGGTCGCGGCGTTGCGAAACTGGGCGGCGACCGGCTTGCGGCCCTGGCACGGTGCGTTGGCTGACGGGTTCTGCGACAGCGTGCCGGGGGTGTGCAGCCAGCGCCGACCACCCGATCGCCCCGAGACCCTGGACCGGTAGCGTCGCTGCGCCGAACATCCGACCAGTTCTCTGCGGAGGCTCCTCCATGACGACCTGGCTCGCGGTGCGTGCGTCGCTGCTGTGCTTCTTGACCTCGGGCCTGCTCGCCCAGCAACCCGCCGATCCCGACGAACGTGTGGTCGGCGAACGGGGTGCTCCGATCGCCGCCTTGGTGCGGGGCATGGAGGCGCACGGCTTCTGTGGCGCCGTGCTGGCTGCGCGCGACGGCGAGGTCGTCGCCGCACTCGGGGTCGGGCTCGCGGACGCAGCGACCAAGCGACGCAACACCGCCAGGACCCTGTTCGAGATCGCCAGCGCGACGAAGCAGTTCACCGCCGCCGCGATCCTGGTCCTGCAGCAGGACGGCAAACTGACCCTCGACGATCCGATCGGCAAGCATCTGCCGGGTGTGCCGAAGCACGCGCAGGCGGTGACGGTGCGCCACCTGCTGCAGCACACGTCCGGGTTCCCGCCGGAGCGCACGGCGGGAGGGCAGGACGATCTGGCCAAGTCGGTGCGGGCGTTCCTCGGCGAACCGGCGCGGCATCCACCCGGCGAACGGTTCGGCTACTGGAACCCGGGCTACGCCTTGCTGGCAGGGATCGTCGAACGGGCCTCGGGCCAGGACTACGTCGCGTTCTGCCAGCGCCGCTTGTTCGGGCCGGCCGGCATGGGCGCAGCGACCTTCACCGGGGAACGGGCGCCGGCGGGGGTGCCCGTGGCGCTGGGCGCGGAGGGGGCGGCATCGCGCCCAGCACTCGGGCATCCGTACCGGAGCTACGGCTTCCAGTACCGCGGCATGGGTGGGGCCGTCTGCAACGTCTACGACCTGTGGCGCTGGGACCGGGCCCTCGCCGGCGACACGGTGCTGACGAAGGCCAGCAAGGAGTTGTTGTTCCGGCCGGGGCTCGAGCACTACGCGCTCGGCTGGATCGTCACCGAGGAGCCGGGACGCGGGGTGCGCCAGGAGCACGGCGGGGACGTCGCGGGCTTCCACACGGTGATGCGCCGCTACCCCGATCGGGGGGTGCTGGTGGTGGTGCTCACCAACGGCAAGGGGGTGATGCGCCACGAGGTCGCCGACGCGGTGACCGCGCTGCTGTTCGACGAGCCGTCGCCGATCGTGCCGGCGGAGCTGGCAGGCCGGCTGGTCGGGGCCTGGCGCAGCGAGCGGGGCTGTGTGCTGCGGGTGCAGGCGAACGGGCCGCTGCTTGAGGCCAACCTGGAGTGGGTCGCCGGGCAGCGCACGCGGGGCAGCCTGGTGGGCAGCGACCTCGCCACCCTCAGCTGGTTCGAAGCGGGCACCGGCAAGCGCTACCCGGTCACGTTCGGCAAGGAGGGCGAGTCGCTCGTCGCGCTGGGCTTCGAGGGCATGACGTTCCGTCGCTGACGCTGCGGCGCGGATCTCGTCCTCCCGCTCCTGGGGGCCGGGCGCGCCAGCCGTTGACGCCCGGCCGGCGGACGCTACCGTTCTCCGCCTTCCAACCCGACCACCTGCACGGTGACTGCGGGTCCGGTTCCGGGTGCAGCGGCTGCGCCGGGTCCCCGATGTTCGCCGCCGCGTCACACGCCCGTGCGTGTGCTCCCAGCATGTCCAACACCAGTTCCAACCCCCGCCCAGCCATGTCCGACAAGAAGGAGTCCAAGGACGTCCAGACGATCCGGACCTACCGCAACTTCGGCGTCATCGCGCACATCGACGCCGGCAAGACGACCTTCAGCGAGCGCATCCTCTACATCACCGGCAAGAGCCACAAGATCGGTGAGGTGCACGAGGGTGCCGCGACCATGGACTACCTGGAGGAGGAACGGAAGCGCGGCATCACGATCACGTCGGCCGCGACGACGTGCTTCTGGCGCAACCACCGGATGAGCCTGATCGACACGCCCGGCCACGTCGACTTCACGGCCGAGGTCGAGCGCTCGCTGCGCGTGCTGGACGGGGCCGTCGGCGTGTTCTGCGCCGTCGCCGGTGTGCAGCCGCAGTCGGAGACGGTGTGGCGCCAGGCGAACCGCTACAAGGTGCCGCGCGTCGCGTTCGTCAACAAGATGGACCGCACCGGCGCCGACTTCTACAAGGCCGTCGCCTCGATGCGCACGCGGTTGAACGCCAACCCGGTGCCGCTGGTGATGCCGATCGGCAAGGAGAAGTCGTTCCAGGGCGTCGTCGACCTGGTGAACATGAAGTCGTGCATCTGGGCCGAGGACGACGCGCGCGAGATGACCGTCGGCGAGGTCCCGGCCGAGCTGATGGCCGAGGCCAAGAAGCAGCGCGACATCATGGTCGAGGCCGTCGCCGAGTGCCACGACGCCGTGCTCGAGAAGTTCGTCGAGGGCGAGGAGATCTCGAAGGAAGAGATCATGATGGCCATCCGCCAGGGCACGCTCGACATGAAGATCACGCCGGTCTTCTGCGGCTCGGCGTTCAAGGACAAGGGCGTGCAGAACGTGCTCGACGCGATCGTCGACTACCTGCCGTGCCCGATCGACCGTCCGCCGCTCGAGGGCTTCAACCCGGAGACCGCGGCGAAGGAAGTCGTGGCGCGGCCGCTGCTGCCCGACCAGCCGTTCGCCGGCCTCGTGTTCAAGACGATCAGCGACCCGAACGGCGACCTGACGTTCATCCGCGTCTACACCGGCGAGATGACGGCCGGCGAGCGCTACTACAACGGCCGCACGCGCCGCTACGAGCGCATCGGCCGCCTGATGCGCATGCACGCCGCCCAGCGCGAGCCGATCGACATCGCGCGCGCCGGTGACATCATCGCCGCGGTCGGCATCAAGGAGTCGATCACCGGCGACACGTTGTCGACCAAGGAGCACCCGGTCGTCTACGAGGCGATGGCGTTCCCGGACACGGTCATCAGCATGTCGATCGAGCCGGAGTCCGGCGGCGATCGCGACAAGCTGGGCGAAGTGCTCGGCAAGCTGATGCGCGAGGATCCGACGTTCAAGGCGAGCACGGACCAGCAGACCAGCCAGACCGTCATCGCGGGCATGGGCGAGTTGCACCTCGAGGTGAAGTGCAACATGATCATGAACGACTACAAGATCCCGGTGAAGGTCGGCCGTCCGAAGGTCGCCTACAAGATGACGCTGAAGGGCCCGAAGACGGTCGAAGCCCGCCACATCAAGCAGTCGGGTGGTTCGGGTCAGTTCGCCGTCGCGCGCGTCAAGTTCGACATCGACCCCGAGGTCGAGACGTTGAAGTTCATCGACGGCGTCAAGGGCGGCTCGGTGCCGCGCGAGTACATCAAGCCGGTCGAGGAAGGCATCCTGTCGGCCGTGAAGGGCGGTGGGCGCCTCGGCTTCCCGTTCTGCAAGGTCGTCGCCGAGCTCTACGACGGTCAGGCGCACGACGTCGACTCGAATGCGATGGCGTTCGAGACGGCCGGTGTGCTCGCGTTCCGCCTGGCGTCGGAGAACAACTCGATCCTGCTCGAGCCGATCATGAAGATCGAGATCGAAGCACCCGAGGACAAGACCGGCGACGTGATCGGTGACCTCAGCAGCCGTCGTGGGATCGTCGAAGAGATGATCAGCAAGCCGGGCGGCATCAGCGCCGTCACCGGCAAGGTGCCGCTCTCCGAGATGTTCCAGTACTCGACGCGCCTGCGCTCGATGACGCAGGGCCGCGGCACCTACTCGATGGAGCCGGCGAGCTACGAGCCGGTGCCGCCGAACATCGCCGAGAAGGTCCTGGCCGACTACGCCAAGGGCTGATCGCTCGACCTGGGTCGTCCCGTCACCGCGCGCGACGCCACTCCGGTGGCTTCGCGCGCGGCGGCGTTTCCGGGCGATGCAGTCGGGCGAGCGACGCGGCGCGAACGTCCTAGACGCCGAGCAGGCGCACGCCTTCGTGCGCCAGCGCCAACAGCACGCAGGCTTCGCCGCCAGGCAGTGCCACCGGCTCGTGCACGCTGCGGTCTTCGTAGACCACGAACGAGCCGGCGCGATGGTCGCCGAGCGCGTCGCGATAGCCGCCCTGCAGCACCAGCACGTGCTCTTCGCCTTGGTGCCGGTGCTCCGGATAGCCGCGGCCGGGCTCCATGCGGATCAGGGCGAGCACCCGGCCGGACTGCTTGTCGCTGGCGTAGAAGTGGATCGCCACGCCTGGGTAGCGGGTCGTGCGCCAGGGGATCGCCGCGAGGTCCATCCGGGCAGCTGAACCGGGCAGCTGCCACGCTGCAACCGGCTGGTATCCTCCGACGCCCCATGAGCCTGCCGCGCGAGAGCTGGTCGATCGAGGTCCACAAGGACTACCTGAAGTTCAGTGCCGCCCACTTCCTGATCTTCCCGGACGGCACCGCGGAGCGTCTGCACGGCCACAACTACAAGGTCTACGCGACCCTGCACACCGACCTCGACGAGCATGGGCTGGTCGTCAACTTCAAGGAGATCAAGCCGCTGATCCGTCGGCTGTGCGACCAGTTGGACGAGCACCTCTTGCTGCCGGGGCAACATCCCGAGCTCCGGGCCGAGCGGGTCGGGGCGCACTGCGAGATCCGCTATCGCGAGCGGCACTACATGATCCCGGCCGAAGAAGTGATCGTGCTACCGATCGGCAACAGCAGCGCGGAGAACCTCGCCGCGTGGTTCGGTCGCACCCTGCGGGAGCAGATGCGGGCGGCTTGGCCCAAGCTGGTCGTTCGGGAGCTGTCGATCGGGGTCGAAGAGACTCCCGGCCAACGCGGCATCTGGACCCTGCGCGAGTGAGGTCGGGGTTCTCGGGCCGAGTTTGCCCTTCAGGCCGAGTTTGCCCTTCAGGCCGAGTTTGCCTGGTCGCGCAATGCCGCTGGCTCGGCGGCAGCGCGTTCGCGGAAGCCGTGCAGCCACCGGGCCGCTCCATCCCCACAGTTGTGCACGGTGTGTCGAGTGCCGGCCGGGATCGCGAGCTCGTCGCCGGCCACCAGCCGGATGGTGCGCCCGTCGAGTTCGATCAGGCAGGTGCCTTCGAGCAGCATCGTGACGTGGTCGACGTCGTATTCGAAGTCGTGCCAGACCTGGTCCGGCGGGTCGATCCAGAGGTCGGTCCGGTAGCCCCGTTTGGCCCAATCGGATTGGACAGCTTCGGCATCGATCCGGTTGGGGGTCATCAAGCGTCTCCCTGTGGCTTGCGAAGTCTGGATCGCCAAGTGGGGTTCCTGTCTGGCAAGGCGCGCCCGACCGCGACTGCGGTGAAGCGTATCTCGAGCTGGGGGGAATGCAAGGTCGGCGATCGCAAGGCCCGATGCCAACGGAAGGCCGGGGTCGCGGTCGTCGACGCGGGGTGGTGTGCCCCTTCTAGGCGCTCCACCTGCTCCGGCAACCCATCGCGGCAGGCCTCCACGGAATTCCCGAGCGCTCAGCCGCAGCCCTGGCGCATTCTTCGAAGGGCTAAGGCCCCGCTCCTGGACAACCTAGGGAATCGGAACCCTGCTCCTGGAAACCCTGCTCCTGGAAAGCCTGCCCAGGAAAGACATCGAGGCTGACCTTTCGGCCAGCCTCGACGATGCGGAGGTGGTCGGCATGGGACCGCGACCACCGCGGGAGAATGGATCCCTTCCTCCGGACCGTCATCGCCAGCGCGAGACGTGCCGACCAGCTCGCTGACTGGCCGGCTGCACCTGGAGCTTTCGCCCCGGAACAGACCCCTCTGATTCGCGATGCCGTCTCGGCGTCCGAGTTGCTCGCGACGAGGTCCGGAGGAAGGGAAAGAGCTCCGCGGGAAGGCATGGTTCCCACGGAACGACCCTTGGACGAGGGGGCCTGCGCCGGAGGTTCCGTCGTCGGCGAGATTTCGCGGTGGCTCGGAACGGACGGCGCTGCCGCCGCTGGGCCGACGTCCCTACGGGCGTCGGCAGCGGATCAGGGAAGGCACAGGGGCGGGCGGTCGCCGCTCGCCGCCAGCTGGCGGATGTGCCCGTGCACCTGCATGGCGCGGCGCACGCACTGGTCACTGTTGTGGTACTCGTAGCGACCGAAGCGCCCGAACGTCAGGTAGCCGCTGTGGTCGAACCACTGGCGGACGCGGCCGATGCGCGCCCGGAACTCCAGGTCCTGGTCGATGTAGGCGTACTCGTTGTTGCACCACTCGGTCAACACGACCTGTTCGGGCCGCAGGATGCCGGCCCGACCGAGCGCCAGCACGACGCCACGCAGCCACGCCGCGTCGGGGCGCAGTTCGCCGCGGTGGGTGACCTCGGCGAGGAACGAACCGTGTCCGGCCGGGGCGTTGTTGGGCGAGTAGTTGCTGAAGTAGGTGACCCGGTTGGTCGGACCTTGCTCGGCGAACGGCAGGTAGATCCAGCTCAGGTCCGGCAGCGGCTCGTCGAGCTTCACGCCGATCATCAGGTTGACCAGCGAGATCGGCCGCAGGGCGCGGATGTCGGCGCGCACGGCCTCGGGGATGTCGGCGAACGCCCCCTCGATCTGCGGCAGCGGCACGGTGTTGACCACCAGGTCGAACGCATCGCCGTTCACGGCGAAGCCCTGGCCGCGCTTCTCGACCCGCTGCACGGCGATGCCGCACTGCAGGTCGAAACCGCCGCCCTGGACGGTGCCGCGCACCATCGCTTCGAAGCCGCCGTGCTTCGGGAACCAGAACACCGACTGGTGGGTGTAGCCCTCGGTGTCGATGCCGATCGCCGATTTGACGATGTCCTCGATCGGCGCCTCGGGCACGCGCCCGGCGACCCAGTCACTGGCCATGTGCTTCAGATCGCACTTCCAGATCTTCTGGTTGTACGGAACCATGAAGTGGTCGGCGAAGCCGCGGCCCATGCGCCACTGGATCCAGTCGCCGAAGTTCTCGGGGCAAGGGGCGCCGGCCTTGCGGACGGCGTAGGCTTCGATGTAGCCCGACAGGCAGTCGACGATCGCTTCCTTGGTCAGGTGGCCGACCCCGTTCTCGAACGGATACGGCACCCAGCGGTCGTGCCAGCGGATCTTGGTGTTGCGCACCGTGCGCACGGTGCCGGCTTCGCCACCGCAGCGTTCGAGCTGCCAGTCGAGCACCGGCTTGTCCTTGCTGAACAGGATGTGGCCACCGGCCTCGTCGAAGGTGAACTCGCCGTAGCGGCGGCTCTTGCACAGCCCGCCGGCGCGTTCCCCCTTCTCGAGCACGGTGACCCGATGGCCGTCACCGGCCAGCATGCGAGCCAGGGCGACACCGGAGATGCCGCCGCCGAGGATGGCGATCTTCACGAACGAGACTCCAGCAGCTGTCGGGACACGAGGCCGGGAACTCTATCTCACGCTCTCGGGCCAGGAAGCGATTGCCGGGGTCTCGCTGCGGAATCGGCCGACGCCTCGGCGACAGCGGCACCTCGCCCTTGCATGATCCCGGCCCGCCGTGTCCGAACAGAAGCCAGCGCCCACCCCGGTCTCCGCCGTTGCCAACGGGCCCGCCCCGGGCGAAGCCGTCGCCATCACCGCCCTGGCGATGGTGGCGTTCGCGCTGAACCTGAACACCAACGTGCTGGCGGCGCTGTTGCCGTTCCTGCGCGAGTCGCTCGGGTTGGTCGAGGTCGACGGCCCGAAGCTGATCGCCGCCGCGGCGTTCGGCTCCGCGTTCGGCGCGCTGCTGTTCGGCTTCGTGGCACGCGCGGCGGGGCGGCGCCGCACCCTGCTCGTGTCCTCGGGCGTGTTCGTGCTGGCGAGCCTGCTGCACGCCGTGCCGGGCCCGGTCGGCTGGTTGCTGGCGCTGCGCGCGGTGTCCGGCTTCGCGGTCGGGCTCGCCTACGCCGGAGCCTCGGCGTTGTCGGCGGAGATCGTGCCCTACCAGCGGCGCGGGGCGGCGATGGGCCGTTTCAACGCCGGCATGTTCCTGGCGATCCCCGTCGGCATGCCGCTGTCGGTGCTGTTCGCGCGGTTCGGCTTCTGGCCGGGCATCTTCGTCTTCCAGGCGCTGGTCGCCGCGGTCGGCTGGTGGTGGACCTGGCGGGCCGTGCCCGAAGGCCAGCGCGACGCCGGTGGGTTCGCCTTCGGTCGGGTGCTCGTCAACCGCGGGGCGCTCGGTGGCCTGCTGGCGACCGGCCTGCACGTCGGTTCGTTCTTCACCACCGTGCAGCTGACGACCACCTGGCTCGAGCGCAGCCAGCTGTTGCCGAAGAGCGAACAGATGCCGCTCTGGGTCGGCTTCGGCCTCGTCTCGGTGGTCGGCACGGCGTGGCTCGGCCGCCTCAGCGACGGCCTCGGCAAGCGCAACTTCACGATGCTCACCTCCGCGGTGCTCGCCGCCTTGTTCCTCGTGCTCGGGCGCCAGGTGCCGGTGGGACACGAGATGTCGGTCGCCGTGTTGATCGCCGGTGGGGCGATCCTGGCCGCGGTCGCCGCAGCGCGCACCGGGCCGCTGCAGGCGCTGCTGTCCGGGCAGGTGGCGCCCGCCGATCTCGGCGTGCTGATGGGGTTGCGGGGGTTCGTGATGCAGGCCGGCGTGGGCGCGTTCGCGCTGACCGTCGACTCGTCGGAGGAGCGAGGCGGCTTCGCCACGGTGCTGCTGTTCGCCGCCGCGTGGCAGGCGGCGTCGTTCCTGGCGATCCGGTTGCTGGTGCGCGAGGGATCGTGATCCGCGAGGCACGTCGCCTCGTCGGGTTGCGCTCTCGGCGCGCTTCCGTCGGCCCCTTCCCCTCCGGCGGTCCGTTCGCCACCATGACCTCCGCATCCGTTCCGCTCCGTCGCTCGATCGATCCGACCCGAACCTCCGGCTCTTCCTCGATGCGCCCACGCCCGATCGTCTGGCTCTGGCTCTGCTGCCTCGCCCTGCTGCCCGCCTGCCGCACCTACCACTCGGCCTACGCGGTCGGCGCCGACGAGACGACGCTGCTCGAACGGCAGCGCGACGGACGGCGCGAGACGTTCCAGCTGGTCGGGTTGAACGGGGTCGGACGCGCGGCGCTGCGCGTCATCACCGAGCAGGATCGTGATCGCCCCTACCTCGGCATGAAGCTCGCCGAACTCGACAAGGCCTCGGCCGAGCGCCGCGGCGTGAAGCCCTACACCGGGCTGCAGGTGCTCGAGGTCGTGTCCGGCAGCGCCGCCGGCGACGCGGGCGTGCTCGCCGGCGACGTGCTGCTGGCCATCGACGGCGTCGACATGGTCTACCTCGAGCAGTTCCAGCGCCTGCAGGCGGGGCTCGTGGTCGACCGTCCGGTGATGGCCAGCCTGCTGCGCGGCCAGACCCCGCAGGGGTTTTCGATCCCGGTGCGCACCGTGCGCGAACGGGTGCGCGACAGCGCCGACATGCCGCTCGATCCACCGACCGCGAGCGAACGGCGCTACGCCGGCGCCGAGCTGCGCGGCATTCCGGCCAGTTGGTGCGAGCGCATCTTCGAGACGCCGCGGCAGGCGGTGGTGGTCACCAGCGTCGAAGTCGGTTCGCCGGCCTGGCTCGCGGGCGTGCGGACCGGCGACGTGATCGACGAGGTCGACGGCCAGCCGGTTCCGACCGCCGCCGAACTGAGCCGCCAGATCGCCGAGGTGGGGGCGCGCGGGGCGAACATGACCTGGAAGCTGCGCACCGGTCCGGACACGCACCACGACGCGACCTTGGCTCTGCACGACTACAGCGGCGAGTCGCACGTCACGATCCCGATCCTGTTCGACCTCGAGAACGGCGTCTACGAGGATCGTTGGAGCGTCGGCCTCGGGCTGTTGCTGCACAACCGCAACCACTACGTCGCCGAGTCGCGGACGCGGGAACCGCAGACCCGCAACGTGTTCCACGCGCTGCTCGGCCTGTTGCGCGTCGAGACCTCGCCCAAGGAGACGGAAGTGCGCCTGCTGTGGCTGATCCGCTTCGACACGTGAGGACGTCTTGCCCGAGCTCGTGAACGGCCGGGCGCCGTGGACGGTGCCCCTGCAGGACGGCCCGGTGCGTCCCTCTGCCGATCGCACGATCGCGCTGGTCGTCGCCGCCACCGCGTCGGTGTGCTTCGGCGCATTGGCGCTCATCACGCCCGATGCGCGCGGCCACGGCACGCACGAACAACTCGGCATGGACGTCTGCGGTTGGCCGCTGCAGTACGGCATCCCGTGTCCGACCTGCGGCTGCACGACCGCGGCCTGCCAGCTGGTGCACGGCCGGGTGCTCGACGCGTTCGTCACGCAACCGTTCGGTGCGGCCGTCGCGGCGTTCGGCCTGTTGCTCGGCGTACACGCCACGCTGTGCCTGCTGCGTCGCCGCTCGTTCGTCGACATCCTGGTGCGCTTGCCGTTCTGGCGGCTCGTCGGCGGGGGCGCTTGCCTGTTGCTGCTCGCCTGGGGCTACAAGTACCTGACGTGGACGAACTGACGTGGACCTCGTGAACGACGCGCTCGGCAGCAACGGCCCACCAGGCGGGCCGGCCTTCGGTCGCCTGCCCGGCGCTGGCTGGACGCTCGTGCGGCGAGACGAGCAACCGGAGATGCCGTGGGCCAACGGCGGCGGCAGCACGCGCCAGGTCGCGATCGAGCCGGTCGACGGGTCGCTCGCCGCCGGGTTCACGTGGCGCGTCAGCTGTGCCCGCGTCGACAGCGACGGGCCGTTCTCGCTGCTGAACGGCGTCGATCGCTCGCTGTGGCTCTGGCGCGGCGCGGGTGTGCGCCTCGCCATGCCGCAGGGCGAGGTCCTGCTGGCGACGCCGTTCGCGCGGCACGACTTCGCCGGCGAACTGGCCGTGCATTGCACGCGGCTCGCGGGTGCCTGCGAAGACGTCAACGTGATGACGAACCGGGCGCGCTGCCGCAGCGAAGCCCGGATCGCCGCCGTGCACGCCGGCAGTGCGCTGGCGGTGCCCGCCGCCCCGGAGTGGCTCGTACTTGTGCTCGACGGCATCGTCGTCGTGCCGACCGCCGATCCGTCGGCGCCGCCGATCGCGCTCGCGAACGGCGAGGCGCTGCGTGGCCGTGGGTCCGTTCCCCGACTGGTCGCGCGCACGCACGCCACCGCGCTGGTCGCCGGCTTCCGGCGGCTCGAGGAGGACGCATGCTCGGCTTGATCCTGGCGCTGCTCGCGACCGGCTTCATCCTGGTCTACGGCCTGTTCGCGTGGGAGCGCATCGTGCAGCGCCGTCGCGCGAGCGAGCCCGACTCCACGTGGGGGGCCACTGCGCGGGCGCGTGCCGCCCGCCCCGCGACACAGGCCGATGCGCCGCGCGCGTTCGGCCGTTCGGCCTGTTGGCTCGTGGTGCCGGCGACTCGCAGCGAGGACGTCGTGCGGGCCCTGGCCCTGCGCACGGTGTTGCCCGCCAACTGGCAAGCCGGCCTCGTCGAGGCCGAGCAGGGCGGAGTGTTCGTCTCGCCGCCGGTCCACGGCCGCGTGTTCGTGGTCGGTCGCGCGCTGCTCGGCAGTGCGGAGCCGGACTCGGCGCTGGCCCCGCGGCTCGCGATGCTGTCGGCGCGCTTCGGGGTCGCCGCGTGGTTCTGTGCCGACCCGAGCCGCGACGTGTTCGGCTGGGCGCTGGCCGAGCGCGGTGCGCTGCAGCGCGGCTACGCGTGGCAGGAGCCGGGCGGCACCGCGTGGTGGCACGGCGAGGTGACCGCGGCCGAACAGGAACTCGGCTGCTTCGTCGACGATCCGCGCGACCGTTCCGACGACGACGAGAAGTGGTGGCCCGACCGCGGCGTCGTGCATGCGCTGGCGGCGGCGTGGAGCGTCGACCCGGATCGCCTGGGCGAGGGCCAGGCCGAGGCTGGCCTCGGCGCGGTCGGCCGGCTCTGAAGCCGCGACACCAGCGACGTCTCGGCGGCTGCGGCCGCGCGCGACAAGCACATGACAACCTCGGCCCCCCGCGAACGGCGGCCGCCCGCCGGCTCGTTGCGTAGGATCCGCCGTTCCGACGCCCTCCGCCATGCACCGAGTTCCTCGTTCGTCGTTCTCGTTCGCAGTCCTGCTGGCCCTCGCGTCGCTGCTGCCGGCGCAGACTCCGCGTGGGCTGACCCACGACGACTACGACGACTGGAAGTCGCTGCGCGGCACCGCCTGTGCGCAGGACGGCAGCTGGGTCGCCTACGCGATCGAGCCGCAGTGGGGCGACGGGGTGCTCGAAGTGCGCGAGGTCGCCGGCCCGGGCCTGCATCGTCTCGAGCGCGGCAGCAATCCACGCTTCTCCGCCGACGGCCGCTTCGTCGTGTTCACGCGCGTTCCTTCGAAGGTCGCCGAGCGCGACAAGAAGATCGCCGAGCTGCGCAAGAAGGCGAAGGAGGCGAACAAGAGTGCCGCCGAGAAGGCGGCGGAGAAGGAGGCGGAAGCGAAGGCGGGCGAAGCGTCCGCGGCGGCGCCGGCGGCGGGCGAAGGTCCGCGCCGCGGTGGCGGCGGTCGGCGGCCCGGTGGCGGTGGGCCCGGTGGTCCGGGTGCCGCGGCTGGTGGCACCGGCGCTGCGCCCGGCGGTGACGAAGCGGCGGCGCGCGAACGCGGCGAGCTGTGCGTGCTCGAACTCGCGACCGGCAAGCTCGAGGTCGTCGGCAAGGTCAAGGGCTCGACCGTCAGCGACGACGTGCCGTTCCTGCTGATCCACAAGGAGAAGCCGGACGCGAAGCCGGGCAAGCAGGACGAGGCGAAGGCCGGGGCAGCACCGGTGAGCCCCGAGTCGACGCCGGGCGAAGTGCCGAAGCCCGAAGTCGCACAGGCCGAGCCTTCGGAAGCGAAGCTGGAACCTGCAGCGTCAGGCGAAGCGAAGGCGCCGGCCGCGCGCGCCGCGAAGGCGAAGGACCCGCTCGAAGGCAAGCGCCCCGAAGGCACCGAGCTCGTCGTGCGCGACCTGCGCAGCGGCCAGGAGCGCGTGCTCGCCGACGTCGTCGCCTACGGCCTGTCGGGCAAGGGCAAGTGGCTCTGGTACCACACGTCGCACAAGCAACCGAAGGAAGGTGCCAGCTACGGCCTGTTCGTCGAGCCGCTCGCCGGCGGCAAGGCGGTGCAGGTGCTCGACGGCATCGCGCACCTCGGCGGCGTGACGTTCGATCGCAGCGAGCAGGTGTTGGCGTTCACCAGCGACAAGGAGGACTTCGCCGCCGACAAGCCGGCGAGCGATCTCTACCTGTGGGAAGGCGGCGAAGGCTCGGCCCGGCGCATCGCCTACGCCGGAGCCCCTGGCATGCCGGCCGG
>JAEUHU010000387.1 GCA_016793305.1 Planctomycetota bacterium
TTCAGGTTCAGCGCGCGGATCTCCTCGAGCTCGCCGGTCACGACGCGCACGTCGACCCGGTCGTAGTAGCCCGGATGCTCGGCGCGGATCCGCTTGATCGCGTTCAGCCGGTGGAAGCCGCCGACCAGGAAGTACTCGCGCTGCTTGCGCTCCCAGACCACCAGCGGCTCGAGCAGACCGTTCTTCAGGATGTCCCGCTGGTAGTGCGCAACCTTGCTCTCGTTGAGTTCGCGGTGGTTGGCGATCAGCGGGTGCTCCTGCACCTGGTCGATCGGCACGTAGTCGTAGCGTTTGGTCGTCACCATGGGGCACCGGGCACGGCTGGGATCGCCGGAGCCGCAGCTTGACCGTGCCGGCGGCGCGATTCCAGCGTTCCCGGGACACGAACGCGACCAGCCCGCCGCGGGGGGACCGACTGCGCTCTCGATGGCTTCCCGGCACCCCCTTCACGCCTGCCCAGCTCGCCGTGCTGCCGATCCTGTTCGCCGCCTGCGCCAGCGGACCGGCCCCGCACCCCCCGCACCTCGTGGCCGGATGGGCGCCTGCCGTCGACACGCGGGTCGTCACGCCGCTCGCGCTGCCGGACGTCGCTGAGAACCGCTGGGCAGGAGAACGCGCGCGGCGAGCGAGCAGCGCTGGCAGCTCGACCGGTCGGTAGGATGTCGCGACCCGCCTGCCGTCCCGGTCGGTGCTCGATGGACCACTCCCCACGTCCCAATGTCTCCAGGCTGGCAGTCGTCGCTTCGTGCGTGCTCGCCGCGGCGTGCTCGGCACCGCGCGCCGAGAAGCCGATCGTCAACCTCCTCGAGCGTGCAGGCATCTGCCTCGCCGACTTCGAGATCGGGCTCTCCTTCGCGTCGGATCTGAACAACTGCTTCTGGTTCGGCTTCCCGTCCGAGGAGGAGCTGGCGGCGCATCGCGACGCCGGCGACTTCGTGAGCTACGCCTGGGTGGAGGACGCGCGCTTCGCCGGCTCCTCCGGCCCGGGCGCCAACGTGCTGCTGATGGACGGCACGCGGGGCGACTTCGCGCAGGCTCGCGTCGTGACCGGCCGATACGAGGACGAAACCGGCTCGGTGCAGCGGGTCGTCTACGGCTGCCTGCTCACGCTGCGCGCGGCTGCGGCTGGCCCAGGACCGGCGACGGCCGACGGGGAACTCGCGCGTCTTGGCGTCGAACTGCGGGAGCCCTTCGCCTACTGGCACGGCCTGGGCGTGTTGCACAGCACGTCGAAACCGATGGTCTACGCGCTCATCGAACCATCCTCCGGAGGGCCGCGCGTCACCTCGCTCTTCCGCGCTGCCCACGAGCGGATCCCGTTCGCGAACGGCGAATGCCTGCTGGTCGCCGACCTCGAGGCGAAGGCCGCGGAGCGCCTCGGCGAGATCCGCTACGGTGGGCCGCCTTGGCGTTCCCGCTACGAGGCCGCGGCGGCAGCCGGCATCCCCGAAGCGGCGCGAGCCATCGCGCAGGTCGACGCGGCACGCACAACGGCGCTGCAGGCCGCCATCGCCGCGTGCGCCGCCTGCCCGGCCAACGCGGTGCCGACGACGCGATGCAAGGCAGTCGCCGAGCTCGCGGCGAAGGTGAGATCGCTCGGCCCCACGGATCCACGCGCGAACGAAGCCCTGCGCGCGGAGCGTGCGAAGCTCGCGTCCACCTACGCACGGGGCGAAGCGGCGGTGCGCGAGAACGGCGACCGCCTCGAGGCCCGGCTGTTGGCATGGCTCGTCAGCCGCCCATTGGCCGAGGACGTGCACGAGTTGGCGATGGAACTCGACGGTCAGGTCTGGGTGCTCGACTGGATCGGCACCACGCGGGACAAGGCGCTGCTCGATCGGTTGCGCCTGCACGCCGAACTCGCGCGGACTGCCGGACCGCACGGCGTCACGGCCGAGTTCACGACGCAGTTCCAGACACAGGTGCGACTCGCGCTCGCCGACTCGTTCGAGGCTGCTGGTCGCGAGGCGGCTGGCAAGGCGCTGCACGCGACAGCGGCGGGTCGGTTCCTGATCGCCGATTCGCTGTGCGAGCCGGGCCGGCGCACACCGGAGCGACAGAGTCTCGTGGCCGTCGCCGGCGGCGACGGCGGCGAACCGCGTCCGCAGGGGGCGCTGCAGCTCGCGCGCACCGAGGGACTCCAGCTGCTCGCCCGCGTCTTTCCGTTCGTCGAGCGTTGCGACGTGACGGTCGAGGCCTGGGGCAAGGAGTGCGGAGCCCACGAGTTCGCCGACCTGCTGCAGGAGATGCCGATCGCCGATCCGCAGGCACTCGGACTGGATCCCGGCCGCGGCGAAGAGCAGCTTCGCTTCGCGCACCACGCCGACCTGCTGGTGCCCGGCCTGTCGGTGCCCTTGCTCACCGTGTCGGTGTCGCCGATGGCGATCACCGACGTCCAGGTGACGACGGACAAGGAGGAACGTGTCGGCGAGGTGGTGTCGAGGTCGATGGCCGCCAACGACGCCGCGGTCGATGCCTGGATCGCGGAGGTCAACGGGTTGACCAGCCGCATCGATGCGCTCGACTCCAGCATCGCCGCCGCGCGAGGGGACGTGCGGGTCACCGGCACCACGACGGCGTCGACGGCCCTGTTCGGCGACACGCGCACCTACACCCTCACGTCGACGTTCGAGAGCATGGACTCGGCGATCGCGCGCGTCCAGGCGATGGGGCGCGTCGAGCAGCTCTCCGCCGAGCGAGACCGGCTGCGGGAACAGCTCGTCGGCCTCCTCGGGCGGCGGCCGTCGGGATCGCGCGTCGAGCTGTCGACCAGCAAGGTGCGCTGCGAGATCGAGTACCAGCGCTGGACGTTCAAGTTCAGGAACGTCGTGCGCATCGAGGGCGGCGCCGAGCCGGTCACGATGACGATCGAGACGGCGGTCCAGAAGAGCTTCGCGCGCAACCGGGCGTCGCCTGTGCTCGGGATCGAGGCGGCCGACGAATGGACCACCGAGGATCGCATCCGCAAGGACCCGCCGATCGCTCCGGACTCGCGGCAGAAGGTCGTGCAATTCGCGCTGCGTCGTTGCCTTGCGCGGCGGGTCGACGAGTTGCGTGACGAGATCAGGGCGCGTGATCTCGCCGAGGAGGATCGCGTCGACGAACTCGGCTGGCTCACCTGGTTGGTCACCCCGGTGTGGAGATCGGAAGATCCCGAGAGCGAAGGGCAGGGGCAGCTGCTCGCCCTCGCCCGGGCGCACTGGGCTCGCTGAGCCAGAGTTGCCGGAGCCGTCTGCGGCGCTGGCAGCGGGCACACCGCCATGCTGCCAGGGACACGAACGCGACCAGACGGCCGCGTGGTGCCGGCGGCGAACACGCTAGCCTCCCCGAATGCGCCTTCGCCAACGCTTGCTTGCCGTGCTGCCGGTCCTGTTCGCCGCTTGTGCCAGCGGATCGGCTCCGCACGCTTCGAGAACTCCGGACACACCGCAGCTCGTGCCCGAATGGGCGCCCGCCGTCGGCACGATGGTCGTGTATCCGTTCGCGCTGCCGGACGACCTCGTGCGCGACCTCGCCGCCGAGGCCCTGCTGTTCGTGCTGGTCCGCGACCAGGAACGCAGCGCCGCCGAAGGCAAGCTCACGGCACTCGGCGTCGCTCCGTCGCAGGTCCGCTTCGTGCCGAGCGCGGCGCAGAGCCCGTGGACCCGCGACTTCGGCCCGCACCAGCTGCAGACCGCCGACGGCCGGATCGCGCTGGTCGACCACGTGTTCCGCGGCTACCCGTGGGTGCCCGCCGACTGCAGGCCCGAGCACATCCGCTACCGCATGGGCCGCATGCGCGGCGAAGACGACGTCGTGCCCGACCTCGAAAAGGCCCTGGGCCTGCCGACCGTGGTCCTGCCCGCGGTGGCGACCGGCGGCAACCTGCTGGTCGACGGCTGCGGCCGCGCGTTCTGCACCAGCGCGCAGATCGTCGAGAACCACGACCTCTGCGACGAAGCGGCCTATCGGGACCTGCTGCGCACGACCCTCGGCATCACCGACCTCGTCGTGCTCGAGAACACCGAGACGTTCGGCATCCAGCACATCGACTGCTGGATGAAGGTGATCGACCCCGAGACCCTGCTGGTGAAGCAGGCGCCGGCGAACCATCCCGAGCACGCCCCGCTCGAACGCAACGTCGAACGGCTGCGGCAGCTGGTCACCCCGAGCGGCGGTCGCTACCGCATCGTGCGCATCGACTGCCCGCCCTACGCGGACGACCTGCTGCCCGCCTACACCAACTCGCTGCGCCTGGGTCGCGTCGTGCACGTGCCGCTGTTCGGCGGCGACGCCGACGAACGCGCGCTCGCCACCTACCGGGCCGTGCTACCCGATTGCGACGTGCGCGGCTATCGCTTCGACGGCTGGCAGCACTTCGACGCGCTGCACTGCCGGACTCGCGCCCTGCACGCCGTTCCGGCGGCAACACCGCGTTGAGCCCACCGAACGCGGCGGCGAGCCCGGTTCAGCGGCGCCAGAACAGGTTCTTGGTCACCAGCCAGACCATCGCCGGATACTCGTCGAGCCGCCGCCGCAGGTACTGGATCGCCATCCCCCAGCCGATCGCGAACGGCACGTAGAGCCGCGCCTTGATCCCCTGCCGCAGCAGGTCGGCGAGGAAGCGCTCGCGCGGCACCCCGTAGAGCATCTGCACCTCGAAGCGGTCCTTGCCGGCCCCGACCTTCGGCACCACCTGCTCGACGAAGCGCCGCACGTAGGCGTCGTCGTGCGTCGCGAACTCGACGTAGTGGCCACGCCGCAGCAGCGTCTCCGCGTAGGCGAGCATGCGGTCCTTCATCGCCGGCTTGTCGGCGATCGCCACCTCGGCAGGTTCGCGGTAGATGCCGATCACGAGCCGGACCCGGCAGCCCTTCGGCAGCGCGTCGAGATCGCGTTCCGTGCGGTTCATGCGCGTCTGCAGCACGATCCCGACCTGGTCGAGCCCTTCCTGGTGCATCGCCGAGAACGCGTCGAGCGTGAAGTCCGTCCAGTGCCGGCTCTCCATGTCGATCGTCAGCGCGACACCCTTCTGTTTGGCGGCGCGAGCGATCCGGAACAGCGCCTCACGTGAACCCGCGGCATCGCCACCGTGCTGCATCGGCTTCGTCGTGTAGGACGACGGCTTCAGCGACAGCGTCGGCCGGTCCTCGACCGGCAGGGCCGCCGCCGCGTCGACCATCTGCAGGTAGGTGTCGAGGTTCTGCTGCGCCAGTTCGTCGGTGCGGATGTCCTCCGCCAGCAGGTCGAGCGTCGAGAAGAGACCGCGCTCGCGGCGCAGTTTCTGCACGACGCCGACGGCCTTCTGCAGCGAGTCGCCGGCGACGTAGGGGCTGGCGAAGAACCGCACCAGGAAGGAGGGGATGACGCGGATCAGCGGGTTCACAGCGGGGCGGGGATCATGCCGTGCGGGAGGGCCCGGCGCCAACGCGGCCGGGCGGCCTCAAGTTCGCCCATGCCATCGGGCCGATCCATGCCGTGGATCGGAGCACGGCCGCACCTGGCGGCGAAGGCAAAGGCGATGCGCATCACGTGGTTGTTGGAATCGGCGGACCAGCTCTGGGGCGGCGTCAAGGTCGCGCTCGAGAACGCGAACTGGCTGCAGCAGCAGGGCCATCAGGTCACCGTCGTCAGTCGCTCGGGACCCCCGGCCTGGATGCAGCTGCAGTGCCAGTTCGCGCGCGTGCAGGACTTCCACGGCGACCACCTGCCGGACGCCGACGTGCTGGTGGCGACGTTCTGGACGACGATCGCGTGGGCCCGGGCGGCGACGCCGCAGAAGGGCGTGCCGGTGCACTTCTGCCAGGGCTACGAAGGCGACGCCGCCGAGCATGCGCAACTGCGCGAACGCATCGAGGCCGCCTACCGCCTGCCCGGCGTGCACCACGTCACCATCGCTCCGCACCTGACGCGCCTGCTGCAGGAGCGCTTCGGCATCGCGGCCCACGAGGTGCCCTACACGATCGACGCGAACGTGCACTTCCCCGCCGCCGAGCGCGCCGCGGGTTCGCCGCTGCGGGTCGGCCTGGTCGGCCCCTACCAGATCCCGTGGAAGGGCCTCGCCACCGGCTATGCCGCGTGCCGCCTGGCCCACCAGGCCGGCCAGAAGCTCGTGCTGGTGCGCGCCACCAACACCGCACCGGCCGCCGAAGAGCAGCAGCAGCCGTTCCCGATCGAGTGGCACCAGCAGCTGCCGCCGAGCCGCATGGGCGAGTTCTACCGCTCGCTCGACCTGCTGCTCGCCACCAGCACCGGCGCCGACGAGGGCTTCTTCCTGCCCGCGGTCGAAGCGATGGCGTGCGGCGTGCCGACCGTGCTGACCGACGTGCCCTGCTTCCGCGACCACGAACGGCTCGCCGGCCACGATCGCTACGCGATGTTCGTGCCGCCGCAGGATCCGGCCGCCCTCGCCGAGGCGCTCGTGGTCGCCGGCGCGATCCCCGAGGTGCGGGCGACGCTGCGCCGGGAAGGTCTCGCCCTGGCCGCGCACTACCGGCAGGACCGCCACGGTGCGGCCCTGCTGGGGGCGTTCGAGCGCGCGGTCGCCACGGCCCAGCCGAAGGGCACGACGCCGCTGCGTCTCGTCGGGTCGCCGACGACGGCGAACGAGCCTCCGGCCGACGCCGCCGACACCCCGGACGCGCTGGCCGAGCGCCTGCTCCGCCTCGCCGCCGACGCCGATCGCCACGGCGACCTGGCCCTCGCCGCGCGCGCCGCCCTCGCCGCGCACGAACTGCTGCCCGACCACGCCAAGCTGCTGCGTGGCGCGGCCGTGCTGCAGGCGCGCACCGGCAACGCGCAGGTGGCCCTGCGCCTCTACGAACGCCTGTGGGAACTCGGCCACGACGACGCAGCACTGCACCAGGGTCGCGGCGAAGCGCTGCACGCCCTCGGCCGCATGCGCGACGCGGCGCAGGCGTTCCGCACCGCGATCACCTCGGGCGACCGTTCGGCCGACGCCTACAACCGGCTCGGCGTGGTGCTGTTCCAGGCCGGCGACCTCCGCGGTGCCCGCCAGAATTTCGAACGCGCCCTGGCCGTGCAACCCGGCCACGCCGACGCCAGCGCCAACCTCGCCGCCCTGCCGGCTGCGTAGGGTTCTCGGCGATGCGCATCCTGACCAACCTGCCGCTCGACTGCTTCGACGAACGTGCCGCGATGCACGGCGTCGAGCTGGTCACCTACGGCCCGCCCGAGCGCATGCTGGTCGACGGAGTGCACTTCCCGTTCGACGTCGCGTTCGACCCGTCGAGCGGCAGCTGGGACGAACTGGCAGCTCTCCTGCCACCGGGCTTCGAGCCCGACGTGCTGCTGCTCTACTGGCCCGACCAGGAGCCGTTGCCGGCCGGGCTCGAACGATGCCCGGTGCCGGTCGTGGGCGTGGTGTCGGACTACAACCTGACACTGCCGTACCTCGCCGGCCTGTGGCCGTTCTTCGACGTGCTGCTGTGCGATCGGCCCGGCCAGGACCTGTTCGCGCGGCTCGGCTTCGCCGACGTGCGCCCCTGGTGCCAGTACGCGCACAAGCGCCCGTTCCATCGCCTGTGGCCGGACGCCGGGCCGCGCACCGTCGACGTCGGCTTCGCCGGCAACCTCAACCCGGCGGTGCAGCGGCAGCGCGCGCCGTGGCTCGAGCGACTGCATCGGCTGAACGAACGTGGCATCGGCGCCGTCGTCACCGACCAGGTGCGCGGCGCCGACTACGGCCGCTTCCTGAACCGCTGCCGGATCGGCTGGAACCGCAGCATCCGCGGCGAGATGAACCTGCGCGGCTTCGAGGTGCCGGCGTGTGGCGCCGTGCTGCTGATGGAGCGCGAGAACACCGAGGTCGCCGAGTTCTTCGTGCCGGGCGAAGAATGCGTGCTGTACGGCGACCAGGACTTCGAGGCCGTGGTCGCGGAGCTGCTCGGGGACGACGCTCGCCTGCGCCGCATCGCCGGAGCCGGCCACGCGCGTGTGCAGCAGCACCGTCTCGGCAACCGCCTCGGCCAGCTGGCCGATCTGCTGGCCCGGCGCGGCCCGGGCCGCCCACGCAGCAGCGAGGCCGAACGCGTGCTCGGCCGCGCCACCGCCCTGTGCGCCACCTGGGCCGAGCCCCGCGTGCTGGTGACCGCGGCGCTGGCCGCGCACGACCTTTCGCCCGACGACCCACGCACGCTGAACCTGCTCGGCCTCGCCACGCTGCGTTGGCGCGGCAACGAAGGCGGCGAGGCGGCCTGGCGGCTGTGGGAACGCGCCGCCGCCGCCGACCCGGGCTACGTGCCGGCCGTGCAGAACCTCGCGGCCCTGGCCGCCACGACCGGCAACGAGGACCTCATCGCCAAGGCGCGCAGCGAGTTCGAGCGGCGTCTGGCCGGACCGGACTGGTCGGACCTCGACGGCCTGATGCTGCCGCTCGGCTTCTCGGCGCGCGCGGTCGACCGTTCGCTGGCGATGCAGTCCGCCGTGCGCCAAGGCGCCCCGGACGTGCTCGCCGCCGCCTTGCGAGACTGACTACGCCGTCGTCGGGTCGCGAGTATGGCTCGCGCTGGCTTGATCCCCGCCCGGGCGACGTCAAGCTCTCCGCCCCCTTCCTCCCGAGGGGCGTTTCTCCCCATCTCGCCATGTCCACTCCAGCAGCCAAGCCCAGCTCCCATCGTTGGTCGTTCTACCGCGCCGGCGGCGTCGACCAGGTCCGCCTCGACAAGGGCGCCGACATCCTCAACCTCGACCAGCTCGACCAGAAGCTGTGGGTCGCCCTCAGCTGCCCGGTGAAGGGCCTCGAGATCGACCAGCGCACGCTCGAACTGCTCGACGCCGACAAGGACGCGCACGTGCGGCCGCCGGAGATCCTGGCGGCGGTGAAGTGGCTGCGCGACGTCGTGCAGAACGGCGACAGCCTGGTGAAGGGCGAGGACGGCGTGGCGCTCGCCAACCTGCGCAAGGACACCACCGAGGGCAAGGCGCTGCTGGCGTCGGCGCAGCACATCCTGAAGAGCCTCGGCAAGGAAGCGGCGGTGATCACGGTCGCCGACGCCGAGAAGACCGCCGAGGTGTTCGCGAAGGCCAAGCGCAACGCCGACGGCATCGTCCCGCCGGACACCGTCGACGACGAGAAGGCGCGCGGGGTCGCGGCCGACATCGTCGCGTGCCTCGGCGGCGCCACCGACCGTTCGGGCAAGCCGGGCTACGACCAGGGCAAGCTCGACGCGTTCTTCGCCGCCTGCGCCGAGTTCGACGCGTGGCAGAAGCTCGCCGAGACCGACACCAAGACCGTGCTGCCGTTCGGCGACGCGACCGGTGCCGCGTTCGCAGCCCTGCAGGCGGTGCGCGGCAAGATCGACGACTACTTCGGCCGCTGCCGCCTCGCCGCGTTCGATCCGCGCGCGCTGGCCGCGGTCAACCGCGAGCAGGAGGCCTACATCGCCGCCGCCGCGAAGGACCTGACCATCACGGCCCAGGAAGTGGCGCACTTCCCGCTGGCGCTGGTCGCCGCCGACAAGCCGCTGCCGCTGACGAAGGGCGTCAACCCGGCGTGGGCAGCCCCGCTGGCGGCGTTCCGCGCCGCGTGCTGCAAGGACAAGGAGAGCCTGACCGAGGCCGACTGGACGGCGCTGTGCCAGAAGCTCGACGCGCACGGCGCGTGGCTCGGCAAGAAGGGCGGCGCCTCGGTCGAGAAGCTCGGCAGCAAGCGCGTGCGCGAGATCCTCGCCGGCGGCAGCAAGGCCCTGCTGCAGAAGGCCATCGAGGACGACCTCGCGGTCGGCGTCGAGGTCGATGCGATGACGCGCGTCGAGAAGCTGTGCCGCCTGCACCGCGACTTCGCGCGGCTGCTGAACAACTACGTCAGCTTCACCGACTTCTACGCCCGCCGCGGCGCCATCTTCCAGGCCGGCACGCTCTACCTCGACGGCCGCGCCTGCGACATGACGTTCCACGTCAACGACGCCGGCAAGCACGCCAAGATGGCGCCGATGTCGAACGCCTACCTCGCCTACGTCGACTGCACGCGGCCGGGCGGCGAGAAGATGAGCGTCGCCTGCGCGTTC
>JAEUHU010000411.1 GCA_016793305.1 Planctomycetota bacterium
CCCGGCTGCTCGACGCGCTGCACGCCGGTGTAGGCGGGTGGCGTCACCACGGCGCGCAGGTTCGCGACCTGGGGCGGATGCACGGTGCGCACGATCACTTCGAGGTCGCCGTCGGGATCGTCGCCGCCGCGGGCGTGGAACGAGAACGAGCCGCTGAGGCGCCGGAACACGTGACGGAAGCGCTCGCCGCGTGGGCTCATGTTGAGGCTGCGTACTTCGCCTCCGCCGTCGCGACCGGCGACGACGTCGAGGAACACCTCCTTCGGCACGATGCCTTCGACGCGCACGCCGACCGGCAGGTCGGCCCCGGCCGGCAGGGTGAGCTCGACCCGGCCCGCCACGGTCGCGATCTGCAGGTCCGGCCCGGCCGGCGGCAACTCGACGAACAACGAGGTCTCGCGCGGATACTCGGCGGCGAGGCCGAGGTGGCGCAGCAAGAACGCCCTCGCCACCGCCGGCGACGAGACTGCGCCGACCACGAGCACCAGGCCGCCGAGTGCGGCGGCGGCCCCGGTGCGCCGCGTCGGCCGAGGGTCGAAGAGGTTCTGCAGCGGCAGCGCCTGCACCGCTTCGGCGGTCTCGGCCAGCAGCCGGTCGATCATCGCCTGCGACTGGTTGCGCAGTGCCGGGTCGGCGACGTCGCGCTGGGCGGCCAGCTGCACGGCCGAGACCACGCGCTGGTGCAGGGTCGGGAAGGCCCGCTCGAACCAGACGGCGGCGTCGAGCTCCTCGAAGCGACGCGACAGCGGGTAGCGCACGAAGCGCCAGAAGCCGTAACCGGCGACGGCGAGCACTGCGGTCGTGTGCAACAGGCGGATCGGCAGCGGCAGCAGCAGCCAACGATCGAGCGTGAAGAACAGCAGCACGCAGCCAGCCAGTGCCGCCAGCACGAGGCCGAGGCCGTGCCGCAGGTAGCGCCCGCGCAGCGCCCTGAGCTGGCGCTGCAGCAGCGGCCGCAGGATCGTGTTCGGGACGTCGGCGGTGGACGAAGGAGAGCTCACGAGTGCTCCAGCGGGCGGGACGGCGTCTTGGTCATCGCTGGAAGATGGGCAGGTACTGCAGCGGGATCTGCAGGATCAGGGTCGCCACCGCGGTGCCGAAGGCATCGCCCGGCCCGGTGTGGCAGCGCCAGCTGCCGTCGCGCCGCTGCTGGCTCAGCAGCGAGGCCTTGATGGTGCGGAAGTACTTCGTCCACTTCGGGTCGCCGGTGATGTAGTAGGCCTGCACCGCATAGTAGTGACCGTAGAAGTAGAAGTAGTGGCCTTCGTTCGCGGTGGTGAAGCTCTCGAGTCGCCGGTCGAGGTAGTCGAGCGCGTCGCGGATGATCGGGCTGTCGTACTCGCCAGCCGCGTACAGCGTGGTGATGCCGGCCGCGGTCAGGGGGAACGTGGCGCGCGTCGGCTCGCGGTTCTGGTAGCGGAAACTGCCGCCGTCGTCGCCGAACCCGCCGCGCATCCGGTAGGTGCGGTCGTTGCCGCGCACGGCACTGCGGTAGACGTAGTTCTGCGCGTTCTTGATGGTCGTCAGGGGCACGTGGATGCCGACGTTGCGCGCCGAGCGCAGCGCCAGCACCTGGCAGACGGTGATCGACATGTCGGACTCACGTGCGAACGGGCGGTAGCGCCAACCGCCTTCGGCGTTTTGCGAGTCGACGATCAGGTCGACGCTGCGCTGCAGCACGCGCTTCACGTCGGGGCGCTCGACCATGCCGTAGACCTCGGCCAGGAACAGCGTCGCGAACGCATGGCTGTACATGCGCGTGCCGTTCTGGGTGATCTGGCCGTCGTCCTGGGAGCACTGCAGCACGTAGTCGATGCCGCGGTGCAGCACGTCGCCGTACTTGCCGCGGTCGGGCAGGTGACCACCGGCGAGGAAGCTCATCAACGCCAGCGCGGTGACCCCGACGTGCGGCAGCGGCCGGTCGTCGGTCGTCTCGTAGCCGTCGTTGAGCTTGTAGCCGACCAGTTCGGCCCAGTACCCGTCCTTGTGCTGGTGGGCGGCGAGCCATTCGAGGCCACGGTTGGCGGCCGAACGCAGGCTCTCGTCGATCAGGGCCTCGCTGCTGCTGCCCTTGCGCTGCACTTCCTGCGCGGGCAGGTGAGCGACCGAGGCGAGCGCGGCGGCAAGGAACGCCAGGGACGGCAGGACGCGGAGGAGAGGGTTCATCGTGGACTCGTGGAAGCGTCCGGGGTGGATCCGAGCAGCACCAGCCCCTGGGCCCCGGCGAGCACCAGATGGGGGCCGTGGGCCGTCATGCCGTCGCGGTTGCCGGCGAGGTCGATGCGGCGGTGCTTCTGGCCGTCGGCGAAGCGGCCGGCGCGGTCGGTGAGGCCGAGGCAGTACAGGCGTAGGGCACCGGCTCCGCGCCGCGCCCGGGTGGCGAACGTCAGGAAGTCGGTGCCGAACTGCGGTGCCAGCATCACCTCGCCTTCGTCGCTGCCGAGCCGCACCTCGAAGGTGTGGTTCGGGTCGTCGACGCCGTAGCAGAGCAGTTGGCGCTGC
>JAEUHU010000416.1 GCA_016793305.1 Planctomycetota bacterium
GTCGGCAGTGCCGCGGTGCAGATCGCCAGCGTGCTCGGCGCGCAGGTGATCGCCACCGCCGGTGGGGCGGCGAAGTGCGCGAAGGTGAAGGCGCTGGGCGCCCACCACGTGATCGACCACCAGACGCAGGACGTCGCGGCGACCGTGCGCTCGCTGACCGGCAAGGCGGGCGTGCCGGTGGTGTTCGAGCACGTCGGGGCGGCGACCTTCGACACGTCGCTGAAGGTGCTGCAGCGTGGCGGGCGCCTCGTCACCTGCGGTGCCACGACCGGCGGAGCAGTGTCGCTGTCGCTGCACGCGGTGTTCTTCAAGAGCCTGTCGATCCTCGGTTCGACGATGGGCCAGAAGGGCGACCTGCGGCAGATCCTGCGCCTGTTCGACCAGGGGCGCTTCCGCGCCGTGCTCGACCGCACGCTGCCGATGGCGCAGGTCGGCGAGGCGCATCGGCTGCTCGAAGAACGGCAGGCGCTCGGCAAGCTGGCGCTCGAGGTGTGAGCGTCCGGGGCAGTGTTCGCTTGTGTGACCTCGCTCGGCGTGCGAGGCTCCGGCGATGACGAGGCCGAAGCTGTCGACGTGGTCGCTGGTGGTCTTGCTCGCCAGTGGTGTGGCGGCGCAGGATGGCGAGCGACGCGCCGAACCACCGCGAGCTGCCGACGGGATGGTGGCGTTCGTCGCCGCGTGCAAAGCTGGCGACGGGGCCGCGGTGCAGGCAGCGCTGGCCCTGATCCTGGCGTCAGCCGACGCGCCGACGGCGCTCGCGACCTTGCGCAGCCACGCCGCCGACGTGCCGCTCCAGGCCTTGGTGCCGTTCACCACGACGTGCGCCGACCTGCTGCCATGGGCAGAGCCCGCGGATCGTGCGGGAGCCGTCGACCTCGCGAACACGATCGAAGGCCGCGCCGAGGCGTTCGTGCAGCAGTGCGGCAAGGCTGCGCTGCCGCAGCTGGCCAGCCAGCTGACCCGCGTGTTCGCGCGTGGCATGGTCGACGGCAAGGCGCCGATCGAGGCGCTGCAGAAGCAGGTCGACGACGCGTTCGAGCAGGTGCGCGAGGCGGCCTGCGAAGCGTTGGCGCGGCGCGGCAGGGAGGCGTTGCCGGCGGTCGATTCGCTGGTGCACCTGCTGACGCGCGAGCTGCCGTCGAACGGGCACAGCAAGCTGCTCGGCCAGTACTTCCCGATGCAGGACCAGCCGCGCCACGCGGCCGCGCGGGCGCTGGTGGCGATCGCGCCACGCGACCTGCGCAGCGTCGCGGCGCGCGCGTTCCTGCTGCAGCACGGGGACCTCGCGGAAGCGCGCGCCGCCGCGGTCGCCCTCGGCGGCTTCGGCGCGGATGCGCGCGAGGCCGTGCCGGCACTCGTCTGGGCCCTCGACACGACCGAGCCTCTGCTGGTGCGCGAGGCGATCGTGTCGCTGGGCCAGATCGGCCCCGCGGCCGCGGCCGCCGTGCCGAAGCTCGAAGATCTGGCGAGCGGGAACGACAAGGCGATCGCGGCGATCGCGACGGCGACGCTCCGGCAGCTGCGCAAGCCCGCGAAGGACTGACCCGGGCCCCGAGGCGGGCTCGGGCGCCAACTCGTTTCTGCTGGGCAACAGCGAGTTGGCGATGCGGATTGGCATGCTCGGCCCTTACCGCGTGCGGAACCGCGAGCCGTTCGGCAGCACGACGGTGCACCCGGGCCAGTGCTCGGTGGCCAGCTTCTGGACCGTGGCCGGATCGCACCGGGTGTTGCGCACGTCGAGCACGCGGAGTGGCACGTCGCGCAGGCTCGCCAGCGCGCTGCCGTCGAAGGCGTTGTCGACGAGGCGCAGCTCCTGCAGCGTGCGCGAGCGGGCCAGCGGTGCCAGGTCGGAAGGAACGTGGAGTTCGAGCGAGCGCAGGTACGGCAACGCTCCTGCCACCTCGATCAAGCTCCGAGGGACGCCGAGTCCTGGGTGCAGGATCAGGCTCTCGAGGTGCACCTGGGCGGCCAGCAGCCGCTCGAGATCGGCAACTTGCTGGGGATCGACGGCCGGTTGGGTTGCACTGCCGTCTTGGGACAGACGCCCCGCGGGGGCCGCGATCTCCAAGAGGCGAAGCGAGGTGCCCGCGGCCCAAGCCAGCTCGGCGTAGCCGGACAGGCCACCGTCGGCGCGCAGCTCGAACAGGGACGAGAACGTCGGCAGCAGGGCCAAGGTCGTAGCGCGCCAGTGCGTGTTGCCGCCGATCGCCAGACGTTCGAGCTGGATCGGCAGGTCCTGCAGCAACGCGCCGTTCGCCTTCGGCAACTGGGCGAGATCGAGTTCGCGCAGCGTCACCATCTTCGCGAGGGCCGGCCCGATGTCGTCCGTCAGGGCCGAGCAGCCGCCGAGCCGCAGCGTCGTCAGCGGCAACGTCGCCAGGGC